>NZ_JARKPQ010000031.1 GCF_029975155.1 Propionicimonas sp. | reverse complement strand
CGGGTGCGCGATCACTAGGCGCGTGTCTTCAAGGTCGGGGATGTCGGCGGACGACGACGGGGCGATGTGCACCCGGTCGAACACACCGCGCACGCGCTCCTCTCCCTGAAGTCGGCGGGTGATCTCGTTCCACACCGTCTCAACATCCTCACGGAGCCGCTCGGCATAGTCGTTCGCGGTCTTCGTAACCGACGGCTGGGTGTCGAACCAGTAGTGGCCCTGCTCCTCGTAGAAGTAGGTCGAGCGCTGTGCGAGCAGTTCGACGGCGCTGCCGAAGTTCCCGAGTGTGTCGCCGGGCACCGCGGTACCGAGCCAGAGGTACTGCTTGTCGAGCCCCTTGCGACTGCTCTTGATCCGAGGGGCCGCGCCCATGAAGATCGTGCGCGCGATGCGTTGAGTCACAAACCGCTGACCCAGGTTCGGCCGGTCGAGGTCGATCTGCTGAGCGGTCGATCCAGGCCCGTCGATGTCGGAGTCGATGATCGGCTTCCACTGATCTTCGAGGTACTGCGTCAGGTCCGTGTTCACGGTCGTCGCATCCAGCGGCACGTTGCCGGGCAGGATCAGCGGCGAGGCGTCGTTCGATGCCCACAACTCATGCACGATCGACGAGACGAGCTTCAGCACGCCACGGGTGCGTTGGAACCGCTCCAGCGTCGACCAGTCCTCATACAGGCGATCCAGCAACTCGGGATGCAGCGGATAGGACGCACGAATGCGCTTCTCATAGTCGTCGTTCGGCGACGCCGCATCGCGCGGAAACTGTGCGGTGTTGTTGCGGTACAGGTTCGCGAAACTGCGCGCCACAGCCGAGATAGTCGTGAGGCCTTCGGCGTTCGGAGCCTGGAACAGCCGGCGCCGGACGATCTCGAACGACTCGTCCTTGCTCGACGGACGCCACTGGTCCGCGACGCGGCGGATCACGTTCTGGAGGCGTTCGAGCGCGAGCTGGCCGTTCGCGCCGCCGATCTCGATGTCGCTGCCACGTCCTTCGGTGCCGGTGTCGGATGCGGGGATCGAGACCACGAGCATCACGCCCGGCACCGAGCGCACAATCTCAGTCAGGGACTGGGCGAAGGTGAACTGGGTCTCGAACGAGCCGGACGGCAGCTCCTTATCAGTGACGAGCTGGCGAGCGTAGGCCACCCACTCGTCGATCAGGATCAGGGACGGCGAGTAGCGCACGATCAGCGTGCGTAGCGCCTCACCGGGGTTGGTGCCAGCGCGGTCGTCCTCGGCGATCAGGTCGTAGGCTTCACGT
>NZ_JARKPQ010000028.1 GCF_029975155.1 Propionicimonas sp. | reverse complement strand
ACATCGCGGACCTTGGGGCGGGCCAGCACAACGATCGGGAGCAACCAGAGCGCGTACTGCGGTGAATAGACCTTGTTGAAGACCAAGAAGCACAGCATCACCAGCACGATGACCTGCCCAAGGCGCGGACGCCGGGGTGCGTTGAGCACCAGCCAGCAGACCGCCACGCCACTGATCGCCATGCAGACGAAGGCTATGGCCGAGACCGCGGGAAGCTTGAGACCGGCCAGCGTCAGCACATACCAGAACGAGCCGAGGTCAGCGCCACGATCAGCATTCAGGGTCCAGAACTCGGTCCAGCCCTGCCAGGCGAAGATCATCACCGGCACGTTCACCAATAGCCAGGCGACAACCGAACCTGCCCACAGGCGCATCAACGCCCGGTAATGACCGGAGCGCACGCAGATCAAGGTGATCGCGACCAAGACCAGCACCGGATAGAACTTGGCCGCGAAGGCCAGGCCGAGCACGCCACCCGCGATGAACGGATACTTGCGACTCCAGATCAGTAGTCCGATCGAGGTCAACATGACCGCGAACATGTCCCAGTTGATCAGGCCGTTCAGTGCCACGACGGGGGATGCCGCGATGAGCAACGCGTCCCACATCCGCACCGGTCCGGCGTACCCGACCCGGGGCGAGTTGCGGCCCATCTTCAGGTGCACCCAGACGGTGACCAGGAAGCAGACGAACAGCGCGATCGCATTCACCTGGAAGAACAGCTGGGATGCCGCCAGCTGCTCGTCGAACGTCGCCCCCGGTGAGATGACCGCCCCGAGCAGTCGGGTGATTGCCCTGGTCACAGCCAAGAAGCCACCCGTCAGGACCGGATACTCAAGCGATATATCGGTGTATATCCCTGATCCAATACTCAAGTCGCGGTTCAGATAGAGGATCGGGATGTCGCTGTAGCACATCCGCAGGAAAGGGTTCGGGAACGGGTCGTCGGGCAGCGGACGGCATGGCACCTGACGCCAGATGAGGATCAGCCAGGTCAGCGTCGCCGCGGTGACGGCGAAGAAGGCCGGATTGAGCCACAGGCCGACGCGGTGGACCCGTGATCCCAGGGGCCCGCCGACACGGTAGGTGAAGTCGGCCGGTTCTCTCACCCGGTCATTGTCTCGCACGTCAGCCAGGACGCCCGGTCCTGGTCGGCTCGGGCTCCGCAGGCTCGGTGGTTTCGGAGGTCTCGGGTTCCGTCGTTTCCGGACGAGTCGGCTCGGGCGCCTCGGTGGTCTCGGCGGGACGCGTGGTCTCCGGGGCCGATGTCTCCTCGGGCTCGGTCGTCTCAGTCGGCTGCGGGGCTGCTGAGGTGGCGCTGGTCACCGGCAACGTGTTACGCACCGTCGGCTGGATATTGGCCGGCGGATCGAAGTCGACGAACGGCAGGCCATCGGTGGCCACTGCCATGTACGAATTCCACACATCGGTCGGGTAGCCGGCGCCGTAGAACGCGC
>NZ_JARKPQ010000025.1 GCF_029975155.1 Propionicimonas sp. | reverse complement strand
GACGCCAAGGGTCGTGTGGGCGCAACTGATGTACCCGATCTCGTCGTGTTCAGTGCCCGATTTCGGGACGTCTGTCTTCCCTGGGCCTCTCATAGCCGGTCGGTGATGTAGTCCGGTAGGGACTCGTCAGGTTCGTGTTGAGCAATGATCAGAACCTGTGGATGGCTCTCGGCGGGGTGACGTGAAAGTGGCGTACCTCCCGAGCAAGATCTGAAGCCCATACAAGTTCTGATCAGGGTCGGCGTTGGAGCGCCGGCTCGGGAAGGTACGCCCATGCTCAAGGTAGTCCAGGAGAACACCGAGTCCAACGTCGACGCGACCGTGCACGGTGGGTCGTTGCTCGATGAGATCGTGCGTGACGGCGCCCGGCAGATGCTCGCGGCCGCGCTGCAGGCCGAGGTCGCGGCTTACGTCGAGCGGTTCGCCGGGGAGGTCGACGAGCACGGTCACCGGCTGGTGGTCCGCAACGGGTACCACGCTGCGCGTGAGGTGACCACGGCCGCCGGCGCGGTCCCGGTGCGCCAACCGCGGGTCGACGACCGCCGGATCGATGAGGCCACCGGTGAGCGGAAGCGGTTCGGCTCGGCGATCCTGCCGGCGTGGGCCCGTAAGTCACCGCAGATGGCCGAGGTGCTGCCGCTGCTCTACCTGCACGGTCTGTCCTCCAGCGACTTCGGACCGGCGCTGACCCAGTTCCTCGGCACCTCGGCCGGACTGTCGGCCAAGACGATCACCCGGCTCACCGAGCAGTGGCAGGCCGAGGCCCTCGCCTTCAACCAGCGCTCCCTGGCCGAGACCGACTACGTCTACGTGTGGGTCGACGGGATCCACCTCAAGGTCCGCCTCACCCAGGACAAGGTCTGCCTGCTCGTCATGGTCGGGGTCCGCGCCGACGGCACCAAGGAACTGATCGCCCTGGACGACGGGCACCGGGAGTCCACCGAGTCCTGGGCCGACCTGCTGCGCTCGTGCAAGCGCCGGGGCATGGCCGCTCCGGTCCTGGCCGTCGGCGACGGCGCCCTAGGGTTCTGGGCCGCGCTGCGCGAAGTCTTCCCCACCACCCGCGAGCAACGGTGCTGGTTCCACCGGATCGCAAACGTGCTCAACGCCCTGCCCAAGTCCGCCCAGCCCGGCGCCAAGGCCGCGCTGGCCGAGATCTGGAACGCCGAGGACCGCGAGCACGCCGAGGCCGCCGCCAGGGCGTTCGCCGCCGACTACGGCACGAAGTGGCCCAAGGCGGCCGCGAAGATCACCGAGGACCTGGACGTGCTGCTGGAGTTCTACGACTACCCGGCCGAGCACTGGGTCCATCTGCGTACGACCAACCCGATCGAGTCGACCTTCGCCACTGTCCGGCTCCGTCAGCGCGTCACCAAGGGTCCTGGCTCGCGCGCCGCGGGCATCGCGATGGCGTTCAAGCTCATCGAGTCCGCGCAACGACGCTGGCGCGCGGTCAACGCCCCGCACCTCGTGGCCCTCGTCCGCGCCGGCGCCACCTTCGAGCGCGGCAAGCTCGTCGAACGACCCGAGGAATCAGGACGCCAGCAAAACGTCGCATGACACGCCGATCCACAGGTCTTGACAATTACTCGGGGGTACGCCGCGGCTTGCGACCTGGCTCTGGCACGAGCCCTGTGTCTGCGGGAATGGCCTGGGCTCCGACGGTGCTCTGCACTTCCAGCGCACGCAGCTGGTGTGCATAGGGTGACGCTTCGAGCTCGCGTACCTCGGAGGTGACGTCCGCGAGTTGAGAACTGACCACCGCATGCACGCCGTCGGTGAACCGCTGGTTCGCAGCAAACAGCTGTTCATTGAGTAACGCGGAGGCGACCTCAAGTCTCGACCAGTCGGGACTCTCCGACTCCTCGATGGACTCGGCAGAGTCGGCCAGAGTCTCGACAGCCTGGATGCATGCCGAACGGAACTCGGTTGCCTGGCGATCAAGGGCGGAGTCGAGCAGCCCTCGGCGGTTCGTCAGCGCGCTGCGCTGTCTCGCCAGGACGGTGAGCACGGCCTGCTCGTCCGGGTCATCCGCGAGCACGGCGAGTGCCTCGCCAGCAGCCAACGCAATCTGCTGGAGCGGAACGCGGAATCGAACAAGGTCGCCTCGTTCTCGTGCGATCTGGTTGATTGTGTTTGTCAGCT
>NZ_JARKPQ010000005.1 GCF_029975155.1 Propionicimonas sp. | reverse complement strand
TCTCCTACGTCCGAGTCGGCGAAGCGACCAAGGGGAGCGCCGCGATGGATCTTGCCCATCTACTGGTGTCATTGTTCGTGATCGTCGGATGTTTTGCCGCTGCAGTATTCGTGTATCGGCGCAAGGACATCTCGGCCTAACTGGCGAAAGAGCCCCGGGCATCATCCGCCGGCGGGGCAGTGGAGCGCACCGACAGCGCTGCGGTCAACCGCTGCGCGTTATCTGCGCGGCTTTCTTGGGACCTGTACACGGAGCGGAGGTGAGGCACGACTGTGTTCGAGAGCACGAGGCGGTTGCGTTTGTCGCGCTCGGGCCGTCAGTCGGAAGCGGCTATCAGCTGCGTTCCCGTCGGCGACTGGTCGTCTTTCGTGGAGTCATTGCACCCCCACGAGTGGGAGCAACTGGGGCGCGCGAGATCCGACAAGAGGCGGTCGGACTTCGTGGCTGGGCACCATGCAGCGAAATTGGCAATCTGCGCGCAGCTCGCGACGTGGCTTCGTCCTTCCTCGATCCTCATCGAGCCTGGTGTGTTCGGACAGCCGATCGTCCGCTGCCCTGAGTCGGCGAGGGTCGGGGTCAGCATCGCTCACAGCGGCGGATGCGCCGTGGCGGTCGCCTTCGACGTCGGGCATCCCATGGGAATCGACATCGAGTTGATCGATCGGAAGCGGGAGGCCACCCTGCGATCCCAAGCGGTCGTCAGCGAGGTCAGTTTGTGCCTCGCACACCGGGTGCCGATGCTCGAGATGAGTACCCATCTGTGGTGCGCCAAGGAGGCGGTGGGTAAGGCGATGCTCACGGGACTGACCGTGCCGTCCTCGCTGCTCGAGGTGTCGTCCGTGGTCGCAGATCATGATGGGTACCGCATCCGGTTCCGGAATCTCATCCAGTACGGGGCCAGGGCGGTTCGAATCGGAAACTACGCGGTGGCTCTAGGGCATCCGCGCGACACGGAGCTCGAAGGATTCGACTCAACGAAGGCACTCGTCGCGGGGGTGGCCCATGCGTGACTGGGCATTCATCTTTCCCGGGCAGGGTTCCCAGTTCCCCGGCATGGGGCACGACCTCTGGCTGCGTTTTCCCGAGTTCAGAAGGGACATGCAGCAGATCGACACCGTGGTGCGGGATCACCGCGGCGACGGGTTCTTGGACGCGCTGTATGGTGATGAGTGGGCCAACGCCGTGATGGACCTTCGCGTGAGCCATCCGGCGATCTTCTCGCTCCAGTACTCCGTGTCGCAGCTCCTGATCCGACGCGGGGTGCAGCCGACCTGCTTGGTGGGGGCCAGCCTGGGAGAGGTGGCAGCGGCCACGTTCGCCGGCGGGTTCGGGGCCGAGACGGCGGTCAGAATGATCTGTGAACAATCCGATCGAATTGTCGAGCAGTGTTCCCCGGGCGGGATGGTGGCCGTGTTTGCCCGTCCGGAGGTATGGCACGATGGCATCGCCACCCGACACGAGTGCGACCTCGTGTCGGTGAACGGGCCGGAGCACTTCGTCGTGACGGGAGGGCTGGACAACCTCGAGTCGTTGCAGGCCGAACTGGATGCCGCCGCCGTCAACTACGTCGCGCTGCCGGTGAGGTATCCGTTCCACTCAAGGCGGCTTGACTCCCTGAAGCCTCCAGCCCGCACGGAAGCGGGTGCGGGAGTATCATTGCGAGTGCCCTTCTATTCGTGTGCCGCTGGTGGACGAGTGGACTCGCTCGAGCCCGGCCACTGGTGGCGCGTCTTCCGAGAACCGATCAGGGCAGCGACCGCCCTACGGGCAATGGCCCAGTCGGGGCGTTATCGCTGTGTCGAGATCGGACCGGGAACCTCGATGTCCGCGATCCTGCGCCAGCACTCCATTCCCACCGAGTCCAGCCACGCCCTGGTGACGCCATTCATGAACAGCAGCCACATGGTCGAGAAGTTGTCCACGTTGTCCGACCAAGACCCCACGGGGAGGGGCCGACGCGCCTCCACCACCCCCCAATCCGTCGATACCACTACGGAGGAGTTCCGTCTCATGTCACCACAACCGTCCGGGAGACCCGATGGCAACGAGTTGCTCGCCTACGTCTTCCCAGGCCAGGGTTCACAGTCCATCGGTATGGGCCATGAACTCTTTGATCAGCACTCGGAAGAGCTCGCCCAGGCCGATCGGATCCTCGGCTGGTCGGTGAAGGAGTTGTGCCTCGCCGGTCCGAAGGATCGCCTGGACAACACGGAGTTCACGCAGCCAGCCCTCTACGTCGTCAATGCGTTGAGCTATCTCAGCAAGACAGCGAACGGTGCGCCCCTTCCCGACTTCGTCGCGGGACACAGCTTGGGTGAGTACAACGCGCTCCATGCGGCAGGGATTGTGGACTTCGCCACGGGGCTGTCCCTCGTGAAGATCCGAGGTCAGTTGATGGCTCGGGCCCGGGGCGGAGGAATGGCCGTGGTCCTGGGACTTGGCGAAGACGCTGTGGCCGCAGTCCTCGCCAAGGGCGGCCAGGAGGCCGTCGACATCGCCAACCTTAACTCGCCCGAGCAAGTCGTCATCTCCGGAATGCGTGAAGAGGTGCTGAGTTGCGAGCGGCTCTTCACGGCGGCGGGGGCACGCTTCGTGCCGCTCAACGTCAGCGGTGCGTTCCACTCCCGCTACATGCGCGGTGCGCGGGAGCAGTTCGAGCAACAGCTGAAGGGTATTTCCTTTGGGAGGCCTTGTTGCCCAGTCATCTCAAACGTCACCGCTCGCCCCTATGACGCGGACACGGCGCGCCTTCTTGCCGAGCAGATCACCTCTCCCGTGCAGTGGGTTGATACGGTGCGCTACCTGATGCGCGCCGGAGCGACCCTTGAGCAAGTCGGTCCCGGCAACGTGCTGACCGGCCTGACACGCGCGATCGTGCGCAGCGACGCGAAGGCTCAGAACGAGAAGACGACCCGCGCCGAGGAGGTACGTCGATCGGTCAGTTCGGGACAACCAGAGCCGCGCGTCGAGTCCGCCCCCGTGCCAGCGCCCGGAAATGAGACGCTCTGCTCGGCATACGGGCTCAAGCATCCCTATGTCACCGGCTCGATGTATCGCGGGATTGCGTCCAAGGAACTCGTTGAGCGTATCGCGCTGGCCGGCATGCTCGGGTTCGTCGGCACTGGGGGAATGCCGCTGTCCGAGGTCGGCGTTTCGATCGACTACCTCCAGCGGCGGCTTCCGGCGGGGACGCCGTTTGGGTTCAACCTTCTGCACAGCCACGGTGATCCTCGACGCGAGGACGAGCTGGTCGATCTGCTGCTCTCGCGAGGAGTGAACGTGATCGAGGCATCCGCCTTCGTTGATGTGAGTCCGGCCCTGGTCCGGTTCCGACTCAACGGCGCGCACAGGGGTGCGGACGGGCGGGTCATCACACCGCACCGGGTCATGGCCAAGCTCTCCCGCCCCGAGGTCGCCGCCGCGTTCATGAGTCCGCCGCCGAAATCGATCGTCTCGCAGCTCAAGGATGCGGCGGTCATCACGGCCGAGGAGGCGAGCCTCGCGCGTGACGTGCGCATGGCAGACGATGTCACGGCCGAGGCTGATTCGGGTGGGCACACGGACGCTGCGGTCGCCTTCACCCTGATCCCCACCATTGCCCGTCTGCGGGACCGCATGCAGGAGGAGTCGCCGCAGTTGCCTCGGGTGCGAGTCGGGGGCGCCGGTGGTATCGGAACTCCTGAGTCTGCGGCCGCCGCCTACCTGCTCGGCGCTGAGTACATCGTCACCGGTTCGATCAACCAGTGCACTGTCGAGTCCGGGGCCAGCGACGTGGTGAAGGACCTTCTCCAGGACATCAACGTCCAGGACACCGACTACGCGCCGGCGGGGGACATGTTCGAGCTGGGAAGCCGTGTGCAGGTGTTGCGACGAGGAGTGTTCTTCCCGGCTCGCGCGAACAAGCTCTACTCCCTGTACCGCCAGTTCGACTCCTGGGAGGCGATCGATGTGGACACGCGCCACCAGCTCGAGCAGCGGTACTTCCGTCGCTCCTTCGACGGCATCTGGGACGAGGTGAAGTCGCGGGTCAGCACCAACTGCGGGGAAGCGCCCACCGATCGGCAGAAGATGCTGGCGGTCTTCAAGTGGTACCTCGCCCATTCGACGCAGCTCGCCCTAGCCGGAGACAAGACCCAAGTGGTCGACTTCCAAGTCCACTGCGGACCGGCGCTGGGGGCGTTCAACCAGTGGGTCAAGGGCACCGAGTTCGAGAGCTGGCGGAACCGTCACGTCGATGACATCGGGATCAAGCTGATGACCGAAATGGGCCGGTTGTTGGATTCGAGGGCACGGGGTTTCGCAGATTTCGCAAGCTGACTGACCACGTTGACGCATGGCATCCGATCGGTCACGCGCCTGGATGACGCAGACGTACTGGATGACTTACTCGAAACCGATGATGCAGACCGATAGGAGAAACGTGATGCTGGACTTGGAGACGATTCGGGTGAAACCGACGAGGGAGGGGTGTGGCACCACCGTCCTTTTCGTCCACGGCGGATACTTCGCGGCATGGTGCTGGGAGAAGTTCCAGCCGTATCTGGCGGACCGGGGCTACGGCTCGTGGGCGGTCAGCCTGCGGGGACATGGCGCAAGCCGCACGACGCAGCCGCTCAGATCGCTGAGGCTCGAGCAGTACGTCGAGGACGTCGTCGAGACGTTGAAGGCCATGCCGACGAGACCGGTCGTTGTCGGTCACTCGATGGGTGGTGGCATCGTTCAGAAGGTCCTCGGCGCTGACGAGGACCTTGTGTCCGGCGTCGTGCTGTTGTCCTCGATGCCCCCGTCCGGCGTCGGGGGGAAGGAGGCGCTGGCGTGGATGAAGCTCGGCATGGGGGCCATGGTCAAGTTGTGGAAGCTGCACAGCGGCAAGCTCGGCCCCGAGGACGCTACTGATCAGGCGGCCTTCCCCTACGGGATGTTCTTCGCCGGCGATCTCGACAAGGACACGCTCGTCTCGTACGGTAGCCGGATGCAGGGAGAGTCACAGCGTGCCGGAAAGCAGCTGTCACGGATGGTTCTGCGGGACCCCAAGTCGGTGGGCGTGCCGGTGGCGGTCATCGGGGGAGAAGAGGACCTGTTCTTCGCCCCGCAGGTGAATCACGCGACTGCCGATGCCTATGGCGTGGACGCCACCATCGTGCCCGGCGTTGGCCACGCGGCCATGCTCGATTCGAACTGGGTCGCGGTCGCGGACCGACTGATCGACTTCCTCGAATCGTTGGAGGAGCGCTGATGCCGCAGCAAGGAGTTCCTGTCGTCGCGTCCCGCACCCGTGCCAGTTCGTATGATGTCTGCTCAATCGGCGCCGGCATCGACGCCGAGACGGCGCGGCTCTCGGCCCAGGTCGACCTCTTCTGGGAGAAGGAGAGAAGGCTCTACGAGTCCTACGGGCTCGGCGCCGCCCGTCGGGTCGTCGAGTTGGGGTGTGGTCCCGGCTTCGTTCTGCGCCACATGGCCCACGAGTTTTCCGGTCTCGAACTGCACGGGCTTGAACTCGATCCCGACCTGGTGGTGCGCGCTCGCGAAATGTTCGCCGAGGAGTCGTTGGACGTGACCGTTCGAGAGGCGAGCATTCTGGACACTGGCTACGAAGAGGGGGCATTCGACTTCGTGCTCGTGCGACTCGTCCTCGAGCACCTGCCCGATCCCGAGAGGGCGCTGCACGAGATCCTTCGGATCACCAAGCCTGGCGGACGTGCGGTCGTAGTGGACAACGACTTCGAGATGCATCTCATGGCGAGCCCGCCAGTGCCGGAGTTACGCGAGGTGTACTCGGCCTATTGCAGGGCGCGCGAGGACGAGGGCGGCAACCCACTGATTGGCCGAGACCTTCCGCTGCTCCTGCGCGAGACCGGGTTCGTCGACGTTGACTACGACATCGTCGCGGCGCACAGTGCGGTGCTGGGTGACGAGATCTTCTCGCGCTCCGAGGGCATCAGCATCCCGTCGCGACTCGTTCAGGACGGCTACCTGAGCAGTTCGACCATGGGCCGCCTTTCACGACGCTGGCGTGACGTTGTGCGAAGTCCCCGACATGCCCAGATCCGACAACTTCATGTGAGCGCCGCCAGACGACCGACAATCTGACAGGAGATTGACAAGTGACTCCCACCCCCGTCCTTGTTCGATTGCTTTCCCTCTTTGCTGACATCACCAACGGTGACGAGGCCGAGATCGACCCGTCGCTACCCATGGCAGAACAGGGGTTGACGTCGGTCCTCGGTGTCGATCTCGTCGACGAGATCAACGCCGAGTACGGCCTCACCCTCGGTGCCGAAGCGATCTACGATCATCCGACCTTGGCTGGGCTGTCCACGGCCGCCGAGGAGCTGCTTTCGGCTGACCGCATGACGATGTCCCCCGTCCGTGATTCCCTGTCTGATGTCGTCGAACGACTGGCCAAGCTGCATTTGAGGCAGGATGTCGGCCCTTGGGACCCGGCCCGAACATGGGCGGACTTGGGGCTAAATTCGGTGGACTCCGCCGACTTGGTCGATGCGCTCAACGACGAGTTGGGGATCAGCCTCGGCGCCGAGGCAATCTCTGACTTCGTCACTCCCGGGCAGCTCGCGGGGCACATCGAGTCGCTGCTCTCCACGCCCGCGCCCGACCACCGGCTCGTCGACTTCACATCGGATTCGACGCCAGCAGAGGAAGCCACGGTGCCCGTGGCGATCGTCGGCCAGTCCATGAGATTCGCGGATCTCGACAACGTCGACGCGCTCGAGGCGGCCTTGTGGGGGGCCGACGCCAGGAATGAGGGCTCGATCACCTGGCGTTGCGACCAGGTTCCGTCCGGGTCCATCCCCACCCCAGACCGGTTCGACGCGCCGTTCTTCGGCATCAGCGCTCGTGAGGCGCGCAGGATGGATCCCCAGCAGCGTCTGCTGCTCGAAGAGGCCTATCACGCAATCGAGGACTACGGGCATGACCCGGCCTCCTTGGCAGGTGACCGTGTGGGGGTCTTCGTCGGAGCGAAGGTCGGCGGCTACGAGGATCAGGTCGTTGGGGTGGACGGGCCTTCTTCCCAGGCGTTGCTCGGCAACGAGATGTCCGTCTTGTCCGGTCGGCTCGCTCACTGGTTCGACACGAGGGGCCCCTGCGTGACGGTGGACGACGCATGCACCTCGTCCTTGGCGGCGCTCCACATGGCCTCGGAAAGCATTCGGCGTGGAGAGTGCGAGCTCGCCATCGTTGCCGGAGTGTTCGTGACCTCGCCGCGGTTCCAGGCGCTTGCTGCAGAGGCGGGTTTGCTGTCCACCAGCGGACGGTGTCGTCCCTTCCGCGAAGACGCCGACGGAATGGTGCTCGGCGATGGTGTGGGAGTGCTCGTCCTGAAGCCCTTGCCGTCAGCGCTGGCCGACGGCGATCACGTCTACGCGATCGTCCGAGCCAGCGCAATGAGCCACAACGGACGCGCGCCGTCCGTCATGGCGCCGGTCACCCGATCCATGCGTGACATGATCGTCAAGCTGTACCGCGACAGCGAGACCGACGTGCGTAGCGTGCGCCTCCTGGAAGCGCAAGGCACCGGGTCGCCTGTAGGCGACAGCGCGGAACTCTCTGCCCTCACGGCGGCGTTGACCGAGCTGGGAGCTGCGCCCCACAGTTGCGTTCTCGGGTCCACCAAGAGCGTCCTGGGGCATGCGGTGGCTGCCTCGGGCATGGCCGCGGTGGCCAAGGTGCTCGCCTCCTTCCGTCGCGGCGAGGTCCCCGGATGGGTCGGGGGCGAGGCTGATCATCGGCACCTGTCATCGCATGATTCGCCGTTCGTCCTCGGAGCGACCCCAACGCGGTTGGCGTCCGACGGCGAGTTGCCGACGCGAGCGGGAGTGAACGCTTACGCCTTCAATGGTACGAATGTGCATGTGATCCTCGAGCAGTTCAAACCAGCTCGTCGCTCGATCGGTCGTGAGCGTCCGCAGCTGGTCCCTGTCTCGGGGAGGACTGACGAGGCGTTGAGGGGGAACCTCGCTGCCTTGGCGGAATGGCTCGCGACCCATGACGCCGCGCTGGGCGACGTCGCCTATACTTTGCAGGTCGGTCGCCAGCACTATGCTCGTCGGCGCGCTTTTGTTGTGGACGACTGTCGCACGCTCCGCCTCCAGATCGAGCAGGCGTTGTCTCAGGAGGGCGGGATGGCGCCATTCTGGTCGAGCGGTGACCGCCGGCTGGATGGCGAACGACAGGGGGGCAGTGACCCAGGCAGCCCCGACATCTCGGCGGACGAGCTGACCGACCTCTTCCGTGGCTATTGCGGTGGTGCGACGGTCGACTTCGAACGACTGCACGTCAGCGACCACCGGCAACGACTGTCATTGCCCGGTTATCGGTTCGACGACCATCGCTACTGGATCGGCGGTCCTACGGACATGGAATCGGCCTCGTCAGCGCCCCACGATGCGGGGCCCGAGCGATCATCGGTCGCGCCGGAGTTGTCGGCCCGGGAACTCGACGAGCATGAGCGTGCCCACAGCGCGTTGACCGCGTGGGCCATGCAAACGTTGTTCGCGGTCCTGGCGGACGCGGCCGGTGATTGGGCGCGGGGAAGCTCGCACACCGTGGACGCCCTGGCAGACAGCGTCCAGGTGATCGATCGTCATCGACAGCACTTCGAGCATCTCGTCAGCATGTTCGTTCGCGAGGGGTTCATGCGCGCCGCTGGCGACCACCTGCAGATCACCGCCAGCGCTCAGCCGATGGCCGCCCTGGACGAGCGCCGGCAGGACATCGAGAGAGAGTTCGCTGAAGCGGCCGTCTACACGCCGTTGTTGGCGTTGTGCTTCGAGCATTATCCGGACATCCTTGCTGGCACCCGGACCTCGGTCGAGGTGCTGTTCCCCAAGGTCAGTGACACGCCGATGAGCCGTCTCTACACGGGCAACCAGATGGCGGATCTGTGCAATGACTTGGTCGCCTGGCAGTGCGTTCAGCACATCCTCGACAAGGTCCCCGCTGGCCGCACCATCAAGATGATCGAGGTGGGGGCGGGCACCGGGGGCACCACGCGGCCGGTGCTGGAGGCGTTGAACCGGTGGAAGGACCGCATCGACTACGCCTACACGGATCTCTCGTTGGCCTTCAGCACATGGGGGGCCAAGAAGTTCCAAAAGGAGTTTCCGCGCGTCCACTTCGCCCGGCTGGACATCTCGGCCGATCCCGGTGAGCAGGGATTCGCCTACGACGACGCCGACATCGTCATCGCCACTAACGTCATCCATGCCACGCCTGACATTCGTGAATCGACGCGCAATCTGCACTCGTTGTTGCGGCCAGGAGGAGTCCTCGTCCTCAACGAGCTGACCGGCTGTCCCGACGTGTATGCGATGGCGGCGGGGCTTCTCGACGGCTGGTGGCTGTTCCGCGACCCGGAGGTGCGAATCCCCGAATCCCCCCTGCTGGACGCCACCCACTGGAGTTCCGTCCTGTCGGACGGGGGGTTCGGCCCCACGACCGTCCTGGGGCCGACGGTGGGCAGGTACGGCGTGTCCCAGAACGTCATGGTCGCCGCCAAGCCGGCGTCGATCCGACAAGAGCTGCGGCGGACACCAGGGCGAGAGGACGCGGGCCATCGCGTCGACTCGCCAGAGGCAGCGCAGAGTCGCCGGGACCATGGGCAGTCCGGTTCCGATGCACTGCGTGCGACGGTTCTGCGCTCCGTGGTGGAAGCAGTTGAGGCGGACGTCGCCGACGTCGATGCGGACACCGCCTTCGTGGAGCTCGGTGTCGACTCCCTCATCGCGCCGGAACTCGTTGCGACCCTGAACTCGGTGCTGGGGACCCAGCTGAGTGCCGCGGTTCTCTTCGAGCATTCGACGCTCAATCAGCTCATCGAGCATCTTCGCGATTCCGGCGTGGAGCGGGACCCTGGGAGTCGGGAAGTTCGTGAGGCACCGACCCCAACTGTGGGCCTGGTCACGCCAGCGAGGCAGGTCCACGCGAACCTGGAACCCCCGGCGGCCGACGATGACGCCATCGCCATCATCGGAATGTCGGGCACGTTCCCGGACGCTCGAGATCCAGAAGCCTATTGGGACAACATCGTGAAGGGTCGTTGTTCGGTGAGGCCGGTTCCCCGCGAGCGGTGGGATGTCGACGCCGTCTATGACCCGGATCCGGACCGGCTCGACCGTACCTACTGCAAGGTCGCTGGGCTCATCCCCGATGCGGACCTTTTCGACCCGCTCTTCTTCCGCATGTCGGGTCGCGATGCGCAGATCACAGATCCCCAGCAGCGCGTCTTCCTCGAACATGCGTGGAAGGCCCTCGAGGATGCCGGCTATCCTCCGGTGTCCTTGGGGGGCACGAAGTGCGGCGTCTACGTCGGGTGCGTGGCAAACGAGACGCCTCTGCTCAACGAGTTGGAGGGCGCCTCCGCGGACCATGGCGCGACGATGGGCTCCTACTCTTCGGTGCTGGCGGCCAGGATCTCCTACCTTCTGGATCTGCATGGTCCGAGCATCTCGATCGACACGGCCTGTTCGTCCTCGCTCGTCGCGCTCCACTTGGCGGTGCAGAGCCTGCGCTCGGGCGAGACCGACATGGCACTGGCGGGCGGCGTCTTCGTGATGCCTTCGGCGCGCTTCCACGTGGCCATGAGCAATATGTCACTGCTCTCGTCGGCAGGTGCCTGCCGTCCCTTCGACAGTCGCGCCGACGGATTCGTCCCCGGCGAGGGGGCCGGCGCCCTGGTCCTCAAGACGGTCGGCGCGGCTCGTCGGAGTGGCGACCGCATTCTCGCGGTGATCCGCGGTTCCGCGCTCAACCACGACGGGGCGTCCAACGGATTCACCGCGCCCAGCGCCCGAGCCCAGACTGACCTGGCGGAGGAGGTCTACCGTCAGGCGGGGATTGACGTCACGAGCATCGGATACGCGGAGGCGCATGGGACGGGAACGCGGCTCGGCGACGCCGTCGAGGCCGAATCCCTCACCGCAGCGCATCGGCGATTCACGGCCGCGCGCACCTACTGTGCGCTTGGGTCGGTGAAGGCCGGCATGGGCCATGCCGCGGCGGCAGCGGGCGTGGCCGGCGTGATCAAGGTCGTCCAAGCGCTTCGTCATGCAACCATTCCGCCGACGTGGCATGTCAACACGCCCAGCGATCTGATGGTCTGGGACGAGTCCCCCTTCTACTTTCCCGAGCAAGCAACACCGTGGAAGGCGCCCGAACAGGGTCCGCGACGAGCCACGGTCAGCGCATTCGGGCTGAGCGGCACCAATGCGCATGTCCTACTCGAAGAGGCCCCGGCTCCAGAACACGCCGATCGCGATGGCGGCCTCGAACACGTCGTCGTCGTGTCAGGCCACACCGAGACGGCGTTGCGCCGCAATGAGGAGGCGCTTCTCGAATGGGTGGAACGAGGAGATTGCGATGCCGCCCCGCGGCTGGAGGCGATTGCCCGTACGACCCAGCTCAACCGCACCGCGCATGGGCACAGGGTCGCCGTGCTGGCGTCCAGCACTTCGGAGCTCGTCACCCGGCTTCGGGAGCATCTGCAACACGGCGAGTCCGAGGCAGTCTTCGCGGGTCAGACCATGGCGCAGCCGTCGTCGATTGCCTCGCTGTTCAGCGACCGGGCCGGGCACGACTTCCTGGCGGACCTCGCCCGGCGTCGACGCCTCAAGCCGCTGGCGCGGGCCTGGGTGGACGGACTGGACGTGCCGTGGGCCGAACTTCACGGCGAGCCTCTCGCGCCCCCCGTGAGCCTGCCGCCCTACCGCTTCGACCACATCAACTTCCAGCGACGGCCAAGCGAGCCTGCCGGAAGCGTCGTCTACTCGACGAGACACTTCGAGGTGAAGGTGCCGGCGTGGCGGCCAGAACCTGCTCCATCATCCGTCGAGCCCCTTCGACGCTTGTTGCTGATGGGCGATGAAAGCGACATCGCTGCGGTCCGGCGGCACTGGCCCTCGACGCCCATCATCCTGGTGGGTCAGGCCTCCGAGGATGACCTCGTGCCCGTGGGAGAGAGCTGGCGAATCAGCCCCCGTAGCGCGGGCGACTTCGACAAGCTTTTAGCCGCGCAGGCCGGAGACGTCCCCATCGATGTCCTGAACCTGTGGCCCCTGCACGCCGGTTCCGACGCATCCGTGGACCCCGCCATCGGGGCCTCGCTCCACCTCGTCGGCGCGGCCGGACGGACCTCGGCGCGAGTGCGGCGCGTGGTGTGTGTGACTCGTCGAGGAAGCGTTCCCCGGCCCTTCGATGACGCTGCAGCGGCGGTGGGGCACTCCGCCGCCCTCGTGGCGCCCGAAATGACCTTCACCCTTCTCCGGGTCGATGGCGCCGCCTCTGTCGGTGAGTGCGTCGACCATGCCGTCAGTGAGTGGGCGGCCTCCGACCCCGAGGTCCTGCGTCGTGATGGCGCCCGTTTCGTGCCCGAACTGGCGGCACCGGCTGCCGCCGATGAGCCCATCGTCATCCGCCGGGGAGCGGTGTGCCTCGTCACCGGGGGAATGGGGGCCCTCGGCCGGATCGTGAGCCGGCACCTGGCATCCACCCTCGCGGCTCACCTGGTGCTGGTGGGGCGTTCGGCTCCCACGCTGGCGACGAGCGAACACTTGGAATCGCTGAAGTCGTCCGGTGCCGCCAGTGCTGTCTACCTGCAGGCCGATGTCAGCGACGTGACGGCCATGCGTGAGGTGGTGCGGTCCGTCCGACAGCAACGCGGGGGTGTGCATGCCGTCGTCCACGCGGCCGGAGTCCTCGACTCCCGCCCCCTCAGTGCCATGGATGAACGGGCACTCGAGGGTGCCCTCAAGGCCAAGGTCGAAGGCGTCCAGGTGCTCGACGAGGTCACTCGTGACGAGGACCTCGATGCGGTCATCTTGTTCTCGTCGGCGTCGGCGGTCTTGGGTGACTTCGGGCTTGGCGGCTACGGTGTCGCCAATCGATTCCTCGACGCGTTCTGCGAGTACCGCAATCACCTGCGCGCCCAAGGCGCCCGACGGGGCGCGACCTTATCGATCGACTGGCCTCTCTGGGAGGACGGCGCCATGCGGGCGGGGGGACAGCGACTCCACCAGAAGGCGTCTGGCGTCGTGCCACTCGGCACGGCAGAGGGCCTTGCCATCTTCGACACCGTCCTCGCCCGCGGCATCTCAACGGCCGTGGTGATGCCGGCCGTTCACGACGGCGCGGCGCCTGCACCGCGAGCCGATGCCGACCACCTGCCCACTGTCGACACGACGGGTGGCGCTGCTGAGCCGGCCCGCCCGGAGACTGCCGGGTCCGAGTCGCTACGCGAGCAGGTTCTCGATGCGACTGCTCGGGCGCTCGGGATCGAGGTGGAGCGTATTGACCTCGAGGCGGACCTCGCGGACTACGGCTTTGATTCCGTCTCGCTCAAGACCCATGCGCGACGGTTGACAGAGGAACTGGGGATTCCGGTCTCGCCGACCGTGTTCTTCGCGTGCGGAACGCTGGGCGAGGTGCTACGTCTTCTCGTGGACCAGCACGGCGACCAGATCGAGGTACCCCCCGCCAGCCGGGCTCCCGAAAGGGATGCGGACCCCGCTGACGCGACCGACTCCTTGCTCGGTGATGCCCCCGCCCCTGTGCCAAACGGTCACAGTGATCTCCGGCCGGGCGATCTCACCGACGGCTTGGCGAACGACGCGGCTGCCGTCAATCCGGTGATGGACGTCCGCGAGGACGCGAGCATGCCCATCGCGGTGGTCGGCATGGCAGCCCGCTTCCCGGGCGCCGGGAACATAGAGGAGTACTGGCGGAACTTGGTCGGGGGAGTCGACTCCATCGTCGAGATTCCGCGTGATCGGTGGGACTGGCGGGACTGGTACTCGGCTGACGGGGATCGGGAAGGGCGGTCGGTGAGCAAGTGGGGCGGGTTCATCAATGGAGTCGACGAGTTCGACTCACGCTTCTTCAAGATCTCGCCGCTGGAGGCGGAGATGATGGACCCGCAACAGCGCCTGCTGCTCCAAACGGCTTGGGCGGCCATCGAGGACGCGGGATGGAAGCCCGAGTCCATCACGGGCCGTCGGCTGGGGGTCTTCGTGGGGGCACAGTTCCACGAGTATGCACAGTTGCTCGCCTCCGCTGGTCTCAGCCAGGCCCAGATCGGCACCGGAGTGGAGCACTCCATGCTCGCGAACCGCATTTCGTATCTGTTGGACGCCCGTGGGCCGAGCGAGGTCGTGGACACCGCCTGTTCCGGCGCGCTGACGGCGGTCCACCGTGCCATGCGGTCGCTCCGATCGGGTGAGACGGAGATCGCGCTGGTCGGTGGGGTCAGCCTGATGCTGACGCCCCAGTACCACGTGCTGACCACCCAGATGGGCGTGGCGTCGCCCAGTGGGCGCTGCCGCACCTTCGGCGCCAATGCGGACGGCTATGTGCGGGGAGAGGGCGTCGGCGTCCTGACCCTGAAGCCGTTGGCACAGGCGATACGGGACAACGACCATGTCTGGGGGGTGCTACGAGGCTCCGCAGTCGGGCACGGTGGTCATGCCCACTCATTTAGCGCTCCGAACCCCCGGGCGCAGGCCGACCTCCTGCTGGCGGCCTGGGATGATGCGGGCGTTGACGCCGCAGACATCGGTTACATCGAGGCTCACGGTACGGGAACGGAGCTCGGTGACCCCGTGGAGGTCGAGGGCCTGTCGACAGCGTTCGACGAGTCGGCCCGCCGTTCGGGAAGGGCCCCCGCGATCGGTGCCTGCGGATTGGGCTCCGTCAAGACACAGATCGGTCACCTGGAGCCGGCCGCTGGGATCGCGGGTCTGGTGAAGCTGATCCTCGCGCTGCGCCACCACATCATGCCGGGCACGCTCAATGCCCTGCCGCGAAATCCCTATTTGGAACTGGAGGGCAGCCCTTTCACCGTGGTTGATCGCTCCACGGTCTGGCCGACGCCCGTCACCGACGGCGAACCACGTCGCGGCGGCGTCAGTTCGTTTGGCTTCGGCGGGGCAAATGCGCATGTGGTCGTCGAGGAGCACCGGCAGGAGCCACCGGCAGGCGAACCTGCGGGGGGCGTCGGGGATCCTCGAGTGGTCATGCTCTCCGCCCGCACGGATGCGCAGCTTCGCCGATCCGCGAGGCACCTGGCGGACTTCCTGTCGCGAGATTTCGACCGACGCCTGGAGAGGGTCAGGGTCGTGTTGGGCGAGTGGCTGGGAGTGCCTTTCTCCGAGTTGGACGGGGACACCGCCTTGGGCGACGTCGGGCTTGACGCGACGTCCATCGCGTTGGTGGTGTCGCGGCTGCGGTCCCAGTGTGGGGCAAGGCCGCACGGCCTTGTCGTGGGCCTTGACACCACGGTGGCCGAGCTTGCTGCGGGCTTGCCTGCCACGGTGGACCTCGGCGACGTCGCCTACACCTTGGCGGTGGGACGTACAGCGCACCCACGCCGCTACGCGGTCGTGGTGGGTTCCATCGACGAACTCGTGGAGCGGCTCGAGCAGTTTGCCGACGGGCGGGAAGCAGAGACCCTGGTTGGCGGGAGTGGGGGCAGCGACGAGGAGGCCGCCGCGAGGGACTGGCTGCGTGGCGAGGACGTCAACTGGTCCACGTACATGTCCGGGCGGAAGGTGTCGCTGCCGACGTACTCGTTTGAGCCCTCCCGCCACTGGTTCAGCGGGCCGGAACCCGTTGCTGGGACAGTTCCGGACGCACCACCAACGCATCCCTTCGCGGGCAGCGTCGACGAAAGGGAAGGAATCTGGACCCTCACAACCACCCTGCGAGGAGGTGAGTTCTTCCTGCGAGACCACGTGGTTCATGGCTCTCGTACCCTCCCCGGGGTCGCCTTCCTCGAACTGGCCCGCTACGCGGCGGGTCTCCACGTGGGGGGAACGATTAGCGTGGTGAAGGACCTCATCTGGGCCAAGCCCTTGGTGGCTGGTCCCTCGCCCGTGGAGCTGCGGTCCGCCGCGTCCGCAGGGCCGGGCGGAACGGTGTCGATCGAGTTCACTTCGGACGAAGGGATCCACGCGCGGGCCAGATGCCTCGTGTCCGAGTCAGCGCAGACCCAGCAGCCATTGCCGATTGCCGCCATCCGAGACCGTTTGACGCCATTCGCCTCCGGGGCCCAATGCTATGAACGGCTCCGGGGATCCGGGCTGGAGTACGGTTCCTCATTCCAGTGTCTTGATGAGGTGTGGTCCTCGGCGGACGAGGCTCTCGCCCGGTGGACCCGAGCACCGCAGCCGGCGTCCGAGCAGCGAGGCTGGGTACTGGACCCGGCCACCTTCGACGGGGCTTTGCACACACTGCTGGCATTGGTCGGCCAGTCGAGCGGCAATCCGTCCGTGCCCTTCAGCATGGGGGAGGTCCGGATCCACGCGCCGCTTCCGTCCAATGGCTGGGCCCATGCGACCAGGAGAGGCCAGGGCGCTGGTCACGTTCCCCGCTTCGACCTTCGGATCACGGACGGTGACGGAGCCGTGTGTGTTGACGTCCATGACCTGGCGCTGCGCCAGATGGCACCCGCGGCCAACGGCAGCTACGGGGACCCCGAGGTGGCGATCGGCGATCCCTCGACCACCGATGGGGTCCTCGCCTTCGCCCCCTGTTGGGTGCCCCGGGATCTGGGGAAAGCTGCGCAAAAGGACCGCCCGGTCCAGGTGTTGTGCGTCGGGGAGGCCTCTCGTCTGAGACACGCGCTGGAAGCGGACGTGAGTGTGAGAACGGCCACGGTCGAGGACGTGTTCCACGCCTGCCGCGACCTGGTTGCCCAGAGAAATCCTGGACGGCTTGTGATCGTCACCGATCGGCGCGACCCGGTGGGTGAGGGATTGGCCGGACTTGCCCGCACCTCCCGACTCGAGAACCCGGAGCTGGCAGTCTCGGTGGTCCAGACGGACGGTCTCCCGGACGTGGAGCGGGTCCGTCAGGAGGTCTCGCGAGGAGACGACGATGTCGTCGTCCTGCATGGGGCGGACGGCCGATTCCGTCAGTCCCTCCGCGAGATCGAACTGCCTGCGCCGTCCGGTCGGCCCTTCCGCGAAGGCGCGATCGCGGTGGTCACGGGGGGTCGAGGCAGGATCGGTCGGTTGTTGGCCGAGCACTTGGTGGGGCGCGGCGTCGCTGGTGTGGTCCTGATCGGCCGCCATCCGGCCGACGCGGAAACCGAGCGCTGGGCCCGCCAGCTCGGGGTGCCGGTGATGCTCGAGGACGCGAATGTGACGGATAGAGCAGCGACCGCCGCCGCCCTGGGGCGCGCCCGTGACCGTTTTGGTGGTCTCCATGTCCTCGTCCATGCGGCTGGCGTGGTTCGCGATGGGGCACTGGCTCGAAAGAGCGATGCGGATTGGGTTGATGTTGTCGAGCCGAAGGTACGCGGGGCCGAGGTCCTAGACGAGCTCACCGCACGCGACGACTTAGACCTGTTCGTCCTGTGTTCCTCGTGCTCCGGGGTGTTGGGCAACGCAGGGCAGGCTGACTACTCCTACGCGAACTGCCGTCTCGACGCCTTCGCGCGCCAACGGGAGGAACTGGTCGAGCTCCACCGACGCTCCGGTCACACCGTGTCCATCGCGTGGCCGCTGTGGCGGGATGGTGGGATGACGGTGCCTGGTCACGTGGTGGACCGGCTCCGCCAGACCCTCGGGATGGCCCCGATGCCCATCGCCGTCGGTCTGGAGGTCTTCGACGCGGCGACCCTGTCCAACCAGACCCGAATGGGGGTGGCCTTCGGTGACGTGTCGACCCTTCGAGAAAAACTCCTGGTGGAAGACCAGCCGCGAGACCTACCGGATGCCTCGCCGGCCGCCGATGAGGACGCCCTCATGCGCGTCGTCGCGAACCTCTTGAGGGTGGACGTCTCGGAGCTGGACGTCGACGAGGACATCACCAACTACGGCGTGGACTCGATCATGATGATTTCTCTGATGAAGGCGATCGAGAGGGAACTGGGCGTCATCGTCGAACCGGGTGTACTCGCCGAGCAAGCCACGATCCGCGACATGGCTGGGGCGCTCAGCGGCATGGCTCCCGAAGTGTCTGTCCCCGAGACGGAACGCTCGCTGTCGGACCCGTCCAGCTCTCCAGAGGCGGGACCACTGTCGTCGGCGCCGTCCCGTTCATCCGAGCCGCGCCCCGCAGACGTGGGGGGCCATGATGGTCGCCTGGCGGTGATCGGCATGGCGGGACGTTTCCCCGGCGCCGCCACTTTGGACGACTATTGGCGGAACCTGGTCGATGGTCGGGACGTCGTCACCGAGATCCCGTCCGATCGCTGGCCGCTGGACGGGTTCTTCAGCGCCGACAAGACCGCCGCCCAGCGGTCGTACTCACGCTGGGGCGGGTTCCTGGACGACATCTATGGCTTCGATGCGGCGCGATATCGGATCACCGAGGCCGACGCCCTTGCGATGGACCCCACGCATCGAATGCTCATGGAGTTGGCCGACGAGCTGTGGGCCGATGCAGGTTACGACGCCGCCGAGCTGGCGGGATCCCGCACTGGGGTGTTCATCGGCGGCGGTGAAAGCAACTACGTGAATCGCGCTGCCGACCATCTCCTCCCCGAGTTCGAGAGGAAGATGGTGGTGAACACCATCCCGAACATGATGGCGGCTCGTTTGTGTGACGCGTTCGACATGCATGGACCCGCCCAGGTGATCGACACGGCCTGCTCGTCGTCGCTGGTGGCCGTGCACAATGCCTGCCGCGCGGTGCTGGCAGGCGACTGTGAGCAGGCGATCGTCGGCGGCATCGAGCTGCTCGTCGACGGGTACCTGCACGTCGCACTGAGCAAGGCCGAGGTGCTCGCCGACGACGGCATCTGCTACGTCTTCGACGAGCGTGCCAGGGGCATGGTTCTGGGCGAGGGAGCGGGCCTGTTGCTCATCAAGCCGTACGACGCCGCGATTCGCGATGGTGACAACGTTCGTGCGGTCATCCTGGGCAGTGCCGTCAACAACGATGGTCGGACGATGGGGCTGACCGTTCCGAGCGCCGAAGGCCAGGAAGAGGTGCTGCGCAGGGCGTACACGGCGGCGGGCGTAAGTCCCGCCAGTATTAGCTACCTCGAGGCCCATGGCAGCGGAACCCTCCTCGGTGACCCGATCGAGATCCGCGCCGCGTCCAAAGTGCTCGGTGAACACGGCAGTGGAATCGGCCACTGCGGGGTCGGTTCGGTCAAGTCGAATGTCGGTCACCTGCTCAGGGCAGCGGCGATGCCGTCGGTGGTGAAGGTGGTCTTGTCGCTGCAGCATCGCCAGATCCCTCCCACCTTGCACTGTGAGAATCCGCATCCGCGTTTTCGCTTCTCCGAATCCCCGTTCCGTCCGGTGACGGAGCTGGAACCGTGGCACGTCCCGGGCGGAGGAGCCCGGCGGGCGGGCGTCTCGTCCTTTGGGTTCGGCG
Source organism: Propionicimonas sp. (assembly GCF_029975155.1). GTDB lineage: Bacteria > Actinomycetota > Actinomycetes > Propionibacteriales > Propionibacteriaceae > Propionicimonas. The sequence continues at coordinate 46,748 of NZ_JARKPQ010000005.1, read as the reverse complement.
GGACCAACGCGCACCTCGTGCTCGAGGAGTTCAATGCGCCACCGGGGTTCGTGCTCCGCAGGCGCCCGCACCCCGCCCCGTCGTTCTCCCGCAAGCAGTTCCGGCTGCGGGCCCATGACGAGAGCGCCGGTGCGGGCGAGGACGAGCTTGAGCGGTTGCTTGATGCCGTCAGGGACGGTCAGCTCACAGTGGACGAGGCGTTCGACAAGGTGGAGGGACTCCGATGAACACACGCCCGAGTGATTTCCGTTCCGAGGTTCTTCGACAGACTCTGCGGGAGGTCCGCGACGGGCGCATGTCGAATCGCGAGGCCAAGCGGATCCTGGAGCTCGGATCCGATTCACCGAGCGCGACCATCGGTTATGCGGCGCCCCGGGTGAGGGACCACAGGGGCCTCAATCCCTTCGACTCCAGGTCCGGCACCCGGGTGGTCCTCGGCCTGACGTGGTGCGCCATGGCGATCACGACGCTCATGCGAGCTCAAGGCGGTGCCGTGGGGCTGCGTTCGGTCAGCTTCGATCGTCCAGTCCTGCTGGACGGCGAAGACGCCGAGGTCATCGCCCATGTCGAAACGCAACCCGCCACTGGCGTCGTGACGGTGGAAACCGTCGGCCCGAACGATCCGGTGGGGACGACCGTCGCGTCAGCCCGGCAGTGCGACGCCGGTGCGGCGGAGTCGGTGGACCTTGAGGCGGCCCGCGATGGCCTCCAGGAGGTGGACGCACACCGCCTTGCCACGCGGGTGGAGGGTCAACGAGGCCCTTCCCTCCAGTGCATCCGTCGGCTCTGGAGCGGACAGGGACGGGTGGTCGCCGAGTTGGAGATGAGCGACGAGCTCGAACTGGACGCCAGCTGCCTCGCCGTTGACCCCTCGCTGCTCGATGCTGGCTACGTGGCCAGTCTGGAGCTGGTCGATGGTGATGGGGAGCGTGGGGACCTCGACGGGGCCACGGGGGTCTGGATTCCGTTCTTGATCGATCGGGTTGAGGCGCATGCCTTGGTGGGTCGCAGTTCCACGTGCGTGGTTCGCAACGCACGCTCACGCGGCGACGTCCACACGTGTGACATCGCCCTGTGCGACGACGAGGGCCGGGTGCTGCTGTCGATCGTCGGCTTCACCTACCGCTTTGTGCGCTATGGGGCGGACGCCCCCAGCGTCGACACGCCGTCACCCGGCGTTCGAGACGCCGTCACCATGCCGCTGCGGAACCGCATCCGCGACTTCTTGGCCGACAAGCTGTGGCAGCGCAACGGCCACGTCGACGTTCTGGATGACGAGACGTTCATGTCCAATGGCATGGAGTCCATGGGGTTGATCGAGCTGGCGCGCAGCATCGAGGACGACCTGGGTGTGGCGCTGTACCCGACCCTCTTCTTCGAGCACCAGACCTTGACCGAACTCGTCGAATGGTTCGCGGAGAACCATGCGAGCGCGTTCGAACAACTTGCAGACTCGGACGCGCCCGCGCCCCAGACCACTTCACGCCCGGCCGAGGCAGGGCCGCGCCCCGCGCCCGGACCGGCAGCGCACAGCGCGGACATCGCGATCATCGGGATGGCTGGCAGATTCGCCGGATCGCCGGATCTCGACTCGTTCTGGGAGAACCTGTCGGCGAACAGGAACCTCATCAGCGAGGTTCCCTCCGACAGGTGGGACTGGCGGGAGTGGTTCGACGAGGATCCAACCTCGGCAGGCCGAACCTATTCTCGCTGGGGCAGTTTCATCGACGTTGCGCAGTTCGACGCTCAACATTTCGGTGTGTCACCCCGTGAGGCACGATGGATGGATCCGCAGCTGCGTCTGTTGCTCGAGGTCTGTCACCAGGCGGTCGAGGCGGCTGGCATGGGGGGACGTCTCAAGGGCACGACGACTGGGACCTTCGTCGGGAGCTGCTTCACGGACTACTGGGACGAGGTCGTCCGCGCTCGCGTTCCCATCAAGGACTACCAGGCCGCTTCGGGGCTGTTCTCCGCCCTGGCTGGTCGTTTGTCCTACACCTTTGACCTCCATGGTCCGAGCGTCACGGTTGACGCTGCTTGTGCCTCCTCCCTGACGGCCCTGCACCTCGCCATGGCGTCGCTGCGGTCGGGAGAGAGCGAGACGGCGCTTGTCGCCGGAGTCAACTTGGTTCTCAGTCCACTGCACCACGTCGCGGCTGCCAAGGCCATGGCGTTGTCTCCGAGTGGGCAGTGCCACACGTTCGACGCCCGCGCGGACGGATACGTGCCAGGTGAGGGCGTTGCGGCGGTCCTCCTCAAGCCCCTCGACGCAGCGATCCGCGACCACGACCCCATCCAAGGCGTGCTGAAGGGCAGCGCCACCAACCACAACGGGCGATCGAACAATCCCACCGCCCCGAGCAGCGACGCGCAGGTGGCCGTGCTGGAGGCGGCGTGGAAGGACGCGGGGGTGGACGCGGACGCCATCACCTATCTGGAGGCGCACGGTACGGGCACCCTCCTGGGTGATCCCGTGGAGCTCTCGGCCATCAAGCAGGCCTTCTCGCGCGCCGAGGTCACGTCGTCCGTCTGCCGGGTCGGCTCCGTGAAGCCCGCCATCGGCCACCTGGAGGGGGCGGCGGGGCTGACCAGCCTCATCAAGGTGGTGCTGTGCATGCACCACGGAACGTACGTCGGCATGTCCGGGTTCGAAGCACCGAATCCCTACTTGGCGCTCGACGACGCGCCGTTCGAACTCGATGTGGACCCGCAGCCCTGGACGACGCTTCACGGTGGTCCCCGGCGCGCGGGGATCAGCTCGTTCGGTCTCTCGGGCACGAACACGCACGTGGTTGTCGAGGAGGCGCCGATGCGTCCCGATCCTGCCCCCGAGCAGGAAGGGGCCTCCGTCCTGCTCTTGAGCGCTCCCAGTGAGGATCAACTGCGCCGCTGGGCCGACTCGGTCGCGCACCACATCGAACTCGAGCGCCCGGCGCTGAGCGACGTGGCCCACACCCTGCGGCACGGACGGGAGGCCCACCCAGTCCGGATGGCCGTCGTGGCGGATCGCCTTGACGTCGCCATCGGCTTGTTGCGAGAGACCGCGCCCGGCACTGTCGGCTGGGAAACCGACGACGAGACCGTGGACGTGCGGGCTGCTCGCGCCTGGCTCGAGGGAGCGGCCATGCCGGGAAGTGCCCCCGGGCGGATGATCTTGCTGCCGCCCCGCCCCTTCCGTCCGGATCGGCACTGGTTTCCCATCTCTCCGACCGGACCCGACGCGACCGACGCCACCGCAGACCGTAAGGAGTCAACGAAGGACCGCCGCACGTCGGAGCTGTATGTGCCCGGATGGCGCGCAGTCGGCCCTGCGCAACGTGCGGCGGGGGGCGCCGTCGTCCTGCTCGGAGACCAGGAGGCGTTGGCGCAAGCCCGGACGGGTCTGCGCCGTGGCCAGGACGTTCGCGTCGCGGAGATCGCTCTGGCCGGGTCGGACGTCACCTTGGAGCCCTCCCTCGTCGATGGTGCGGACGTCATCATCCTATGGGGGCCCGCATGGTCGCTGCGCTTCGGTTTCCGACTGCTTGCCGAACTTAGACGGCGGGCTCCTCGCCGCGTCGTCATCGTCCACGGGCACGAGGCTGCTCACCCGCCCCAGCCCGCAGCGGTGGCCTTGGGTGCGGTGACGCTGACTCCAGCAGCAATTCGGTGCCCATTCACCGTGGCCGAGGTGTCCGACGGCCGCGATCCAGCGTCCCTCGTGGAGGTGGCCTTAACCGAGCTGAGTGGTGAGGGAGGCGAGGTACGACTCGAGTCCGGCAACCGTTGGAAGAGACAACTGACGCTCGCGCTGGCCAGGATCGGCGGCGTCGGCCCAGACCGTCCGCCGTTCGACGTCGACGGTCCGTGGATCGTGACCGGTGGGCTGGGTGCGCTGGGGCGGCTACTGGCACGCCACCTTGCCGAGAGGTTCCACGCAGGGCTTGTCCTGACTGGGCGTTCTGCCCCATCGCAGGAATCCGAGCGGGTCGTGGCTGAGTTCCGATCGGTCGGGGCCGCACACTGCGAGTATCGCCAACTCGACGTCACCGACGCCCAGGCAGTCGCGTCCCTGATGGGCGACGTCCGTGCGCGGCTGGGACGGATCGGTGGCGTCATCCATGCCGCTGGCGTCGCCGACGGTCGGCCATGGTTCGACAAGGCCGACGCGGACATCGACTCCGTCCTGGCGCCCAAGGTGCTCGGGGTCCGCGCTCTCGACGAGGCGACGAGCACCGACGACCTCGCCGCGTTCGTGGTCTTCTCATCGGCGTCATCGGCGCTGGGCGGAATGGGCCTGGACGACTACGCCGCCGCAAATCGATACCTGGACGCCTACGTGACCGAGCGCGAGTTGCGCCGTTCTGCTGGACAGCGGCGAGGCCGCAGCGTCAGCATCGCGTGGTCACTGTGGCGTGACGGGGGCATGCACGTGACGAACGAGTCGCTGTACTTGGGCGCCTCGGGGCTCGACTACCTGGAAACCGACGATGCGCTCGCCGCCTTCGACGCCGTCATGGCGTCCGACCTGTCCCACGTCGTGGTCCTGTCGGGAACCCACGAGGCCCTCGTCCGTATCACGACGCCGCAGGAGGGAAACGCCGAGATGTCCGAGGCAGCGCAGGACGCTGGCGAGCCGGCGACGGACCACGCCGAAAACACCGAAATCGTCAACGACGCCGACGTCCTCGTCCCGTGGGTGAGCGAGAGGCTGGCGGCCATGGCCGCCGAGGTGTTGACTGTCCAGCCGGCAGACATCGATCCCCACGAGAACCTTGGGTCATATGGCTTCGATTCCATCACTCTCAAGGAGCTGACCCGAGCCGTCCAGGAGCAGCTCGGCGTGGTGGTGACGCCCACGGTCTTCTACACCTACCCGACGCTGGACTCGGTGGCGGAATTCATCGTTCGCGATGACCCCGATGGCATCGGCGTCGCTCGTCAGGGACGGGAAACCTCCCCCCATCCGCCCGCGGCCGAGCGCGTCCTCGAGACCGTTGGCGAACCGTCGTCCCCGCCCGCGTCGGCCGCCGTCGACCTGGGTGGGGAAGCGAACTACCCCGTGGCGGTGATCGGCATGGCAGGCCGATTCCCGGGAGCAGACGATCCGCACTCGTTCTGGCAGCGGCTGGTTGCCGGCGATGACCTGGTGACGGAGGTGCCAACCAACCGATGGTGTTGGGAGGACATCTACAGCCCCGAGAGGATGACGCCGGGCAGGACGCAGTCGAAGTGGGGCGCCTTCCTTGAGGGACACGACATGTTCGACGCGGACTTCTTCGGCATCTCGCCCCGCGAGGCCGAGTTGATGGACCCGCAGCAGCGTCTCTTCCTTGAAACGTCGTGGGCGGCCCTGGAGGACGCGGGGTGGCTGCCCGACGCGGTGCGAGGACGCCCGATCGGCGTTTTCGCGGGCGTCCAATTCTCGGAATACCAGTCCCTCGTGGACAAGGCGGGGATCCAACGAGTCCAGGTCGGCACGGGCAATGCGCACACGATGATCCCCAACCGGGTATCCTACTTCCTCGATCTCAGGGGCCCGAGCGAAAGCGTCGACACCGGGTGCTCGTCCTCCTTGGTCGCAATCCATCGGGCCATCAGGGCGCTGCGGACGGGGGACTGCGAGGCGGCTCTGGCCGGTGGTGTCAGCTTGGTGTTGAGTCCGTACTACCACGTGCTGTCGAACCAGGCGGGGGTGTTGTCGCCAACAGGACGCTGCAGGACCTTCGACTCGAGCGCCGACGGCTATGTCAGGGGCGAGGGGGTCGGAGTCCTGCTGCTGAAGCCCCTGCAATCCGCGCTCCGGGACCGTGATCACGTGTACGCGGTGTTGCGCGGCAGCGCCGTCAACCACGGGGGCAGGGCCAGTTCGCCCACGGCGCCGAACGCCATCGCGCAGGGCGAGGTGGTCCAGCGTGCCTTGGCGGACGCCCGTGTTGACCCGGCGAGCGTCACCTACGTCGAGGCGCACGGGACAGGGACCGAGCTGGGCGACCCCATCGAGGTGGAGGGGCTGGTGCGCGGTTTCACTGCCGCTTTTGAGAGCTATGGGGACGACCACGTCGCGGATCCGGGTTGCACCTTGGGTTCGGTCAAGAATCAGATCGGCCACCTCGAGCCCGCGGCTGGCGTCGCCAGCTTGATCAAGGTCGTGCTGGCCATGAAGCATCGCACCCTTCCGGGGCTACTCCACTTCACCTTGCAGAACCCGTACCTGCCCTTGGACGGGTCCCGATTCCGTCTGGGGATCGAGACCGGCCCGTGGCGGGCGGCGGTCGACCACGACGGCGTCGCGTTGCCCCTCCGAGCGGGTGTGTCATCGTTCGGTTTCGGAGGTGCCAATGCGCACGTCATCGTCGAGGATGCGCCCCCGCAGGAGATTCCGATCGGAGGCGGTTCTCGCCAGCTCGTGGTGTTGTCGGCGCGGACCGAGGATCGTCTGCGGGACTATGCGGCGCGCATGTCCGAAGCTCTCAGGAGCGCGAGGTACGGAGGGGGGCCGGCCGGAGTCACCCTCGAGGACGTGGCCTTCACCCTGCAAGTGGGGCGGCACCAGATGGGCGAGCGGCTGGCCTTCGTGGCGTCCACCCTCGGGGAGGCGGCGGAGAAGCTGTCGACGTTTGCCGCAGGCACCACGCCGGCGATGGCCGTCACGAACTCGTCGGCGTCCGGGGAACTGGACTTTGCCAAAATCGACGTCAGCCGTGGGCAGGTCGCGTCGCTGTGGCGGACGCAGCGCGTGGAGGAGCTGGCCGACCTGTGGGTGCGGGGCCTCGGCATCGACTGGGGCTCGTTGGATCGCACGCGTGAGCCTCGCCGCGTGCCGCTGCCCAGCTATCCGTTCGCGCGTACCCGGTACTGGTTCGAGAGCACCCCTCCCGCTCCCAGCTCGGCGTTGCCAGTGTCCGCTGACCCGCTGTTGTCGATCCTGCGCGAGCCGTGCTGGGTCGAAGCGGCGCGTTCCTCGCAAGGTGGGCAACGACGTTCCAACAGAGCCTGGATTGTGAGCAGCGGTCAGGGAGCCGCGCTGGCCCAAGAGATCGCCGTCCGGTATGCGTCCGCGACCTTCCGCGACTACCTGGCGGGGGACACCCCCGGCCCCTCCGAGGACGTCTGGTTCCTGGGCGTCCACGAGGCGGACGAGGTACTCCCCGGTAGTGAGGAATCGGATTCGGCTTTGGGCTTGCTCAGGCTGATCAGGGGCATGGACGCGGCGGGCTTGTCCGAGACGCCCGTCCGCCTCTGGGTGGTCACCCGTGATGTCCACCGCTCCATCGGCGGACCTGCCGCTCCCTACGCGGCCACCTGTTTGGGACTCGCCCGATCGGCTGCGCGTGAACACCCTGCATGGGAAGTGGTGATCGCCGACATCGACGGCGCACAGCCTTCGCCGCGCAACGTCGACCTTCTGCTGCGAGAACCCATTCCGTTCGGCGAGGAGGTCCGCATCGAAGGGACCAGGCTGCTCGTCAGGGCTTTGCGCCCCGTCACTGTCGAGGACGCTCACCGCAGTCCGTTCCGCCCGCAGGGCGTCTACCTCCTCGTGGGGGGAGCCGGGGGCGTCGGCTCGCTTCTGGCGCGCCATCTGGCGAAGGCCTGTGGCGCCAAGGTCGCGCTGCTCGGCCGCGCCGCCGTGGGGGCAAGCCATCGTGAACTGCTGGACACCATCCGGGCGGAGGGCGGCGAAGGGCTCTACATCCGTTGCGATGTCACCGACCGCGAGCAGGTGCGTCGGGCGATCGAGACCACCAAGAACGAGTTCGGCCGTCTGGACGGCGTGATCCACTCGGCCATGGTCCTGCGCGACCGGACGCTGAGGTCGATGACCGACGGCGATCTCCGTGACGTCTTTGCCCCAAAGGTCGCCGGACTGGTGGCCCTGGCCGACGCCCTTCGGGGGGAGTCGTTGGACTTCCTGCTCTTGATGTCCTCGGCCCAGACCTTCATCGGCGCCGCGGGACAGGGCAACTATGCTGCCGCATCGCAGTTCGAGGACGGGTACGCTCAGTGGCTGCGCGTCGGCGCGCCGTGGCCGGTCAAGGTCGTGAACTGGGGGTACTGGGGTGCGGTGGGCGCAGTGTCCGCGCCGTCCTATGCGCGGCGGCTGGGCGAACAGGGGGCACAGCCGATCGAGCCGAGTTCTGGGCTGGAGGTCGTAACTCGACTGTTGGCCAGCGACAGTGTTGACCAGGTCATGGCGGCCCAGGTCGACACGGAGAAGCTGGGCCAGTATGTGCGCCTGACCGACGGCAAGTCGGAAGGGCCAGCCGACGACTCCGGCTCCGACCTTCGCGTGGCCCTGGCATATGCACCCAGGCTCGACGGGGAGACCCTTCGCGACGCCGAGGCGGCGTGGACGGGCCTGGCGGACCTTGCGCGCCGTTGGCTGCGCGTTGTGGCCACGTCCTTGTGCGCCCCAGCGGGAGATGTCGGTGGGTCGTTGTCTGCGCGCCTGCGCGAATGGCCAGACAGGGCAGTCGAGCATGATCGGCTGGTTGCGGCGATGGCCGCCATCTTGGACCGGGACGCCCAGGATCCGAGACCTGACGAGGACCTTCGCCTGACGACGCTTCGAGAGGACGGGCGCCGCCTCGCGGACGAGTATCCGGGGGTTCGGGCGCACGTCCGTCTTCTGGAGGCGTGTATGGACCGCTACCCGGAACTCCTCAAGGACGAGGTCACCCCCACGGAGGTCATGTTCCCAGGCGGGCGAGGGGATCTGCTCGAGAAGATCTATCGCGGGGACGCGATCACTCATCACTTCAACCGCCTGGTGTCCCATACCATCAGGGCCGCGGTACGCGACCGATTGGCCCGCGGTTGGGACTCGATCCGGATCCTCGAGGTCGGGGCGGGCACGGGTGCGACCACCGAGGTCATCCTGGGAGGACTGGGGGAGGACCTCGCGCACGTCTCCTACGAGTTCACCGACATCTCTGCCCAGCTGGTGGCCCAGGCCAAGGCGCGGCTGGGCGCCAGGTACCCGCGAATGCAGTTCGGCGTCCTCGACATCGAACGAGACCTCGCTGAGCAGGGCCGGGACGGGAGCGACTTCGACCTCGTGGTTGCGACGAACGTGCTCCATGCGACATCCGACGTTGCCGTATCGGTTGGCCGGGTGCGGGAATTCCTCCGTCCCGGGGGGTGGCTCGTCCTCAACGAGGGAACGCGCGTCCACGACTACGCGACGCTGACCTTTGGCCTCTTGCCCGGTTGGTGGAGCAGCAGGGATCAGCACCGCCGATTGCCCGCGTCCCCGATGATCGACCGCAATGGCTGGCTCGAGGTGCTCGCGTCCGCCGGCTTCGCCTCGTGCGAAGTCCTCGGTCTTGGGCCCGATGCGCCCGAGACGCTAGCGGACCAGCAAAGCGTCATCGTGGCGGTCGCGTCCGGCGAACCCGAGCTGGTCGCGGCGCAGCCGCAATCGCTGTCGTCCGGGCAGGGGGCGGAGACGACCGCCCCGGCTCCGGCGGTGCCCCCGCCGGACGATGGGGATGAGGCGCTCACGTCATGGGTCACGGAGACCATCGTGGGAATCATTGCCGACATCCTCCATGTGGGCGAGGCCGACCTCGATCTCGACGAGCCACATGCCGATCGGGGGGTGGACTCGGTGATGGCGATCGAGATCGCGAACGTCATCAACGAGACCATGAAGATCCGAATCAGGTCGACCGACCTGTTCAACTACCCAAGTCCCCGCAAGCTCGTGGCCCACATCTGCCGAGAACACGGTGTGGCGCTGGCGTCGCGGGTTCTGCGGTCTGAGGGAACGGCCGCGCACGCTCAACGCGAAGTCACGGCCGATGGGCCCGTACCCCCCGCGGGTCCGAAGGCGCTGGACATCGCGGTGGTCGGCATGTCCGGCCAGTTCGCCGGTGCGCGCGCCCTGGACGAGTTGTGGGCCAACCTCTGCGCGGGGCGTTGCTCCGTGGGCGAGAGCGCCCACTGGGGTTCCGACAACCCCTACGACCGTCACCATCCGGGGATCTCGTACAGCAGGAGGGGCGGCTTCCTGGACAAGGTCGATTGGTTCGACCCGCTGTTCTTCAACATCTCACCGCGTGAAGCCGAGGTGATGGATCCCCAGCATCGGCTGCTCCTCCAGGAGTCGTGGCGCGCGATCGAGGACTGGGGACACTCGCCGGACTCGTTGCGTGGAAGCTCGTGTGGCGTCTACATCGGCTTCAACGGCAGTGACTACTACCGTCTGGTCGACGATGGCGTGAAGCACCCCGATTCGCACGCCTTCGTCGGGAACAGTGAGGCGATCCTCGCTGCGCGGCTGTCGTACTGCTTGGACCTGCGCGGTCCGAGCGTCACCGTCAACACCGCCTGCTCGTCGTCCCTGGTGGCGGTTGACACGGCATGCCGGGCTCTCAGGGACGGCAGCATCGATTCGGCCCTGGCCGGCGGGGTCATGATCATGACGACGCCGTTCTTCCACCATCTCGCCAGCAGCGCCGGGATGATCTCGCCGTCGGGGTTGTGCCGGACGTTCTCCGATGATGCGGACGGATTCATCCCCGGCGAGGGCGTGGGCGTGGTCGTGCTCAGGCGGCTGGAGGATGCCGTCGCCGACGGTGACCACATCTACGGGGTCATCGTGGGGTCGGGAACGAATCAGGACGGCCAGACCAACGGGATCATGGCGCCCAGCGGGCCCTCGCAGACCCAGCTCGAACTCTCTGTCTACGAGCGGTATGGGATCGACGCGTCCGACATCACCTACGTGGAAGCGCACGGTACGGGCACGCGTCTGGGCGACCCGATCGAGGTGGACGCGCTGACGGATGCCTTCCGTGTGCACACCAAGGCCAACGGCTACTGCGAGATCGGTTCGATCAAGTCGAACATCGGCCACACGCTGGCCGCAGCAGGAGTTGCGGCGCTCATCAAGACACTGATGTGTCTGGATCATCGCATGCTGGTCCCGACGGTGAATGTCACACGTGAGAACGGCCTCATCGACTTCGAGAACTCGCCCTTCAGGGTGAACCAGCGCCTGCACGCGTGGGAGACGCCGAATGGGCGCCAGCGAATGGCCGCAATCAGTTCCTTCGGATTCTCCGGGACCAACGCGCACCTGGTGGTGCGCGAAGCGCCTGGCACGCAGGAACAACGTCAGTGTCGACGTGCCGCCCACCCAGTTCCCGTCTCCGCGCGGTCGCAGGGCGATCTCCGGCACAAGTTGGTCGAGCTGGCCCAGTGGATCGACCAGAATCCGGACGCCGACCTGCGTGACCTCGCGTTCACCTTGGCGGTCGGACGGTCGCACTTCTCGCATCGGGCTGGATGGGTCGTCTCGAGCGTCGCGGAGCTGAGGAGCCTGGTCCTCGCGCGGGCCGAGGACGACCACCGCGAGGTGGACAGCTCAGCGGCCTCGACGGACGTGGAGGCTGCGATGCGCGACTTCCTGGCGGGCGGCGTGGTCGATTGGGAGGTCCTGTTCCGGGACGAGTCACCCCAGCGACTGTCATTGCCGACGTATCCCTTTGGGGGGGACAGCTACTGGGCCCCCACGAACGTGTCCATCGTGGTGGGAACGGAGGGCCCCTCCGGACGCCCGCAGCGTCCTCATCCGCTGCTGCACGTGAACATGTCCACGCTCGATCACTGCGCCTTCATGACGCATCTGACGCGCGAGGAGGGCGTGGTGCGTGACCACATCGTCGCCGGCAACCCCACCGTTCTGGGCGTCGCGCAGATCGAGATGGTCCGGGCTGCCAGCGAGATCGCGACCGGCGCGCCAGTTCATGTGATTGGGGGGATCGTCTGGTCGCGACCCATCGTCGTCCCCCGTGGGGGCATCACTGTCGAGACCACGATCTCAATGCGCCGTGGGGGATCCCTCGACTTCACACTCGCCAGCCAGGACGGACGCGTGGTTCACAGCCAGGGACGCGTGTTTGTGGACGACGCGGTGGTATCGGAACCTGCTCACGTCGATCTGGAACGGCTGCTGTCGTCTGCAACGCGTCCGCCCACCGACGGCCAGGACATCTACGAGTCGTTTGGTCGGCACGGGTTGCACTATGGTCCCGCGCTGCAAGCGATCGAGACCCTGTACCACGTGGATGGCGGCGTGCTGGTCCGGCTCCATGCGCCGTCGGACGAAGCCCTTGTCGGCTGCGTGCTCAACCCCGCCGTGATGGACGGGGCGCTACAGGGCGGCATTGGGGTTCTCGACGAGGGCGAGCTGGCCCACAGCTCGCGTCCCAGCGTGCCGTTCGATGTCGGACGCATTGACATGCTGTCTGCCACCCCGGCCACTGGCTGGGCCCTGGTTCGACCGTCCTCGACCCCTGCAGGCCAGGGCGGGCACCGGTTCGACGTGCGCATCGTGGACGATCAGGGGGCCACGAGGGTCGCTTTCCACGACTTGACCATAAGGCAGCAATCCACGGCCACGAACCGCCTCGACGGGCAGCACGAGGAGCCGGATCCATTGGAGGATCTGCTCTCCAAACTGTCTAGGAGAGAGATCACTGTGACGGACGCCCGCAAACGAGTGGAGGAAATGGCATGACGACCCCGCTGCCAGTCGACGACATTCTCGCCCGCATCGAGAGCGGCTCACTGTCGCCCGCAGACGGCGCGAGCCTCATCCGCTCCCTCCGGGCGGACGGGGAGGTCATGGCTCTCGTGGAGGACTGGGTCGACGATGCTCCCGTCGCGGGCACGGACGTGACCGGCTGGCACGTGCTGCTGGTTTGCGACGACGATGCGCCACAGTCGGATGCGCTCTTGTCGGACCGAGTGGGCGAGGTGACGCTTACGAGCGCCAGCAAGGCAGCGGAGGAATTGACCCAGCTGGTGAGGCTGTCCCGCACGCCCGATGCCGTGGTCTGGCTCGGCACACACGGACCCCAGACGGTGGTCGACCTCACCAGCTTGGTGGGCGCCGCCCACGAGGCCATGGACGAGTTCCGATTGGTGTTCGTCGGGGGAGAGGCATCAACCGTCCAAGGCATCTGGGGTTGCGCCATCGGGGCATGGGCGCGGAGCGTCGCCCTTGAGTGGTCGGGATTTCATGCCCGTGTGACGTGCGGTGGTGATCCGCAGCAAGTGATGGCGACGGAGTTGGCCCTTGTGAAGGACACCTTGGGTGTGGAAGAGAGCCGTTGGAGCGGTGATGGCCGGTGCTCGCCTCGGCTGGCTGAGATCCCCCTGACCCTGAACGGGCGCACTCCGCCCCTCGTCCCGGGGGGCGTCTACGTCATCACGGGTGGAACCGGGGGAGTCGGTCGGCACGTCACCGAGTGGGTGGCTCGAGCAGGGGGTCTCGCCGTCGTCGTGTCCAGGTCGGGCGTGCCGACGGACTGGTTGTCCGCATTCGGCGGGGCGGTGACGTCGGTGGTCGCCGACCTCGGTGATCGTGACGGCGTCGCGCGGGCCTTGGCGAAGGCGCGGGAGCTGGGGCCGGTGCGTGGTGTGATCCACGCGGCGGGCGTCCTGCACGATTCGTTGGTCTGGGAGAAGTCCGCCGCTGACATCACCGAGGTGGTGACGACGAAGGCGTGTGCCGGGCTGTGGCTCGACGAGGCGACGGCCGACGACCCCCTCGACTTCTTCGTCGCCTTCTCGGCGGTGGCTGGATTGCGCGGCAACCTGGGCCAGTCCGACTACGCCTATGCGAACCGGGTGTTGGATGCGCTGGTCCAATGGCGTGCCGACCATTCGGACCATCCTGGTGCCTCGCTCTCGATCGCTTGGCCGCTGTGGGCGGATGGCGGGATGCGTCCAGGGCCCGCCGCAGAGCGATACATGCGTCGTACGGGTGGGCTCTCGTCGCTTGAGACCGGCGAGGGGTTGGCCGTCCTCGGCAGCCTCCTCGACGCCGCGCCGAACCCCACCATCGCCATTCTCAAGGGCGATCGTCGCAAGATCTCCGATCGTTTCATGGAACCGCCGGGCGAAAACGCCCCCGAGCAACCGACGGCGGTACGGAGCGCTGGGTCAGCCACCATTGCCGAGTCGGTGGAGCATGACGTGGCTCGGGCGATCGTGACGACCATGCGCGTTCCGCTCGACCAGATCGACCGTTCTTCCGAGTTCGTGGAGTTCGGTTTCGACTCGATCACCTTCACCGAACTGGCGTCCTGGCTGAACGAACGCTGGGCGCTGGAACTGTTGCCGTCTGTGTTCTACGACCACGCCACAGTCGGATCCTTCGTGGACTTCGTCGGTGGATGCTTCGGTGACGAGATCGCCGACCACCGAGGCTGGCGTGGTGTCGAACCTGTCCACACGGTCCAGACGAACGACCTGGTTCACATGAATGACCAGGTCCACACGAATGGAGAGACATTCGCCCAGCCCGCCCCAGCAGCGCTGGACGTGGCCCGCCCATCTGCGCCGGAGGCAGCCGCCGACGAGCCCATCGCCGTGGTGGGTCTGGCGGGACGATTCCCGGGCGGTGACATAGAGTCGTTCTGGGAATCGCTGCGCTCTGGGCGAGTCCTGACCAGTGAGGTCCCGGCTTGGCGCTGGGACTGGCGTGCTTGGCACGGCGCAACGGGTTCGGGACATCGGACCGACGTCCGCTTCGGTGGCTTCATTGAAGGAGTCGAGAACTTCGACTGCCAGTTCTTCGGCATATCGCCCGCCGAGGCGGACCTGATGGATCCCCAGCAGCGGCTGTTCCTCGAAGCGGTGTGGTCCGCCGTGGAGGATTCCGGTCACCGAATCAGCGAGCTCGCGGGCACGAGTGCCAGTCTGTTCGTGGGCGTCGGAGGATCGGACTACGCCGAGCTCCTTCGGGCGGACGGGGTGGGCATGATGGCCCATGCGGCCACGGGCTCCGCGCATTCCGTCCTCGCGAACCGGGTGTCCTATCTGTTCGATCTTCGTGGAGCCTCCGAGCCGATCGACACGGCTTGCTCCGCCTCGCTGGTGGCGATCCACCGGGCGGTGCAGGCGCTGCGCAACCGTGACTCGGACGTGGCAATCGCGGGCGGGGTCAACGTCTTGTGCTCCCCAACGGGATTCGTGGCGTTCTCCGAGGCGGGGATGTTGTCACCGGACGGGCTGTGCAAGGCGTTCGACGAGCACGCCGATGGCTACGTCCGTGGCGAAGGGGTGGGGGCCGTCGTCCTGAAGCGGCTGTCCCAGGCGCGCGCTGACCACGACCACATCTACGGTCTCGTGGTGGGCACCGCGGTCGGGCACGGTGGCCGCGGCGTCTCGCTGACGGCGCCCTCCGCGCGGTCCCAGTCCGAGGTGATCGACGCCGCCTGGCGCGATGCTGGAGTTCCGATCACCACTGCGGACTACATCGAGAGCCACGGGACTGGCACACGCCTCGGCGATCCTGTCGAGATCGAAGGCCTCGACCATGCCTTCCGACAGCACGACCACGATTTCTCCAAACACTGCGCAATCGGATCGGTGAAGGCGAACGTTGGTCATCTGGAAACGGCAGCCGGCATCGCGTCCTTGGCCAAGGTGCTTCTCTCCCTGCGCGACGACACGATCGCTCCACACCCCACTCTCGAGACGGTGTCGCCGCTGTTGAGGCTCGACTCGACTGCCTTCACGATCCCGACGCGTCCGCAGCCTTGGCCCTCGCACGAGGATGGGACCCCCCGGCGGGCCGGCATCAGTTCGTTCGGATATGGTGGTGTCAATGCCCACATCGTCGTCGAGGAACCCCCGACGCGGGTCGCCACCCGCACGTCGTCCCACGCCGAGGTCGTGACACTCAGTGCCAAGGATGCCGATCGGCTCCGCCGCTACGCGCAAAGCGTTCGTGAGCACATCGCGGCCCACCCCGAGCTCTCGCTCACCGACCTCGCCCGCACGCTGCAGGAGGGGCGCGAGCCGATGCCCGAACGGTTGGCGATCGTCGCGTCCGACCTCGAGCAGGTGGGGACTGCCCTGGACTCCTTCCTGACCGATGACCTGGTCCCAGGCGTCCATCGTGGCACCGTGGGACGTGAGGACTCGTTGGCCAAGCGGCTCTCGGCGAGCGGATCAAGCACGGCTCTGATCGACCACCTCGTAGCCAGTGGCGCGTGGGATGACCTCGCCTCGTGTTGGACGCACGGTCTGGACGTCGACTGGGCCGATGCGCAGTTCGACCACGACTTCCAGCGAGTGTCGCTGCCCACCTATCCCTTCGCCGCTGAGCGTCACTGGCTACCGGAACCTTTGGCCGTTCCGCCTTGCGAGGAGCAGCCCGCGGTCTCGTGGCTGCGACCAGTGTGGAGGCCGGCCGCCGGCGGCCGCATCGCTGTCAAAGGCGACGTCCTCGTGGTCATCGGTGGTGAGGAGTGGCCGGTGGAGGCCGATCAGTGGCGCACCGTGGTGCGGATCCCCGGGAACGGGCCACACGGCACCGAGTCGATCCCCAGCAGCGGCACCATCGACGTGCTCGACCTGTCTGCGCTGGATGGGACGCACGCTGCCGAAGAGCCGGACCCAGTGGACACGCTCGTGCAGCTGTCCGCGTTCTTCGTCTCCTTGAGTGGCCGACGGGATCTCTCCGAGCTGCGCTTCGTCCGCACCCACGCGCGTCGCGGCGGGGGCGCCGATCCGGCCAACGCGGCGACCGCCGCATTCCTGCGGTCGTTCGCGCAGGAGGAACCGAGGTTCCGCGCGAGGACCGTGGAGGTGTCGGATGCTTGGCAGATCGCTGATCTGCTGGAGGAGTTCGGTGAGCGGGATGGCTTCGAGGTCCGACGGGACGGCCAACGTCGGTCGACGAGGTGCTTGGTCCAGGACTCGTCCGTGGCCAGCTCTGGCTCTGGTCCCAACGCGGCAACGTTCCGTCGAGGCGGCGTCTACGTCATCACCGGTGGGGGGCGGGGCCTTGGCGCCCATGTGGCGCGGCACGTTGCCGAGACGTCTCAGGCCCATCTGGTGCTGATGGCACGGTCGTCGCTTCCTGAGGACGGACTGCTCGACTCGATTCGTGCGCTGGGCGCAACGGTGGAGTATGCGAGTTGCGACGTCTGCGAAGCGTCCGCCGTCACGGCGCTCATGGAGGAGGTCATCGCACGCCATGGACGCATCGACGGGGTGATCCACTGCGCCGGAACGCTGCGCGATGGATTCGTCCGCAACCTCGATCGGGCGGACATCGAGGCAGTGCTGGGCCCGAAGGCGGAAGGCACCCGCAACATCGACCTCGCCACTCGTGGGGCCGGAAGGGAATTCCTACTGCTGTTTTCGTCCTCAGTGGGCGTCGTCGGGAATGCGGGACAAAGCAACTACGCCTATGCGAACGCCTTCCTTGCCCACTACGCCCAGCAACGACGCGCCGAGGGCGATCGAACGGTGCGGGTCGTCCATTGGCCGTTGTGGGCGGGCGGGGGTATGGGAGTCGACGCCGCTCGTATGCAGGATCTGGCGCGCCTAGGCGGTGAGCGGCTGCCGGTCGCCACGGGTCTCGGCGCGCTCACGGGGGCCCTCATCAGCGACGAACCCGAGCTCCTGTGTGCGTACGGAACACCCACCTCGTACGCGACGCTCGTGGACCTCTTCGACTCGCCAGACCGCGCGTGGGCGCAACGGGATACCCCGAGCGTCGGGGTCGGGGGCACCAGCACGCTGCCTCTCCCGATCGAGTCGCCGGCCCCGGACTCTCGATCGGATCCGCCTGCGAACTCGGGAGCAATTGCCGCTGGGGTGGGGCCCGCCGAGAGCGCGAGCGACACCGCCGAGCGGCTGCTCCGGGCCATCCTCTCCCAGGAAATGCGGCTTGCGCCGGAGAACATCGCACCGGGCGTACCATTGGCCGAACTGGGCATGGACTCGATGGTCGTCCGCGGCCTGAACAGGGGTTTGATGCAGGCTCTGGGGCAGGTGCCGAGCACCTTGGCCTACGAGCATCCCACATTGGCGCAGATGGTCGACTACCTGGTCAGGTTCCATGGGGACGCCTTGGGTGCGCTGGCCAGGGAGCGACCGGCTCCAGGACAAGAGGGCACCACTCCGGCCACGAAGGGTGCCTCGTCGTCCGCGGACGACGACGTCCCTCGGCCAGAGGTCCCGGCAGGTCGGCCACTGCTCCCGGATCCTGCCCGGGCTCGGTCGGGCGACATTGCCGTCATCGGCATGGACGGGCGCTATCCGGGGGCGGACGATCTGGACGAGTTCTGGGACCTGCTGGTGGCGGGAAGGAGCGCAATTCGGGAAGTCCCCCTGGACCGGTGGGACGCCCATGCGCTCCTCGACGAGAATCCCGAGAATGCCAGGGGGGGTCGCTCGTACGGGCGGTGGGGCGGCTTCCTGGACGGGGTCGAACGGTTCGACCCGAAGTTCTTCGGCATCTCCCCGCGCGACGCGGAAACCCTCGACCCGCAGGAGCGCCTCTTCCTCGAGACGTCCTGGCACACCTTCGAGGCGGCCGGCTACCCGCCATCGCGACTGAGAACATCCCGTGATGAGGTGGGCGTTTTTGCCGGAGTGACGACATACACCAACCAGATGTGGGCTCCAGAACAGTGGGCCGCCGAGAGCGGCGTCAACCCGCAGTCGGCGTCGTGGTCACTGGCCAATCGGGTGTCCTTCATCATGGACCTCCGTGGCCCCAGCATGACGGTTGACACCGCCTGCGCCGCGTCCCTCAGCGCCGTCCACCTCGCCTGCGAGGCCTTGCGCAACGGATCCTGCCGGATGGCGCTCGCAGGCGGCGTCAACCTCTACATGCATC
Organism: Propionicimonas sp.; assembly: GCF_029975155.1. Taxonomy (GTDB): domain Bacteria; phylum Actinomycetota; class Actinomycetes; order Propionibacteriales; family Propionibacteriaceae; genus Propionicimonas. The sequence goes on along the minus strand of NZ_JARKPQ010000005.1, from coordinate 28,111 downwards.
CCGCGAGGTACATCACGCTGGCCCAGGCGCGGATGCTGTCTCCCACCGGGCGCTGTTCGAGCTTCGGTCAGGACGCCGATGGCTTCGTCCCCGGCGAGGGAGTCGGCGCCGTCCTGCTCAAGCCGCTGGCGGACGCACTCGAGGATGGTGACAACGTGGTCGCCGTCATCAAGGGGACCGCGACCAACCATGGTGGCCGGACCAATGGCTACACCGTTCCCAATCCCGCCGCGCAGTCGAACGTCATTCGCGCGGCCCTCGAAACCGGAGGTGTGGACCCCGGCAGCATCGGGTGCATCGAAGCCCACGGCACCGGAACCGTCCTGGGCGATCCGATCGAGCTGGCTGCGCTGAAGAACGTGGTGGGTGCCCCCGCGGGGAACCTGGGTGCGGTCTCCCTGGGTTCGGTCAAGTCGAACATCGGGCACCTGGAAGGCGCGGCGGGTATCGCCGGCTTGACCAAGGTCATCCTCGAGCTCCGGCACCAAACGCTCGTGCCGACGCTCAACTGCACGCCGGTGAACCCTCGACTGGACTTCGACGACACTCGCATCGAGTTGCAGACGGCTGCATCTGAGTGGCAGGCCCCGACCAGCATGGTCGCGGGCGAACTCGTCGAGGGGCCGCGGCGGGCGGGCATCAGCTCGTTCGGGGCCGGTGGCACCAACGTGCACGTGGTGGTCGAGGAATTCACCAGTGATGCCCCTCAAGACTGCGCTGGCCCCCAGATTGTGGTGCTGTCCGCTCGAACTCCCGAGCAGCTGAGCCGGTACTGTGCCGCCCTGGCCGATCACCTTCGCGCCAGGCGAGGGGCGTTGTCGGCCCGGGAGGACGACAACCGGCTCGGTCGACTCGTGACGGCTGCCGCTCGCGTGCTCGGCGTCAGCGAGGACGCGATCGACCCCGAGGCGACTCTCGGTGAGCAAGGGTTGGACATCGTCGGACTCACGACCCTGCTCACGGACGTGGGCGCCCCACGCTCTGGCTCGCTGCCCAACGTATCGCTTGACTCGAGCCTGTTGGAGCTCGTGGACGTGACAGATCTGGGTGGCCGCCACCGAAGCGACCTCCGGCTGATCGACGTGGCCCACACGTTGCGGGTGGGCAGGGAGCCGATGGGCGAGCGCATCGGCTTCGTGGTGTCGACGCTGGCCGAGCTGCTGACCGAACTCGACGCCGCGGCGAACCGTGAGAACGCTTGGTCGACTCGCCCAACGCAGCGGCGCGGCGATCGTCCCGATGATGCGGACGTCGATCTGGCGATCGATCAGGAGGACTGGGCCGAACTGGCTCGTCTGTGGGTGATGGGGGCCACCATCGATTGGGGGCGCGTGCCCTTGGGGCAGGGAGCCAGGACCGTCGAGCTTCCGACCTACCCCTTCGAACGTGTTGACTGCAGATTCCCTCGAAGCCGGACCGGAGTGGTCCACCAGAGCGACGCTGCGGTGAGCGCCGTGCATGATGCTGACGAAGATCGGCGCCTCGCGCCACTGCTGGGGACGAACACGTCTTCCCTGACGGACACCCGATTCACCACCGTGCTCAGGTCTGACGAGCCCCACCTGGCGGACCACGTGGTGGTGGGGGACCCGACGCTGCCCGGTGCGGCGGTGCTGGAGATGGCGCGGGCGGGTGGGACGTTGGCGTCGGGGGAGCCCGTGCGCGCCATCTCCGACGTCCTGTGGGCACGCCCCATCCAGGCCACCGATCGGACGACCAGCGTTGACCTGTCCCTGACGGCATCGGACAATGCAATCCGTTTCGCGGTCACGGGGCATGGCGCCGATCAGGCCACCGAGTACTGCCGGGGGCGGGTTCACGTGTCCCGTCAGCCGGAAGACATGGGCGAACGCGTCGATCCGGATGCCCTCCTGCGCAGGATGCATCGGACCCTCCCGGCTGAGGACTGCTACCGCTCCTTGGACGACGCCGGTCTGCACTACGGCCCCACCTTCCGGGGTCTGCGCGAGATCCACTGTGGCAGCCAGATGGCACTCTCGAGGTGGGAGATTCCCTCTGGTGGCGGGACGGGCAACGACACCCTCGACCCAAGCATCATCGATGCGGCCTTCCAGACCGTGTTGGGCCTGTCGGACTCGGACGATGTCGGGGGCGTCTGGGTGCCCTTCGCCCTGTCTCGACTCACGTGGAGCGGGAAACTTCCCGGCAGCGGCTGGGTGCAGGTCGTGCGCTGCCCGGACGCGCGGGTGCGCAAGGTCGACATCGTCGTCACCGATGACGGCGGGAATCCCGTCGTGCGGATCGATGGCCTCACGCTCCGTCAGTTTGCGATTGCCGCGCCGGTGGTGCCGGACCACGCGCCCGGGAACCGGGTGTCGCAGGGGGAGGTCGGTCACGTCGTGTTCGGGCCTGACTGGCGGAAGAAGCCGGCGTCCGGCGTGGCCCAGGTGGGTCCATCCGAGACGCGCACCCTCCTGGTGGACGCGTCGCCGCCTCTCGAACGGCTCGTTCTCGAATCTGGTGTTGCGTACCAGAACGTGGATGCCACCGGCGCCTATCACGCGCTGAGGGACGCCGTTGCGGACAGGCGGATCCAACGCCTCGTCATGGTGCACGACGGTGCATCCGCCGACGTCCGGGCCCTGGCGGCCATGGCTCGCACCGTGCGCGCGGAGCAACCGCGGCTGCGAGCCTCGGCGGTCCAGGTCGGCGACGGTGTGGCCCCGGACGCGCTCCTGAACGAGATCCGGGGTGGGGCCGACGATGCCGAGGTCCGGCTTCAGCAGTCGGATCGCGAGGTGCTGGGCTGGGCCGGGTTCATCCTGGACGAGTCCACCGATTTTCGCGCGCGCCACGACGCCTCCTACCTGATCACCGGCGGCCTGGGCGGCCTGGGCCGTCGGTTCGCGGAGTTCTTGGCCGCGCGGGGGGCGGGACGCGTCGTGCTCGCCGGTCGCAGAGCATTGGACCCGCAGGCCGCCGCCTGGTTGGACTCGCTGGGGTGCGCGGCAGAGTACCGAGCGCTCGACGTCTCCGATCGAGCATCGGTTCGCGAGCTTGTTCAGACGCTTCGAGACTCCGAGCGTCCACCACTGAGGGGGATCCTCCATGCGGCGGGCGTGCTTCGTGATGGCTTGCTCGCCATCAAGGACTCCGGAGCATGGGACGAGGTGTGTGCCCCGAAGGTCACCGGCACGGTGGTCCTGGACGAGGAGACCGCCGACATGGACCTGGACTGGTTCGGTTGCTTCTCGTCGCTGGCAGGGGCAGTCGGCAACCCCGGCCAGTGCGAATACGCGTATGCGAACCGCTTCATGGACGCCTACATGTCCGATCGGGAGCGGCTGCGCGCGTCCGGGCAACGGTCTGGGAGGAGTCTGTCGATCGGCTGGCCCTTGTGGTCGGACGGGGGCATGGGTCTAGACGACGAGGCCGTCGCACGACTCGAGCGCACGGTCGGAACGGTCCCGATGGCCACCGAGGTCGGACAGCGCCTCTTCGGACCGCTTCTCGCCGCTGGACGACCCTGGGTGGGCGTCCTGAATGGTCATCGCGAGCGCGTCACCGAAGTCATGGGCCTGTCTGGCCGCGCGGTCGAGACGGACGACGCGGCGGCGCCCTCCCATCGCGACATGGAGGCCCGGTTGGTCGACATCTGCGCGGACATCCTCAAGTACCCGCCCAGCGAGATCGATCCGACCGAGGACATCCACGACTACGGCCTCGATTCCATCGGGCTGATGACGCTGATGAACTGCGTGGAGGAGGCCTTCTCGACCACGGTCGACCCGGGCGAGTTCTCACAGCTCACGACTCTGGCCATGATGGCCCGCCACCTGGAGGACCGGGGAGTTGGTCGCCCTGTGATGCCCGATCGACCCTCGGCAGCCCCACAGCCGTCGGTGGACCCGGGGAGGGACGTCGCGCAGACCCCGGAGGTTCCCCACGACGTTGACCGGGTAGCAGTCATCGGCATGGCCGCGCGACTGCCGGGATCCCGGACGGTCGAGGAGTACTGGCGTCACTTGCAGTCGGGGGACTGTTTGGTGCGCCAGATGCCCCGAGATCGTTTCGACGTGAACCAGCTCTACAGCGCCGACCGGTCCGCGGCGGGTCGCACGTACTCCAAGCACGGTGGCTTCCTGGACGATGACATCTTCGCCTTCGACCCGGACTGGTTCGGAATCGGTGAGGAGGACGCCATGGTCATGGATCCCCACCACCGGCTCGTGCTGGAGCTGTCGGTGGAATTGCTGCACGAAGCCGGGTACCGGCCCGAGGAGTTTGCCGGCTCGAAGACCGGCGTCTACCTGGGGGGCGGCGAGAGCAACTACCTCAAGGTCCAGCTCTCGCAGCTGTCCAGTTCGATGATGCGGCGCGCTGTGGTCAACACGATCCCGAACATGGCCGCTGCTCGAGTCTCGGACTTCCTTGATCTCAGGGGCCCGTCGCAGATGATCGACACTGCCTGCTCGTCGGCGTTGGTGGCACTCCACCAGGCGTGTGCCGGCCTGCGGGCGGGGGACTGCGACACCGCGATCGTGGGCGGCGTCGAGCTCCTGACCGACGGGCAGGTGCACATCGGCTTCAGCAAGGCGGGTGCCCTGGCTGCGGACGGCGTCTGCCGGGTCTTCGACGCGGACGCTGACGGGATGGTGCCCGGCGAGGGGGCTGGTCTGGTGCTTCTCAAGCCCTACCGGGCGGCCGTCAGGGATGGGGACACCATCCACGCGGTCATCCTGGGCAGTGCCGTGAACAACGACGGCCACACCATCGGGCTGACGGTCCCCGACCTCCACGGCCAGCAGGACGTCGTGGCGAGCGCGCTTGCCGCGGCTGGCGTCCGGGCCAGCGACATCTCGTACCTGGAGGCCCATGGGACCGGGACCTCGCTCGGCGATCCGATCGAGATCCAGGCCGCCTCGCGTGTCTTCACCGCGGACGGCGCGGAGCGTCAACAATGCGGTGTGGGGTCGGTGAAGTCGAACATCGGCCACTTGCTGAGGGCAGCTGGGATTGCCGGCCTCATCAAGGTGATCCTTGCTCTTCGACATGGGCAGATCCCCCCCACCCTCAACTGTCCGAATCCGCACCCCCGATTCCGCTTCTCGGAGTCGCCCTTCTACCCGGTCAGCGAACTGGTGCCGTGGCCAGGGGATGCCGCCCATCCGCGTCGAGCGGGAGTGTCGGCCTTCGGGTTCGGGGGCACCAACGCCCACGCCGTGCTTGAGGCGGCCGACCCGGATCTTCCGACCCGCCAGTCGTTGGCGCCCCCTCGCTTCAACCGGAGGCACCTCAAGGTGGGTGACCCCGTCGGCGCGGCCAAGCCATCGGACCTGGCGGTGGGCGACCTCGAGGCAGTGCTCGACAAGATCGAAGCCGGCCAGCTGTCCCCGGAGGCGGCCTCAGTGTTGTTGGGAGCGAATCCCGCGTCCGCAGAACCATGGGAGAGGAATCCGCGAGCATGAGCGACACTCCGGACAACCGTCAGTCCGACCCTGCCGAGCCCCGCCACGAGCACTCGATCACGGCGGCCTTGGAGATGTTCGCCCGCGGGCAGCTGACCAGGGACCAGGTGGGGGAGCTGGTGAGGCGTCGGAGCCGTCCCCGGGGGGAGTCCGTCCAGCGGCGATGGGTTCATGATGAACCGTACTTGGCCGCACACGTCGTCCAGGGGCAGCAGGTGCTGCTGGGCACCACGCTTTGCTCCATGGCGGCCCAGCTTGCGTCCGAGGAATTCGGTGTGCGCAATCTCGTGCTTGTCGAGCCCGTCGTGGTTCCCCCGGGGGCGAGCGTGGACGTGGTCGTCCAGCGCGACGACGCGGATGTGAGCAAGCTGGTCGGTCGCTTCTCGATCAGCGGGAGAGCGCAGCGCGTGACCATGACGGCTGAGCTGGGGGACATGGATGACGGTGGCCGCGCAACGGAGCCGATGGTGGTTGATACGTTCACGGGGACGTCCGACCGAACGCTGTCCGCAGACGAGATCCGGGCGGTCCCGCTGCTGTCTCGCGCCCCGGTTCTCGACTGCGTCAGCCGGGTCTGGATCCGAGGCGACGAGGCCTTGGGGCGGCTGCAACTGCGCCCCGAAGCCATCGCGGCGGAGGGGGAGCTCGCGGTCCACCCTGCACTCCTCGACGGTGGTTTCGTGGTCGGCGGCACGCTCGTTGATCCCGCCGTCCTGACGCCATCGGATGGGTCGACCTGGGTGACCATGGCGGTGCGGGCCATGCGGGGAACGGGAAGCACCCTTCCGAACGCCTGCTGGTGCCGCGCCAGCTCCGTGCGGGTGACGGACCAGTTGATCACCATGGATCTTCGCTTCCATGACGACGAGGGACGGTGCGTCCTCGAGGTTGACGGCATGACGCTGCGCCGCATCGGCGGTGCGCCGACGTCGGCGCAGCCCACCGAGGCCACTGGGGCGGCCCCCGAGCCGCCCTCCAGGGCGTCGGATGCGTCGGACGCGACCGTGCGTCGCTACGTGACCGGGGTCGTGCAACGGACGCTCGGCACGGGCGAGGTTCTGGACGACCAGGTCAGCTTCATGGAGCTGGGGGCGGACTCCGCCCAGATGATTGCCATGACGGGTGTTCTGGAGGACGCCCTGGGTCTCGAATTGTACCCCACCTTGTTCTTCGAGTATCCCACCATCGCAGAGCTCAGCGCGGCCCTAGTGGCCCAGCACGGGGAGGCCCTATCCGCTCGTCTCGGAGCCTTAACGGACGCGACCCGCGACGAGCCGGCTCCGGCTCCGTCGGGGCCCGCCCCGGCCGTCGTGCCCGAGCGCAACAGGGACATTGCGATCGTCGGGATGGATGGACGCTTCCCCGGTTCGCCCGACTTGTGGACCTTCTGGGAGCACCTGCGTGCCAGCGACGACCTGATCACTGAGGTTCCGGCCGAACGGTGGAACTGGCGCGACTGGTACAGCCCCGAGCCGGGGGCCCCGAACCGGTCCCGGTCGCGATGGGGCGGCTTCATCGAGGCGGACAAGTTCGACGCGGGGTTCTTCGGAGTCGCGCCTCGCGAGGCGTTGTGGCTGGACCCGCAGCTGCGTGTCCTGCTGGAAGTCGTCCATGGCACCCTTCAGGACGCCGGATGCGCCGACCTGTTGCGGGGGACCACCACCGGTTTCTACCTTGGGGTCGCCTTCCACGAGTACTGGGACGAGATCCTCAGATCGGGCGTGGAGTTCACGGACTACCAAGCGGTGTCGTGCGTGCCGTCGGCGCTGTCGGGGCGTCTGTCGTACATCTTCGATTTCCGGGGGCCAAGCGTCCCGGTCGACAACGCGTGTGCCTCTTCCCTGACCGCCTTGCATCTCGCGGTGGCCTCCCTCCGCGCCGGAGAGTGTCGGCAGGCGGTGGTGGCGGGGACGAACCTGCTCATCAGCCCCCTACACTACGTGTACACCAGCAGGGTCGGGGCACTGTCACCGACGGGCCGTTGCCGTTCCTTCGACGCCGCCGCCGACGGCTACGTTCCCGGCGAGGGGGTCGCCTCAGTCCTGCTCAAGCCCCTCGATCTGGCGCTCGCGGACGGTGACAGGATCCATGCGGTGATCAAGGGGACGGCCACGAATCACAACGGAAGGGCGAACAGCCCGACTGCACCGTCCCCGGAAGCCCAGGTGGCCGTGCTCCACGAAGCGTGGGTCGATGCCGGTGTCGACCCGAGCACTCTCGGGTATGTCGAGGCGCACGGGACGGGAACCCTCCTAGGGGACCCCATCGAGACCAAGTCGCTCGTGACGGCACGCCGCGAGGTCGCAGGCGAAGACTCATCATTCGACTGTGTGATCGGTTCGGTCAAGTCGCATGTCGGTCACCTCGAGGCGTGCGCGGGCCTCGCCGGGCTGATCAAGGTGATCCTCTCTATGCAACACGGTGAGATTCCTGCCATGCCGAACCATTCGACGCAGAACCCCTATCTCGAGATCGAGGACTCCGGCCTCCGGATCAACGACCATCTGGAGGAATGGCCGCGTCGGACCGGCACGCCTCGACGTGCGGGGGTCAGCTCTTTCGGCATGTCGGGCAACAACACGCACATCGTCGTGGAGGAGTACAGCCATCCCGGAGAGGTCGATCGGGCGGGAGCCCTCATCCTGCCGCTCTCCGCCAGGACCGAGCCGCAACTGCGCGAGATGGCTGGTCTCTTGGCCGGTCACCTGGCCAAGCGGCGGTCGACGGTTTCCGATACCGCCCACACCCTCCAGACGGGTCGGGCGACCATGGCGTCGAGGGCGGCGTTCGTGGTCGTGGACGTCAACGATGCGGTGACGCAACTCGAGGCCTTTGCACGCGGCGGTCAGTTTCCTGCCCACGCGGTCCGGGCCGACCCGAGGCACGATGCGGCGCGTCGGTTTGAGGAGGGGGAGCCCGTCGAATGGAACGCCCTGGGCCCCTCCGGCGGGGTCACCAGCCTGCCCCCCTACCCGTTCGCTCGTGATCGTTACTGGTTCACAGATGTCCTGGGGGACTCGACGCGGTCGGCCACAGCCACGTCCCGCGCCAGCGTCGTTCGTGAGGACGACGAGGTCCACTACCGCGTCCATCTGACGCGCCAAGACTTCGTCGTGCGTGACCACGTGGTCAAGGGAGACAACATCGTTCCGGGCGCGGCACACCTGGACCTTGCGCTGCGCGCCAGCGAGGCCGGCTTCCCCGAGCTGCGGGCCGGCACCATATCGGACGTGACCTGGGCGGCGCCGATCATGGCATCCGAGGGTGCTGAGGTGCACGTGGTCGTCCGCAAGGAGTCGGACACCCGTGCCTCGTTCACCATCGGATGCCTCGAAGGAGACAACGAGAAGGTGTGTTCGAGCGGGCGTCTCGAGTATGGCTCAGGGCGCGGGACGCAGGAATTCCTCGACGTCTCGTCGGTCATACAGCACTGCCCCGACCTCCGACTTGGTGAGGAATGCTACGACGAGTTCAGCCGGACCGGACTGGCCTATGGCCCATCGTTCCGCTCGATCACCCGTCTCCACCGTGGTGATGGTCAGGCCTTGGCCCGTCTCGAACTCTCCGATGACCTTCGTGACAGCGTGCATGACTGGCCGCTCCACCCGTCCTTGCTGGACGCCGCGCTGCAGACGATCAGCGGTGTGGTGGTCGGTTCGGAAGCGCCGGTCGAGGAGACCGTGCGTCCGCTCTACCTACCGTTCCGGATCGGCCGGATCGAGCGGTACGCAGCGTTGGACGACCGAATGTGGGTGCGCGCCCAGCGGTCCACGTCCGCCGCCCGCTCCGATCAGATTCGGTTCGACCTCGACATCGCGGACGACCAAGGTCGCGTCCTCATTGTCATTCGGGACTTCGAGCTGAGGCGGGTGGGCATTGGAGTCGTGGGGTTGGTCGAGGACTGGGTGGATTGCGCCAGCCCTGTCGCAGGGCACTTGGCGGGGCAGACGGTCCTCGTCGTCGGCGAGGGGCGCCAGGACGAGGTGGTGCGGCGGGTGACCAGCGCCGGGGGCGAGGTGGCGCAGGTGGTGCTCCCGGACGCGGCTGCTGACGCCTACGCCGCTTCAGCCCGAGCATCGCGGGAGCCAGACTTGGTGCTGTGGATGGGTGGATCCAACCGCCGTTGCGTGATGGATCTGACCGCGTTGGTTGGCGCCGTTCACAGGGTCGCCGGCACGCTCAGACTCGTGTTCCTGAGTGGGCAGGAGCAGTCCATCATGAGCATGTGGGACAAGCCCGTCGGCGCCTGGGCGCACAGTGTCGCGTTGGAATGGTCGGGCTTCTCCGCTCGAGTGGTCATGGCGACCGATCCGGTCGCGGCATTGGCCGGGGAACTGGCCGCCGCGGTGACCACGTCCGGCGTCCAGGAAGTTCGTGTGGGCCCCGAGGGGTGCCGATCACCGAGGATTCGCGAGATTCCGCTTGATTGGACGCTCCACGAGACTCCGATCCTGGCTGGGAAGGTGTATTTGGTCTCCGGTGGAACAGGTGGCGTCGGTCGGCACCTTGTCGACTGGATTGTCGCCGCCGGCGGGCACGCCGTGGTTCTCTCGCGCTCTGGTGCCTCCCCCGAATGGCTGGCCCAGGTCGCTGGGCCGGTGACCTCGATCAAGGTCGACGTCACGGATCGCGGTGCCTTGGCCGAGGCCCTCGCGCGCGCCCGGACCCTGGGGCCAATCCGAGGAGTGTTGCACGCGGCGGGCGTCCTGAACGACTCGCTGACCTGGGAGAAGTCGCCCGGGGATGTCGAGGCCGTGGTCGCTGCCAAGGCGGTTGGGGCAGTCTGCCTCGACGAACTGACGTCCGACGATCCTCTGGACTTCTTCGTGGTGTTCTCGTCAGTGGCGGGGCTCAGGGGCAACCTTGGTCAGTCGGACTACGCATATGCCAACCGGGCCGTCGACGAGTTCATGGTCTGGCGGTCGCGGCACGCGGGCCACCCCGGGACCTCATTATCGATCGAGTGGCCGCTGTGGAAGGACGGCGGAATGCAGATCGACCCTGCCACTGAGCGATTCATGCGCCAGACCGGTGGTCTGAGCCCGCTGGGAACGGGGGAGGGCCTCACCATCCTCGCCAACCTCATCCACGACGCGCCTCACCCGGTGATTTCGATCGTTAAGGGAGATCACTCCAAGATCGCCGGACGGTTCTTCGCCGACCAGACCGCCAGGTTGCCGGACGGGGACGTCCGAACCCAGGACGGACCCGGCGGCACGGTTCGGAGGGGCCACCCTGCCGACCGACCGAGCAACGTCGATCAGGTGGCGCAGCCGGCGCACGACGCGGAGACGGACCGCGTCAGGTACCTGCTGGGAAGCGACCTCGCGCGCGGTGTGGCCACCACCCTGGGTCTGGCGGACCAAGACGTCGACCTGGGGGCAGAACTGGTCGAGTTCGGCTTCGATTCGATCACGTTCACCGAGTTGGCCTCCTGGCTCAATAACCTGTGGGGCCTCGAGCTGCTGCCGTCGGTCTTCTACGACCACACCACGCTGAGATCGCTCGTGGACTTCGTCGCGGACGAGTTCGGCAGTGAGGTCGCGACGCAGCGCGGCTGGGCCGTCTCCGTCCCCGAGACGCCTGGGACCAAGCCGGACGCTCCCAGCGTGCCTGCCGAGCCCACGGACCCGGGCCCTGCTGAGAAGGGTTCACAGCGGACGTCGGATCGCGATGACGCACACCCATTGGCCACCGCTACCCCGCAGGTGGCGGCCACGATTCGGATCGACGAGAGTGACGATGCCCCCGAACCCATCGCGATCGTGGGTATGGCTGGTCTCTTCCCGGGTGGGGACACCGAGGAGTTCTGGCGACGCGTGCGCGCCGGTGAGGTCATGACCGGAGAGGTGCCAGCGTGGCGTTGGGACTGGCGTGAATGGCAGGGCTCCGGTGACGACGAAGCCAATGGTGTGAGGTTCGGTGGCTTCGCGCCGGGGGTCGAGAACTTCGACTGCCAATTCTTTGGGGTCTCGCCGGGTGAGGCCGAGTTGATGGATCCCCAGCAGCGTATCTTCATGCAGACCGTGTGGGCTGCGGTCGAGGACTCCGGACACCGAATGAGTGAATTCGCCCGGACCAACATGTGTCTGTTTGTGGGCGTGGGCGGCTTCGACTACTCTGAGCTGTTGCGGGCCTCTGGGGCGGGTGTGGGGGCACACACCGCCACCGGGTCTGCGCACTCGCTGCTCGCCAATCGCATCTCGTTCCTCTATGACCTGCGTGGCACCTCCGAGCCCATCGACACCGCCTGCTCGGCGTCCCTGGTGGCCATGCACCGTGCCGTCCAAGCGCTGCGTGCTCATGAGTCGGACGCTGCCATTGCCGGCGGCGTCAATGTCTTGTGCTCTCCCACCGGGTTCATCGCGTTCTCGCAGGCAGGCATGCTCGCGTCCGACGGCGTCTGCAAGTCCTTCAGCGCCGATGCTGACGGGTACGTCCGAGGGGAGGGGGTCGGGGCCGTCGTCCTCAAGCGTTTGTCCGACGCCGAAGCGGATCACGACCACGTCTACGCTCTGATCCGGGGCTCGGCGATCGGCCATGGGGGACGGGGCGTCTCACTGACCGCTCCATCGGCGCAGTCCCAGGCCGACATCATCGAGGCCGCATGGGACCAAGCCGATGTCTCCATCACCAGCGCCGACTACATCGAGACTCACGGCACTGGCACCCGGCTTGGCGATCCTGTCGAGATCAAAGGCCTGGTTGAGGCCTTCAATCGGCATCACGCGGCGCCAGGGACAGGTTGTGCCCTCGGTTCGGTGAAGGCCAATGTGGGTCACCTTGAGACGGCCGCCGGCATGGCGTCCCTCACGAAGGTGCTCCTGTCGTTGAGGGACGGGGTCATCGCACCGCAGTCCAACCTTCGTGCCGTGTCGCCACTTCTGAACCTGGGTCCGACCCCGTTCTCGATCTCGAGCGAACTCCGACCTTGGCCCACCCACGCCGATGGATCGCCTCGACGAGCGGGCATCAGTTCCTTCGGGTATGGCGGCATCAACGCCCACATCGTTCTTGAGGAGCACCGGCAGCCCGTTCCGGCGGTCTCGTCCGGCCGTCCCCAGGTCGTGACGCTCAGCGCCAAGACCATGGACGCGCTGGAACGTCAAGGTCGCGCGCTGCTCGCGCATCTGGAACGCAACCGCCGCAGTGTGCCTGTCGAAACGCAGACACGCCTCAAGGAGGTCTCGCGACTGGTGGCCGACATCGCGCAGGTTGATCCGTCCGACATCGACACCCACGAGGATCTTGGCGAGATCGGTCTGGATCCGGTGGACATGGCGACCCTGTGCACCCGAGTGTCGGACAAGTACCAGATTCCTGGTGACCTGGTGACCGCGGGGCGTTGCAGGACGGTGAGCGAGTTCGTGGACGTCATCGGCAGCGGGCTGGGCGCTGACTCGGCGTTGGCTGAACTGACGCGGGCGCCCGTCGACTTCGATGGCCTCGCCTACACCCTGCAGACCGGTCGCGAACCATTCGCGCACCGTCTGGCCATCGTGGCCGGCAGCGTTGAGGAACTCCACGACCTCTTGGGGAGACACCTGGACGGCGAGAGGTCCCTCCCGGGCGTCTGGACGGGGGACGTCTCAGCGGTGCAGGACCTCACCGGGCTGTTGTTGACCGGGGCCGAGGGCGATGCCTATCAGCGCGAACTGCGGGAATCGCACGCCCCGGACAAGCTAGCGCGGCTCTGGGTCGGGGGCATCAACCTCGACTGGGACCGTCTGTGGGACGGGGTACGCCCCTTGCGGGTGTCACTGCCCACCTACCCGTTCGAGCCCCGCAGGTGTTGGTTAGACGCAACCATTCACCGGGTCGACCTCGAACCTCGTGGCAAGTATGCGCGGCCTGGGGCGAGCCACACTGCGTCCCAACCCGAGCCGCCCACGCCGAAGCCAGCACCGTCGGACGTCGTCACCGATCGCCGAGAGGAGGCCCCTCGCCGGACCACGTTGGCGCGCGTCCAGCGGTTGCTTGCGCGTGTGCTCGGGTGGGATTCCTCCGAGATCCACCCCGAGGCGACCTTCGAGGAACTGGGATTTACCTCGGTCCTCGTGAAGGAGGCCAACGAGGCGTTCGCCGCTGAGTTCGGTGCCCTTCCCGCCACCATGCTGTTCGAGTTCAAGACCGCCGGGGCGCTCGCGGACTACGTCGACCGCCATCTGGTCCCAGTCCACGCCGAGGTCGATGAGGACGTACGTGAAGACACCGTCAAGGGCAGTGGTGACCCGGCGTCCGAGGCCGCGACGATGTCCCAGCGCCCACTGCTGGGCGAGGATCGACGACCGCTCGCCATCGTGGGGATGAGCGGACGATATCCGATGGCCGACGACCTGTCGGAGTTCTGGACGAACTTGGTCGACGGCAGGGATTGTGTCAGCCCCATCCCTGCAGACCGTCCCGGCTGGGAGAAGTACGAGGAGGTGGCGCGCCAGAGACTGGGGGAGGAGTCGTACCCCAGTTGGGGCGGTTTCATCGATGGGTATGACGCCTTCGAGCCCGAGTTCTTCAACATCTCTCCCCTCGAAGCGCGTTTCCTGGATCCCCAGGAGCGCCTGTTCATCGAGACAGCATGGCAGTGCATCGAGGATTCGGGCCACACACCGGAGACGATCACGCGCGGGGCCGCGGGTGATTCCAGGGGGCGCGTCGGCGTCTTCGTCGGGGCGACGTACAACAACTACCAGATGTACGCCGCCTCCCAGCTGGAGCACGGCGACTGGCTCCCCGTCAACTCGCAGACGTTCTCGCTGGCGAACCGCGTTTCGTATCTCATGAACTTCGCGGGGCCCAGCCTCACCGTGGACACGGCATGCTCGTCCTCGCTCAGCGCCATCCACCTGGCGTGCGCGGCGATCCGGCGGAAGGAATGCGACGCCGCGATCGCGGGGGGAGTGAACCTCACCCTGCATCCGTCGAAGTACGTCACGCTTGCGGAGTCTGGCTTCATCGCGGGCGATGGGCGCTGCCACTCGTTCGGCGAGGGCGGCGATGGCTACGTGCCGGCAGAGGGCGTCGGGGCGGTACTGATCAAGCCCCTCTCGCAGGCGCTCGAGGACGGTGACCACGTATACGCGACGATCCTGGGGAGTGCCATTAACCATGACGGTCACACGTTCGGGTACAGCGTGCCCAACCCCGTCGCTCAGACCGAGGTGATCTCGGCGGCGTTGGCTGATGCGTCGGTGACCAGCGACACCATCAGTTACGTGGAGGCGCACGGCACGGGGACCAGCCTTGGTGATCCGCTGGAGATCAGGGGTCTGGTCGGAGCCTTGGGGGACGCCAACGACAGGCCGTCCCGCTGTGCGATCGGTTCCGTCAAGTCGAACATCGGTCATGCCGAGGCGGCTGCGGGAATCGCCCAGATGCACAAGGTCGTCCTGCAGTTGACCCACGCGCAGATGGTTCCGACGCTGATCCACTCGGACAATCTGAACCCGAACATCGACTTCGACAGTGCGGGTTTCACGGTGCAGCGCTCACTGGGACCATGGCCAATTGCGGGGAGAGGCGGCCGCAGACGGGCCGGGGTGAGTTCCTTCGGGGCCGGCGGCGTCAACGTCCACGTGATCGTCGAGGGGGCACCCAAGCCAGTGGAGGACCGACGGCTGCGGGGCGACGGCCCCGTGGTTCTCGTCCTGTCGGCCAGGACCCCGTCTGCGCTGAGGAGTGCAGCATTGAGGTTGGCCGAGCATCTCAGGGGCGTGGAGCCGAGCGAGGGGGACCTCTCGTCGATCGCCTGGACCCTCCAGGACGGTCGGCGATCGCTGAAGCACAGGCTCGCCCTCCTGACGAGCGACCCCAAGGCAGCCGCCGAGACTCTGGAGAGCTTCGCCCGGGAGGGCCGGGAGTCCAATGATCTTCGGGTCACCGAGGTTGGGTCCCCCCGCTCAGGTGCCGGGGATGGGGGACCGCGCGATCCTGACACGGACCGAGAGGAGTCGGCGCGGGGCCTCGCGAGCGACCTGGCCGGGCGGTGGCTCCGTGGAGAGGAACCTGACTGGCGTCAACTCTACCCCCACGGAACGCCCGGGCGGGTGCCGTTGCCGACCTACCCTTTCGAGCGCGCGTCGTACTGGATCGTCGATCCCTTCGACGCGTCACGGCCGAGCGGCTCCGAGCCGACCGCCCCCGCGCCGCCGGTGCCTCATGCCGAGGCTGTGAGCACC
The DNA here is from genome assembly GCF_029975155.1 of Propionicimonas sp. Lineage (GTDB taxonomy): Bacteria > Actinomycetota > Actinomycetes > Propionibacteriales > Propionibacteriaceae > Propionicimonas. The sequence goes on along the minus strand of NZ_JARKPQ010000005.1, from coordinate 12,507 downwards.
CCCGGTGCATCGTCCGACATCGGCACTGGGCTCAAGGGCGAACTGTTGGACGCCACCGAGGGCGAGCGCGGTCAGATCCTGACCATGTACCTCGGCGAGAAGGTTGCTGAACTGCTCGAGATGCCGGATCCTTCCCACGTGGATGGTCGCAGCGGCTTCTTCGAGATGGGAATGGACTCCGTGCTCGCCACGAGGCTGGTGAACCAGGTTGAACTGGACCTTGGCATCGTCCTGCATGCGAATGCCATGTTCGACCATCCAACGATCGAGGAGCTGGCAGCGGAGCTCTCCCGGACGTGGTCGAGCGCCGCGGCTCCGTTGGAGGAGGGGCGGGATGAACTCGCGGACGACTCGGCTCTGGAGCGCGTCATCTACACCGCGAACTGGGTGACGTCGGAGGTCGCGGCCCCCAACCACGATCTGCCCAAGGGACCGCTGGTCATCCTTGACGCGGATGACGCAGTGCGAGAGTACATCCTTGCGCGTGGGATGTGGCCGGGTCAGCCGGTGGTCCTCGTCCTTGCCGGGGACTCATATGCGCGATGTGACCAGTCCACCTTCAGGATCGGGCGCGACGAGCCGGACGATCTTCGACGGCTCTTCGACGATCTGGGGACGATGCCCGACGTAATTCTCGACCTCCGCCCCACCAGGACGGTCCACGCCGATGGCGCGGAGGGGGAATGTTCGTTCCCTGCATTCCACCTGGTGCAGGCCGTCGTCAGGTCTCGCCCCACTCGCCCTGTGGACATCGTCTACGCCCACGTGTTCGACGGCACGCCTGATCCCGTCCATGAGGGGTTCGGTGGCTTTGGTCGTGCGGTCAGGCACGAGAGTCCCAACGTGGTGGTTCGCACGCTGGGTCTGGAGACCGCTCATGTGGACGATCGCGTCTCGTTTATCGCTGAGGCCTGCCTGCGTGAACTCGGTGGTGACTCAGCCGAGCACGAGGTCCGGTACCGTTGGGGGCAGCGGTGGACACGGTCGCTCAGGCAGACGAACGTGGCCGAATCATCGTCGTCAGAGATCCGCCTCGATGGGGGCGGCACCTGCGTTATCACCGGAGGAGCAGGTGGCCTGGGGCGGATCGTTGCCCGGCACTTGGTCAACCTCGGCGTCAAGCGATTGGTCCTGACCGGCAGGTCAGCTCAGGACGGGCGCCACGTCACCCAGATCGAGGAGCTGCGGCGACTGGGAGCCGAGGCCAGCTACGAGTCCATCGACGTGACCGACCGAGCGGCAGTGTCCTCGCTCATGCAGTCGGTTCGGAACCGGGGGCCCATCACCGGTGTCATCCATGCGGCCGGCGTCTTGGACGACGGGATGCTCCTGACGCGGACCGCACAGCAGATGCACACGGTGATCGATCCCAAATTGGCCGGTGCACTCAACCTCGACGCGGCCACGTCGGAGGATCGGCTCGACTTCTTCGTGGTCTTCTCGTCGATGGCGTCCGTGGGTGGAAATCCCGGACAGACTGACTACGCCTTCGCAAACCGGTTCTTGGGTTCATTCGCTGCTGCTCGCGAGGAACTCCGGATCGACGGTCGACGCCATGGGCTCAGCCGTGCCCTCATTTGGCCGACATGGCGCGATGGCGGCATGGAGTTGGACGAGCAAACCCGCGAAACGATGCGAAGGCGGTTGGGCATCGCTCAGCTCACCACCGGATCGGGCCTGAGGACCTTCGACGCCGCACTCGCCGGGGATGCGGCCGAGGTCGGCGTCGTGGTCGCCGACATGGAACAGTTGTCGGCCCTGTTACCCATCGAGCGGGCCCAAGAGACGCCACCGAGCCAAGCACAGTCCGAACTCGCCGAATTGCTCGATGAGTTGGACTCAGGTTGGTGAGCCCTGCAATCCCCGACCCCCACCCCCTGCCGAGCACCGACGAAAGGAGACCAGCGTGCAAGACGAGACATTGATCCGACGGGCACTGCTGACGATTAAGGAACTGAGGAATGAACTCGAAGCGGCGAGGTCCCGGGGCACCGAGCCGATCGCGATCTCAGCGATGGCATGCCACTTTCCGGGTGGGGTCTCCAATCCCGACGAGTACTGGGATCTGGTCGCTTCGGGCAGGGATGCCATCTCACGAGTGCCCGCCAATCGCTGGAGCGCCGAGGCGTATCTGGACACAGATCCGGATGCTCCCGGAAAGACGTACGTCGCCGATGGCGGTTTCCTTGCCGATGATCTCTACCGGTTCGACCCCGCGTTCTTCTCGATCTCGGAAGCGGAGACACGCGAGATGGACCCCCAACATCGACTCTTGCTGACGACCAGCTGGGAGGCCTTGGAGTCTGCGGCGCTGCCTTCCGATCGACTGCCCGGGCATCGCATCGGCGTGTACGTCGGTGCGACGGCCTCCGAGTACGCCACCTTGCCCCGCAACACGGACATCGGTCCCTATGCGGCCACGGGCTCAGTCATGAGCGTCGCCGTGGGCCGGATCTCACACACCCTGGGCCTGAGCGGTCCGGCGCTGGCCGTCGACACCGCATGCTCGTCGTCGCTGGTGGCGGTCCACTTGGCGGTCGGGGCGTTGCGCAGCGGGCAGATCGATGCGGCCCTCGTGGGCGGGGTCAATGCGCTGCTTTCCCCAGCGCCATTCGTGATGCTCTCGAAGATGCACGCGCTATCCCCGGATGGCCGGTGCAAGGTCTTCGACGAGGCGGCTGACGGCTACGTGAGGTCGGAGGGGTGCGGCATGGTGGTTCTGCGCCGACTCAGCGACGCCCAGGCGGACGGATCACCGATCCTCGCGGTCATTCGTGGCACCGCGATCAACCACGATGGGCACAGCAGCGGCGTCACCGTCCCCAACGGAGCGGCCCAGCGTCGACTCATCTCTGAGGCGCTCGAATCGGCACAATTGGAGCCCGAGCAGGTCGATTACCTTGAGGCGCACGGCACGGGGACCCCTCTAGGTGACCCGATCGAGGTACGTGCGGCCCTGGAATCCTACGCGAGCGAGCGCAGAAAGGCCCCGCTGTTGGTGGGGTCGGCCAAGTCCGTCGTCGGGCATCTGGAAGCAGCGGCGGGCGTCGCCGGGCTGATCAAGGCGGTTCTGTCGTTGCGGCACGCGCAAGTGTCACCGAACGTGCACCTCACGAAACTGAACTCCCGGATTGCGGCCGATGTCTCCTCGGTCAGGTTTCCCACGGCCCTGGAGCCCTGGCCGGACACGGCTGTCCGAGCGGCCGGGATCAGTTCCTTTGGGTTCAACGGCACGAATGCCCACATAATCATCACCCAGGCCGACGAGAATGATGATGCTGCGGCGGACGAGCCCGGTCACAGGACCGCCTATCCTCTGGTGATGTCGGCTCGTGCGGATGAACCGCTGGCCGAGAGCATGCGCCGGCTCCTCTTATACGTGAAAGCCCAGCCCGAGACCTCGCTGGCGAGCCTGTGTCGAACCATGTGCGAGGGGCGCGTCCAGCACAGGGTCCGGCGGGGATTCTGCGTCAAGTCGATCGACGACGCCGTGCGGCAGCTAACCGATGCCATCGACAGGGGGCGTTCCAGCCGAGGCGCAGGCGGCAACATCGCCATGGTCTTCGGCGGTCACCTTGAGGCGCCCTCGGCCCTCCTCGACGAGCTCGCCACTGAGTCGGTGTTTGTTGACACCTGGAACCAGGTTGCCCAGTGGTTGGATGCCCATCAGCAGGCGGGCGTCGACGGCTCGTGCGACGAGCTGCTGACGCGGGCTGCGCAGGACTTTGCCGCTCAGTTGGGCGTCGCTCGATTGTGGACATCTTGGGGCATTCGACCCGCAGCCGTCCTCGCCGAAGGGGACGGCGACCTCCCCGCAGCCGTGGTGGCTGGCCTGCTCACCGAGGACGAGGCCCTGGCGATTCTTGCCCAGAGGCATGGCCAGGGGCCTGTGGTGGACGTTGAGTTGCGCCCCGCGCAAGTGCGTTTCATCTGCGCCGACGGTCGTGCCCAGACCGGCGCAGACTCGTGGAACCAGCCATGCCCACCTCTGGACGTCGCAGCGCAGATGACCGCACTTCTCGGACGCGGTTACAGGGCCGTGGTCTACGTGTCCGGCCGCGAACTGGGCGGAGCTGGGACGGACACGGTCGTCGTCGCATCGGCGAGTGGAGCGGAGGGTGCCTGGGAGCTGCTGTCCAGTGGCGTCTCGCGCCTGGCCCAGGAGGGGTGGGACATGGACTGGCAGCGGTTCTTCCAGACCGTGCCCGCGCGAATGCTCAATCTGCCGACCTACCCCTTCCAGTACCGGCTCTTCCTCGAGGATCCGGTGGCGGTCGCCGACGGCCAGACCCAGGAGACGGTCCCGGGTTCCCTCGTCGCGTCGCCGCTGCCAACCCGACAGGTCGAGGCTCGCATCAACACTTGGCTGCTTCCCGAGATCGCGGACACCGGTGGTCTGTTCCACATCGGCTACTACACCCGCATGGTCGAGCACGCACTGCGTGAACTGGGCATGGTCGGTGACATGATCGTGGAGGATTTCACGTTCGTGAAGGCGCTCCACATCTCCGGGACGGACGACCGCCTCGTGCAGATGGTGATGGGGAGCCCTGACGACCAGGGCAAGCAGCCGTTCGAGTTCCACAGTCGAGAGGCGAACGGTGACGTGTGGGAACTCCACGCCCGAGGCACCGTCCATGCGCGTCATGTCCCCATGCGTCCGAAGGTCACCAGCGAGGGCCGCCAAGAGGTCATGGACCAGTGCCCGCAGACTTTGGAGGGCAGCGACTTCTACCGGGACTACGCCGCTCGTGGATTCGAAGTGGGGGCCTCAGTGAGGCTGGTCAAGGAGGTGCGGATCGGCGCGCGGCAAGCGCTGGCCAGGATCCGCACGCGGGCGTCCGAGGGTGCGGCGGCCGCGCACCTGTCGCCGGGGTTCTTCGATGCCTGTGCACAGCTGGCCATGATCGCAGGCAGGGACCAACTGGCCGACGACGACCTTTACATCACTGTGGACATCGCCCACTTCGAGGTTCCCGACCGACGTTGGGGAGAAGAGGTCTGGTGCCATCTGTGGGCCGTCGATGACCAGGGGGCCGGATCCATCTCCGTCGACTTCGACGTGTACGACGGCAGCGGCAACTACGTGACCCGGTGTCAAGGAATGCGGCTGCGTGTCATCCCCAAGGAACTGACCGGCGAGGTCGCGGGGGTGCCTGGTGACGACGGCACCGTCGTGGACGCGAGGGCGGGTGGGCTCAGCTCCGAGGCGGACGAAGAACTGGAGTCGCGGATTCGTGGCCACCTCGTCGCGGCCGTCCAGGACATCCTCGGCAACGGGGACGGCGATGTCCCCCTCGACGTCTCCTTGGCGGAATTGGGATTGGAATCGCTTGCCGCGCTTGAGCTGCGCCGATCCGTCAAGAACGAATTTGGCGTCCAACTCTCACTGGAACTGCTCATCCAAGGGCCCAGCATCGAGGGTCTGGGTGCGTCGATCCTGAGGATCATCAACGGCGCCGATGACAGTGGTTCCAGAGATGAAGCGGACGAGCAGGTCTCGTGGCACTCCGGCGAGTATTCGACGCAGCCCGGCGACTGGCTGGCCCATGAGCGTCTGACCGCGGCACCGCGCGCCCGGCTCTTCTGCATTCCCTACGGCATCAAGGGCGCATCGCTGTACGCCTCGTGGAAGAGCCTGTTGCCCGACGACATCGACGTGTGCCCCGTGCAGTTCCCCGGGAAGGAGGGCAGAATCAACGAGCGACCCATCTCCGAGATGGATGAAGCGGTGGGCGCGCTCGAGCAGGTGCTCGCTGGCTACATGGACCGGCCCTTCGCGATCTATGGGCACAGTGTGGGGGCCTTGGTGGCCTTCCGGTTGGCCCATCGTCTTGCCGAGCGATCCGACGGGTTGCTGCGGCACTTGTTCGTGGGGGCATTCTCGTCGCCGTCGATCGGGTCCAACCCCGTCTATGACCGCGTGGTCGAATCCTTCCAGGAATTCGGTTTCGACACGCTCCCCGAGGTGGAGGAGTTGATCCAGATGCCGAAGGATCGGTCCCAAGAGTACGAGGACTACATCAGTGAGAGCTTCGGAATCGAGGTCAATGACGAGATGCGCGATGCACTCAAACCTGTTGGGTACTCGGACTTCCGGCTTGTGCACACGTATCAGTTCGACCCCGACGAGGAGCGTCTGACGATTCCTATCGCTGGCTACCACGGTCGCCGCGACACGTTCGTGGTCGAGGAGGAGATGCGCGCTTGGGAGGGGTTGACCAGCGGCTCCTTCGCATTGCGCGTGTTCGAGGGCGACCACTTCTTCCTCCACCACGACCAGAGCGAGCAGGAGTTGCTGGACGATCTTCGTGACCGCTTGTACTCAGTCTCGTGAAGGCGGCCCGGCCACGCCGGACCCCTTTGTCATCGTCGCGGCGTGAGCAAAATGCTTGGGAGCTACCGATACATCGGCGGTGATTCCGGCGACGGTGAAGCCCCGATTTCGCTGGGGCGCAGCGTGCCGTCGGGGGAGAGATCGAGGACCCGGTCGAGTCCGAGCCGGGACAGCAGGTGACGGTCGCGGCTGACGATGATCAACGCACCGCGGTACGAGCCGAGGGCGTCCACGAGCTGGTCGACGGAGTCGAGGTCGAGGTTGTTGGTCGGCTCGTCGAGGAGCAGCAGCTCCGGTGGCGGCACGGTCAGCAGGACGCGGGCGAGCGCGACCCGGAAGCGCTCGCCGCCCGACAGCGTCCTGGCGGGTCGGTGGATCGCGTCGCCGCGCAGCAGGAACCGGGCGAGCCCCTCGTAGGTGTCGTGGGGGAGTCGCTGTGGTGCCGCCCCGCTGACCAGTTCGAACGCTGACTTGGCGTCGTCGAGGGCGAGCCGCTGGTCGAGGTAGCCGACGCGGTCGGTGAGCAGACGTCCGGACGCCGCTGGGCGAGGGTGCGCTTGACTTATGCCGAGCAGCGTCCGCAGCAGCGTCGTCTTCCCGACGCCGTTGCCACCCACCAACGCCCATCTCTCGGGCGCGGCGAGGACGAACCGGCGGCCGTCCGAACCGACGAGCTCGGCGATCCGGCGTCCGCTGGGGACGCGGGGGTCGACGATCTCGATCCGGATCGAATCGTCGTCGCGGACGAGGATGCGGGCCGCGTCCAGCTTCTCGGCTGCCTCGCGGACGTGCGAGGCGGCGTCCCGCACCCGCTCGGCGCGGCGCGCCTGAGCAGCGCGCTTGGCCGTGGGATCGGACGTCCGTGGCACGCCGGGCTTGGTCTGGCGTTTCACCTTGTTGTGTCGCTCTTGCCGGGCGGTGGCGGTCTGGACTTGCTGGAAGTCGCGCCGCTCGGCGTGCAACGCCTGTCGCGAGTCGCGGACCTCTCGCAGCGCCGCTTCGCGGACTTTCTCGCGCTCGGCGGCGGCGAACTCGTAGTTGCCCCCGTAGACGTCGAGCCCTATCGGCGATACCTCGACGATCTGGTCCATGAGGTTGAGCAGGGTCACGTCGTGGCTCACGACGACGAGTTGACTCGGCCACGCCTCGACCGCCGCGTACAGCGCATCGCGGGCGGCGGCGTCCAGGTTGTTGGTCGGCTCATCGAGCAGGGCGATCGGGGCGCCGTCGAGTTCAGCCGACGCGAGCCCCAACTGGACGACCTCGCCACCGGACAGCGCCAGTGTGCTGCGGTCGAGGACACCTTCGAAGCTCACGCTGGGCGCCCGCTGCGCGATCACCGCGAGAGCGCAGGCTTCGATGTCCCAGTCGTCGCCTAGGGGGTCGTAATCCGACAGGTCGATGCTGCCCGCCTCGATCCGGCGCAAGGCGGCGAGTCGTTCCGAAATACCAAGCAGGTCGGTGACGGTGACGTCGTCGCGTTGGACGAGGTCCTGGCGCAGCCGCACCACGCGTCCGGACGCCGCCACCTCGCCGGAGGTGGGCGTCAGTTCGCCGGCGATGGGCGCGAGCAGCGTGGACTTGCCCGATCCATTGCGTCCAATGATTCCGGTGCGCGGACCCGAGATGGTGGCCGTGACGTCGTCGAACACGACGGGATCGTTGGGGGAGTGCGAGAAAACGAGATGGTTGATCGAGATGGGCATGAAGGCTCCTGGGTCGTGGGTGGACGACGCCGGAGCGGGTGCTCGACGGCGTCAGAGGACGACCGGAACCAACACGTCAATGCCTTTCGTTCGACAGTGCCCCCAAGCTAGCACGGCTAGACGGTATGGGTGGCCCCGATTCGGGGTGAGAGCTCTGGCAGGCCGGGGCCTCGCCGCGTAACGATTCGTGGGTTGCCGGACAGGGGCGGCCTGTCTGGCCTTTCCGACATACGTGGGAGGCCCCGGTTGTTTACCGAGCGTACGAGTGTCGGCCTGGATGTGCATGCCCGCTCCGTCGTGGCGCATGTGATGGACGTCTAGACCGGAGAGATCTTCAAGGCCCGACTCTGCCCGGACCCTGGTGAGGTCACGGCCTGGATCAAGGCCCTGCCCTGCCCGGCCCGGCTGCGGCGATCTATGAAGCCGGTCCGACCGGCTATGGCCTGGCCAGAACCCTGCTGGCCAGTGACATCAGGACTGTCGTCGCGGCCCCGTCCAAGCTGCAACGGCCTTCGGGATCGCGGGTGAAGACCGATGCGATCGACGCCGAACACCTCTCGACCCTGCTGCGGCTGGACGCGTTCACGGCGGTCACGGTTCCCGATGAGCTGACCGAAGCCGCTCGCGATCTGGTCCGCGCCCGCGAGGACTGCCGCAGCGACCTGATGCGGGCCCGGCATCGACTCTCGAAACTCCTGCTGCGCCACGGGATCGTCTACTCGGGCGGGCAGGCCTGGGTCGGCGCCCACGACGCCTGGCTGCGACGACAACGGTTCGACTCGCCGTTGGTCCAGGTCGCGTTCGACGAGTCCTACGACAGTGTGGTCACGATCACGGCGCGCCGTGATCGTCTCGATGAACGCATCACAGCCATGGCGGTGAACAGCCAGTACACCGATGTCGTGCGCTGGCTCGGCTGCCTGCGCGGGATCTCGACCCTGACCGGCTTCGGGCTGGCGGTCGGGATCGGCGACTGGATCCGGTTCACCGGCAACTCCATTGGATCGTTCGTCGGCCTCGTCCCCTCGGAGAACTCATCCGGCCAGTCACGCTCACTCGGGCCGATCACCAAGACCGGCAACGGCCATGCCCGCCGGCTGCTGGTCGAGGCCGCCTGGCACCACCAACACCGCTACGTTCCCGGCAAGACGATCCGCGACCGCTGGGACCTCGCCTCCCCGGCGGCCCGGGCCCGCGGGGACCTGGGCAACCGGCGCCTCAACCACCGCTGGGACCAGTTCAAGAAGCGCCAGAAGAAGCCCACCATCGCGAACACCGCGATCGCCCGCGAACTCGCGGGCTGGTGCTGGTCGCTGGCCGTCCTCGAAGAATAGTCCTCGAGGCTCACAAACTTGGCCCGGAGACCGGAAGGCGAAGAGGTGACGCAGCGACCGGAACGACCCGCGAAACAGCTATGAGCAGCCGTCCTGGCGGGCGGTGACGCTCGACTCTAGACAGGCGTGACGTTCCGAGCCGAAAGCACCGTCCTGCGGTAACCAACCCGCGAATATCAGACTGACATCGCCGTCGAAAAGACACGCGAAACCCCTGACCACAGCCCCTTCGGGCCAACAAAAGATGAGGCGCCGCCAGGCATCCACCCCGGCGGCGCCTCGTCCTGCCCTCTTGACAAAACCCACACCCATATCAGGTAGGTTCGCACCGTCCCTCCGCACCGCGGCGACTACCTCCAGGGCAAGTGGGGCGGATGTGGTCGGCAATCCTCTCGGGGCAAGTCTGGTCACGGCAACCTGGTCACATCCGTTCGCTCCTACGACTTCGGGAGCTGCTCCGAGGCCGTAGGATTGTAGGTGAGGCAGGTTCTCCTTATCTGCGGGTCCTTCGGGACGGCCTACGGGCGCTCATCCACGTACTGCCTCCTCGACGGAGTACCACGTGTGACGAGAGCCCGACCATGTTCCGAACCATCTGGATGCTCAGCATCCATGCCCATGACTTCTTCCAGCACTACATGCCGAGCAACCGACTGCTCGCAGCTACGCGAACCCGGCGAGGGCTGACGGGGGCGTCCCGGCAATGCTCGTCAGTGTCCCGTACCTTGCCATCGCCAACGTGTGCACGATCCTGATCGACCGTGGGGCGCCCGAGTGGCTGCACCTGGTCGTGCTGTGGGGCATCTGGAATGCCTTCAAGTTCATTCTCAACGGTCCCATCAGCCTGTTCCGCCTCGTGCAAGCGGTCAGGCGCGAGCAGATGATGGCCCAGGTGGTGCGCCCGACAGGCCGGGTGCGGGTCTCCACCAACTCACGCTGCTGAGCTGCACTTCGTGTCACCCCGGCGTGGTCGACCACCTGGCCGGATCGACACTCCCTGACGTGCGATGGTTCGACGCACGGTCTGCGCGTCCACCTCGAACCGGCGGCCCAGCTGCACGAGCGTCCAACCAGCTTCGTACAGCCGGGCGGCGTCCTTGGCCTGCACAGAATCCAGACCCGCGCGGCGAATAGGGACACCGCGGCGTGCGAGATGAGCTGCCGCGGTCAGGCGGTGGATATGGAACTGCTTGGCCAGCCCGCGCAGGGGTCGCGCCAGCCTCATATCCAGCGACCAGCTCGTCGACTTCAGCGTCGGTCAGAAAAGTTTGAGCCATCTCAAGTGAGCGGACAGACTGGCCCCGGGAGTCCACAACACAGGGTTCCGATGGCCGCTTCGATGTCCGGTAAACCCCTTGCGACCAGCGAGAACACACGGTTCGCGCAGCCGAGCCAAAGTTGTCAAACTCTCTACGTAGGTCCACCCCACGCACAAGGCTCGAACCCTTGCCAACGGCAACACTGGCCGAGGTTCGGGCCTTGTTGGCGTCTGCGGCCCAGGTCAGAGCGTTGGCGTTGACCTGTGGATCGAGGAGCATCTCGAAGGGTCGATTGTGCTCGACGCGCAGCTCGTTGTCCTCGTCGATGAAGACCTTCGTGAAGAAGGCCTGGTTGCACAGCCGCCGGTTGGTGTCGTCGCACCTGCGGTAGATGTCGGCGCAGTTGGCGAGCAGGCCGAGGGCGTCGTCGAGGTGGGCGCGGGCGTCGGCGTAGTCGCCGAAGTGGGCGTCGATGCGGCGGGTCACTTGGTCGAGTTCGGCGACGATGCGGTCCTGTTCGCGCTTGAGCACGGTCAGCGGGATCGCGTCTGCGTAGTGCGCCTGCATGAGGCGGTCCTGCTCGCTTTCGAGCCGGTCGCGGTTGGTGGTGAGGCGTTCCAGTTCCTCGGTTTCGGCGGCCATGAGCCGGTCGAACTCGTGGTGGAGCATGCCCGCGAGTGCGTCCTGCTGGGCGTGCGTGATCTGGACGCGGGTGTAGTAGTCCTCGACGAGCTTCTCCACGTCCTCGATCAGCATCGCCTGGCGTGTGCAGTCGGTGCGCTTGGAGTGCCGACCGGAGCACACGAAGTAGCAGTAGACGTTGCCGTGTCGGTTCTTCGCGTTGGAGACGATGAGCCGCGACCCGCATTGGCCGCAGTGGATGGTGCCTTTGAGGTAGTGGCCGTGGACCTGGGTTGCCTCGACGGCGCACTGGTGCGCGGTGAGCACGGACTGGACCTGGTACCAGACCTCGGCAGAAACGAGCGCCGGGTGGTTGCCCTTGTAGCGGGTGCCTCGGTAGATGACATCGCCCTTGTAGTACGGGTTGGTCAGGAGCCGGTGGATGGTGGACACGGCCAGCGGCTTCGCCGGCCTCTTCGGCGTGGGCAGGCTGCGCAGCCCCCGCGAGGTGAGCTCGTCGTGGAGTTGACTGACGCTCCAGTTGCCCGACGCGTACGCCTTGAACGCCCACTCGATCATCGGTGCCCGCTCAGGATCGAGCTCGATGGTGCGGACTTCGCGCCCAAGCTCATCGCGCTTGCGGACGTTCAAGTAGCCGATGGGGGCGCGCCCGTTCGTGCCGCCACCGATGGCCTTCTGGTTCATACCCTTGGCGACCTCGGTGGCGAGGTTGCGAGAGTAGAACTCGGCGATCGTGGACATGATGCCGTGCAGCAGCATCCCCGACGGGGTCTCGTCGATGTTCTCCGACGCGGAAACGAGCATGACCCCGCACTGCTGAAGTGCGAGGTGGATGCTCACATCGTCGGCCCGGTTGCGGGCGAGCCGGTCGACCTTGTGAACGATGCAGTACGCGACCTTGTTGGCCTTGACGTACTGGATCATCCGCATCAGCTCAGGCCGGTCGGACGACTTGGCTGACGCTCCCGCGTCGACGAACTCCTCGACGATGCCGGCACCGAGCTGCTCCGCCTTACGCCGGGTCGCTTCGCGCTGGGCGGGGATCGAGAATCCCTCGTCGGTCCCGCCCTTCTGGGCCTGCTCACGGGTCGAGACCCGCAGGTACGACACGGCGGCAGCCATTGTCTTAGGTGGGTCGATCAGGCTGGCCGTTGGATCATCGGCGACGGTGGTCATCGGGGGCTCACTCTCACGCGGTTCGACCCTCGCGCTCCCAACTGTTCGTGGGA
>NZ_JARKPQ010000003.1 GCF_029975155.1 Propionicimonas sp. | reverse complement strand
TTATACGTATGCGCGGGCGTCGTTGCCGAAGGGTGCCTATACGGTGCGGGCGACGACGAACTGGCGGGTTCGGTGGTCGGCGTTGGGGATGAGTGGCAGCCTGCCGGCCAGCTTCACCGGGACTCGGGCGTTGCCGGTCGGTGAGCTCAACGCCCTCGTCGTCAGGTAACGAGCGAGCGTCACGAAGGGCGAAACGCGTGAACTAGGTCCCGTGAGGAACGAGCGGGGCCGTCACGAAGGGCGCCGCAGGCCGGCCGCTGAAGCCGAGCCGCACCGACCTGCGGTTCGGCTCGACCAGCGGTACCGACGACGGGACGGGTGTTTAGTTCCGGTAGCGGTGGTGTTGGCGCCAGCGGCGTTGGCCGGGTGGTGCGTCGATGCCTTCAGGGGCGGCGAACTCGGGGTTGCCGTGGGTGTCGATCCGGATTGCCCATTGGGTTTCGGGTGGGGCTCCGGGGACGGGTTCGACCTTGTGGTGGTGCCAGGTGCACTGCAGGACTCCGTTGGCCACGGAGGTTTCGCCGCCGGCCCACCACGGGAGCCGGTGGTGGGCGTCGCATTCTTCGGGGCCGGCGTCGCAGCCGGGGAAGGCGCAGCCTTGGTCGCGGGCGATCAGCAGGGCCCGCAGGTGGCCGGTGAACAGGCGTTTCTCCCGGCCCACATCCAACGGCACACTCCTGCCGCCCATCACGACTGGCAGAATGCCGGCGTCGCAGGCCAACACCCTGGCCTGCTGGGCGGTCATCTTCTCCCCGGTGTTCAACAAGGTGGCGGTACCGACTTTGCCGCACAGGGTGTCGTAGTCGATCGACACGAGGAGGCGGGGACGGTCCGCCCCAAGTTTGGGTGGTTTCTTGCAGCCGGTGTAGTGGCGGGCGAGCAGGGCGAGGGCGTCGGCGTGCGCCTTGCCCCGGGTCAGCTGCTCACCGGCCAGGGCGGCGGTTTTGCGGGCTTTCGCGCCCAACGCTTTGAGCAGGCCGACCAACTGTTGGCCGGCCACGGCGGGCAGTTGGCCGTGCAGGTGGAGGGAGCCGTCGTCGGGGTCGGTGTGCCAGGACACGAACCGGCCCCGGCGTTGCGCGGCTTCCATCCGCTCCACCGCTTTGCGGTCGGCGTCCTCGACCACCTGCGGGGCCACCACCTCCACCGCACGATTCACCAACCTCGACAGGCCGTACGGGCCGAACTCGCCAGCCAAACCCACCAGATGCGCCGCCACCTGCTCGCGCTGGCTGCCGTCCAGATCCTCGGGGAGCCGGTCCAGACCGGTGGTGATCGTACGGGCCTGCTCGGTCGACAGCGCGCCCGCACCGAGCGCGTCAGCCACGACCGGCTGCTGCTCCAGCCGGACCGCCAACCGCACCTGTTCCCGGGCCGCCCGTGCCGAATGGGTGTTACGGTCCACCAACCACGCCGCCGTCGGCAGACCCGTCTGCTTCAGAGTGGTCTCACGCCGGTCGGCCTCGGCCAACAACGCCAGCCAGCGGCCCTGCAATGCCGACAGCTGCCGCTGGGTGACGGTCAACTCATCGAGCAGTGCCTTGTCGGTGAACTGCCACGGCTCGACCTGCTGAGCCTGGTGGGGCCAGGGATCGTCCCACTGGTCCAGCCGGGCACCGATCAGTTCCAACAGCTCCAGATGGCCGTTCGGGAACGGATCACCCGGCCCGTTGCCGGTGATGTGAGTGCCGTCGTCCATGGCAACCACGCTAGAGGCCGCCACCGACACTTTTCGCCCCAGGGACCCGCTGAACCCGGCTTGTAGAATGAGAGTTCGCCAAGAAAAATCGAGCGTATGAACGAATCACCGGCACAGCGCCCCCGGCGATTGCCGGGTCGATCGCCAGCCCTTCGTGACACTCGCTGACGTTCGCTCCTCAGGACCGGTGGGGGGAGGGCGGCGTCCAGGAGCAGGGCGCGCGGCAGGGATCTCGACAAGCTCGACCAACGATTGGGCAGGGCCAGCGGCGGGCTGGGAGAGCGGCGGGCTGGAGGCGCTGGGTCAGAGGGTGGCGGCCATTCGGCGGACGGCCTCGGTGACGAGGGCGGGGGAGCAGGCCAGGTTCACCCGGACCCACTGGGAATGGGACCTGGCGAAGTTCACGCCGGGAGAGAAGGCAACCCGGCCGCGGTCGAGGAAGTCACGGGACGGGTTGTCGAGGCCGAGTCCGGAGCAGTCCACCCAGGCCAGATAGGTGCCGACGGTGGGGGAGTAGCGGGCCTGCGGCACGTGCTCGGCGAGTTCGCGGGCCAGCAGCGCCTTGTTGGCGGCGACCTCGGCGGCGAGCTCGTCGACCCAGTCCTGGGCGTGGACCAGCGCGGCGGTGTGCACGAGGTTCGCCAGGTGACCGCTCGACTGCTGGGCCAGTGGCGGCAGCGCGCGCAGCACGTCCGTGGCCTCCGTCCCGGCGATGATCAGCCCGGCCTTGAACCCCGCGAGGTTCCAGGCCTTGCCCGCACTGGTCACGCTGAGAGCCCGCTCGCCGCCCGGCACCGTGAGCAGCGGGACGAAGTCCGTCCCCGGGTCGACCAGGCGGGCATGGATCTCGTCCACGACCACCCGGACGCCGGAGCGCTCGGCCAGCGCCATCACCGAGGTCAGCTCGGCCTCGGTGTGTACCGCACCCGTGGGGTTGTGGGGCGAGCACAGCAGATAGGCCTTCGGCTGGTCCGGGCCGGTGAAGGCGGCCTCGAGCGCGGCCAGGTCCAGCCGGCCGGACGCATCGAGCTGCGCCTCGGTGATCCGGCGGCGGTACCCGGACACCACCTGCCGGAACGGCGGATAGACCGGCGGGTTGATCACGACGGCGTCGCCGGGAGCGGTCGTCGCCTCGAGCACGGCGAGGATCGAGTTCATCACGTCCCCGGCGCGCCGCACCTGGGTGGACGCATCCAGCTGCCAGCCCCACTGCGCCGAGGCCATCGCGGCATAGGCCTCGGCGTAGGCCGTGCCGTGCGGATAGCCCGTGTCACCGCGATCGACGGCCGCCAGCAACACCTCCCGCACCGCGGGGTGCAACGCCACGTCCATCTCCGCCACCCACATCGGCAGGACGTCCGGGTCGTACGTCCGCCACTTCAGGCTGGTGCGGGTGCGGAGCTCATCGAGGGCCAGGGACAACAACGCCATGGCCGCACCCTATTAGGCTCGGCTCCATGGCTCGCTACTTCGACGTTCACCCGGACAACCCGCAGCCGCGCGCCCTCGCGCAGGTCGCCGAGATCGTCCAGAGCGGAGGCCTCGTGGCGTACCCGACCGACTCCGGGTACGCGCTGGGCTGCCGGCTCGGCAACCGCGACGGCCTGGACCGGATCCGCGCGCTGCGGCACCTGGGCGAGAAGCACCACTTCACCCTGGTCTGCAGCGCGTTCGGCCAGCTCGGCCAGTACGTGCAGATGGACAACGACGTGTTCCGCGCGGTGAAGGCCGCCACGCCGGGCGCCTACACCTTCATTCTGCAGGCCACCCGGGAGGCCCCGAAGGTGATGCTGCACCCGAAGAAGCGGACGGTCGGCGTCCGCGTCCCGCAGCACACCACGGCCCTTGCGCTGCTGAACACCCTTGGCGAACCCCTGATGTCGTCGACGCTGATCCTGCCGGGACAGGACGACCCGATGACCGACGGGTGGCAGGTCAACGACGAACTCGGGAGCCAGCTGGACGCCGTCCTCGACTCCGGTGACTGTGGCCTCGAACCGACCACGATCGTCGACCTGTCGGACGGCGAGGTGGCGGTGCTGCGGTACGGGGCGGGGGATCCTGCGCCGTTCGAGGACTGAGGTCGTCCGCGGGGGGGTCTCGACAGGTTCGACCAGCGGTGGTGGGCAGCGCTCCTCAGGGAACGTGATGGCTCGGGTCAGCCGACCTGGACCTCGATCACGTGGTAGCCGGTGGCGCCGTCGGGGAGGACGCCCCGCACCTGGGCGGTCTGCGGGACGCCGGTGCCGTCGTAGGCCCTGGCGGAAAGCCGGTGCTCTCCGGGCGGCGCGTCCCAGGGCAGGTACCACTGCCGCCAGTAGTCGAGGCCGACGTCGGGTCCGAGGCGGGCGTCCTGCCACGGGCCGCCGTCGATCTGCACCTGCACCTTGCTGATCCCGCGGTGAGTCGCCCAGGCGACGCCGGCGACGACCGTGGCCCCGGCAGGGACGGGTCCCCGCGGCACGTCGATCCTGGTGGCGGTCTTCACCGGTGCCTGCTCCGCCCAGCCCCGGACCGTCCAGTACGCCTCGTCGGCAGCGTAAGTGGTCAGCTTCAGCTGGGTGAGCCACTTCGTCGCGCCGACGTAGCCGTACAGGCCCGGCGTGAGCAGCCGCGCGGGAAAGCCGTGTTCCCTGGTCAGGAGCTGGCCGTCCATGGCGACGGCGATCATGGCGTCCCGGCCGTCGAGGAGCGCACGCAGGGGAGTGCTGGCGGTGAAGCCGTCCGCCGACGTGCTCAGCACCTGTTCGGCAGCGGCGGACGGTTGGGCGCGCTCCAGCAGGTCGGCGACGCGGACTCCCGTCCATCGGGTGCTCCCGCAGTAGGGCCCGCCGATCTCGTTCGAGACGCAGGTGAGCGTGACGTCACGCTCGATCAGCGGCATCGCCACCAGGTCGTCCCAGGTCAGGGTGAACGGGTTGGCGACCATGCCGGTGACCGCCAACCGCCATCCCGCGGGGTCGAGTTGCGGGAGGAACAGGGCGGTGTCGACGCGGTAGAAGTCCGGGACCGGCGTCCGCAGAGGGCTGATTCCCGCGACCGTCTGCTCAAGGCCCGTGGGAAAAGCGGACGGCGTCGACGCCGGAGGCGGGAGGGGCCGGCCTGCGGACGTGGGCGTCGCCGTCCGTGCGGCCGGCAGACCGGCGGTCGCGACGGCGCCGACCAGGCCGATACCGCCGGTGAGCAACAGCCGGCGGTCGAAGCCCTTCGGCGACCCGGACGGAGCGCGTCGGTCCCAGCCGAGTTGCCAGCGCAGCGCGCCGATGGACACGGCGGCGGCTACCACGCTCGGCAGGACGCCCCACGGGCCGGCGGCCGGACGGGTCACCGCGGCCACGATGCCGATCACACCGAGTGCGATGAACACGAGGTCCCCGGCGCGGGGCTGCCGTCCGGCGCCCAGGCCGGCCAGCGCGCCCAGGCCGCAGACGACCACCAGGACGGTCGCGAGCAGCAGCGGCTTGTCCGCTGTGCCGACGGTGGCGATCGCCCACTCCTTCACGCCGGTGGGCGCGAGGTCGATGACCGCGGCTCCCACGGCCTGAAGCGGCGCCGAGGCGGGACTGATCAGGCTGCCCAGCACCTGCCCGGCCGCCGTGCCCAGCGCGGCGGCGGCCACACCGGCGACAGCACGCCCCGAACGGGTCACCTCGCCAGTATTGCTCCGCCCCACCTCCTGGCCGGCCGGCCCGCCGGTGGCACTGTTGCGCAGGCGCCCGCCGGGCGTCTCGACAAGCTCGACGAGCGGTTGGAGATGGTGGGTGGGTGTGACGAGCGGTTGGAGATCGTGGGTGGGGGTGACGAGCGGGTGGAGGTGGTGGGTGCGGACCGGCCGATCACCACAGGCCGGTCAACCACCAGGCCAGGCCGGCCCACGCGGCGGCGAACAGCACGCTGGAGAAGGTGCCGATGATGAACCGCTCCGCCGCGCCGCTGGTGGTCGCCTTCAGCTCCGGGTAACGCGCCAGGCCCTTGATCGCCAGCACCACGGCGATGCCCTCGCTGAACCCGGCCAGGATCGCCACGTAGATCGCGAGCCGTTCGAGCAGGCCGATCCAGTGGCCGCCCCGCAGCTGGGCGGACGCGGCCTCGATGCCGGGGGACTGCGTCGGTTCGCCCTCAGCGGCGGGGTCGTTCGCCGGTTCCGGCGCGTCGGCCCTGCGCAGCACGGCGCGAACCAGAGGGCTGCCGGCGAGCGTGGCGACCACTCCGAGCACCGCGATCACCGCAGCCTTGAGGACGGTGGCGAGCAGGGGGTTCACGATGGCGCCTCCGCCGCGGCCTGGAGTCTCGCGAGCAGCCGGACGGTGAGTTCCGTGCCCCGCTGGGCCTCCTGCCGCGCGGCCCGGCCAAGGCGCTGGCTCACCGCGGACGGGCTGATGCCCAGCCGCGCGGCCGCGTCCGTGTTGGTCAGTCCCCGGTCCAGCAGTTCCACCAGCTCCCATCCCTCCTCGCTGCGTCGCGCCAGCAGTGACCGCAGCAGCCAGAGCGCGGACTCGGCATCCCTCGCCGCGGCGGACACTTCACCGTACCGGCCGTCACCGACATCCGGCGGAACCGTGAGGGCGAGCCCGGTCGGCGCCCTGCGGGCCGCCATGATCGCCGTCCGTGCCGCGAGGTAGGCATCACCCCGCGCCGCGCGGGTGGACCGGGGGAGCGGCTGCTCGACGCGACCGGCGCCGATCCCCAGCCGCCAGCCGTCCAGCCTGGTCAGCCGGGCGACGGCGGCCACCACGGCGGCCGGCTCGGTCAGGAGGCCCTGCACCTCGTCGCCCGCGGTGCGCTCGAAGGGCAGGACGGCAGGCACGCCGGCCAGCGCCTCGAGCGCCGCGGGCACCCGGTCGGGTTCGGTACGGCTGGCCACCTGGTCCGCGACCACCACAAAAGTGAAGTCCAAATCCTTCATTTGTCCAGATTAAGGCTATTGCCTTCAGTTGGCAAGGCTGCTCAGGTGCCCAGGATGAGGGGGAGCAGGAGCAGCATGCCCAGGGACCAGATCAGGTGCGTCACGATCGGGGCGAGCACGCCACCGGTGACTCGCCGCTGCAGGCCGGTGACCAGACCGAGCAGCGCGGCGGCGAGCACCATCAGTGGCAGGCCGCTGGGAATGGTGGTGAGCGCGTAGACGAGCGTGGTGACCAGGAGTGCCTGACGGTCGCCGACCGCCGCGTACAGCGCGCCGCGGAAGAACAGTTCCTCGCCGACGGCGTTCAGGGCGGTCAGGAACACCACCACCGGCAGGACGCCGTACCGTGCGTGGTCGAGCAGGGTGACGAGCGGGTCCCGGAGCGCGGGGACAGGGGCCACCAGGGCTGCGCCGGCGAGGAACAGGCCCAACAACAGGGTGCCGACGACGACGGCGTGGATGATCCCGCGACCGGTCTGGCTGCCGGAGCGGGTATACGCCCGGCCAAGGTGGACCTTGCCCGACAGCAGGCCGCCGACGATCCAGGTGGTGGCCAGCGCGAGGGTCGCCGCGTAGAACGCGGGGTCGCCGGGGGAGAGCCGTAGGGTCCACGCGAGCATGAAGGCACCGACGGCCAGCGTGGTGGAGGAGATCCAGCGTCGCTGCACCAGGGCTTCGGGGGACTCGCTGTGATCGCGATCGACCGGCTCCAGCAGCGCGGCACGGAAAAAGCCGCGCACCTCGCCGAACGGATCGATCACCGAATCGCCTCTCCACTCGTCAACCGCGCGCAGCGCCGCATGTTGAGCGACATGGTAGTGGTCGGCGCGTCCTCGCGCGCAGGAGACGGGGTCGAAGAGCACGGCTTCGGAGAACAGTGTTCCCGGATTGCCGCTGGTCGGCTTCACCAGGGGGCGGCCGGCGAACCGCCGCCGCAAGGGAGTGCGAGGGGTCAGCGCAGCGCGTGCACCGGCACGGCGGCCGGGCTCAGCCCGACCGGGCGGGACGCGACCGGACGTGCGGCCTGGGCGGCGGGCTGGAGCTGCTCGGCGCCCTCGTAGACGACAACGCCCTGGTACTCGGGGTGACAGTGCAGGACATGGGCGATGCCCTGGGAGCGGGACGTGAAGCGGTCGTCACAGGCTGCGCAGATGTAGCGGTCGTCGGACTGGACCATGCGATCGAGCCAGCGGTCGAACCGGGAGACCAACCGTGCGGTGATGGTGCTCATTGGATGTCCTGATCTCGAGTCGGGGGTGGCCGCGGGGGCGGCCGGTGGATTCAAATGTCATAATGTCCATTATCGGACACTTGTCCTGGAGGGTTGCGGGGAGACTTCTGGCGGCTCTGCCTCGGTCACGTCCCTCGCCGCCATCCTGCCCCGTCCTGCGTGGGAACCGGGTGAACAGGGCCGGTTTGCGGCTCGTGTCGTGACCGACCGGTGGGAGCTACGGGCCGGATCCTTCGAAGTAGTTGAGCACTGGCACGAACATGTCACTGGTACCGAGCCCGAGGGTCGTGACGCCGAAGATGACCACCGCCGCGATGAAGGCGACGAAGAGGCCGTATTCAACGGCGGTCGCGCCACGCTCCCAGTTCCATTTCCGCATGACAGCGATCCTAATCTGAGCGAACACATTTGAGAACCCGGTGGACGGCCAATTCATGAGCAATTCCGGTGGACAACTGTCCCCCTTTCGGGCGACAAAAGGCGACATTTGTCCCTCGTTCGGAGGACATTTGTCCCCCATTCGGGGACGCTTGGCAGGCCGGATCGCCGCACGCGCGTGCGGACGCCTCCCGGAGACACCGAGCGGGGAAGCCTGCCCCTCTCCCCCGCCCCCGGCCGCGGCCGTCCACGGACGGCAGACGCCCCGGCGAACAATCGCCGGGGCGCCGGTATTACGTGTCGACGTGGGCTCTGCGACGGGCTTCCGGAATGGTATTCCGGCGCCGCCGCCGCACTGCTACAGGTTGATCATGTGACCCGAGATTCCCTCGACCGCTTCTTTCAGCGCCTCGGAAAGGCTCGGGTGGGCGTGGATGTTGCGGCCGACCTCGTCCGCGGTCAGATCCCACTGCTGGGCCAGGGTCAGTTCCGGGAGCAACTCGGTGACCTCCGGGCCGACCATGTGGGCACCGAGGATCTCGTTGTAGCGGGCGTCCGCGACGACCTTGACGAAACCGACGCCCTCGCCCATGCCGTTGGCTTTGGCATTGGCGCTGAACGGGAACTTGGCGACCTTCACGTCGTAGCCCTTCGCCTTCGCCTGCTCCTCGGTGTAGCCGAACGAGCCGATCTGCGGCTGGCAGTAGGTCGCGCGCGGGATCATGTCGTAGTTGATCGGCATGGTCTCCACGCCCGCGATGGTCTCCGCGGCCACCACGCCCTGAGCCTCCGCGGTGTGCGCGAGCATCAGCTTCGCGGTCACGTCGCCGATGGCGTAGATGCCGGGCACGTTGGTGCGCATGTAGTCGTCGATCGCGATCGCGCCCCGATCGGTCAGCTGCACGCCGGTCTTCTCCAACCCGTACCCCTCCGTCCGCGGAGCGAAGCCGAGCGACTGGAGCACCTTCTCGGCCTCCAGCACCGAGCCCTCTCCCCCGGCGGCGGGGCTGACCCGCACCCGCACCCCGTCCGCGTGCTCCTCGATCGCGTCGACCTTGGTGCCGGTCAGCACGGTCACGCCCAGCTTGCGGTACGCCTTGGCGATCTCCGCCGACACCTCGGGATCCTCGTTGGGCACCATCCGGTCGAGGTACTCCACGATCGTGACCTGGACGCCGTAATTGGCCAGGACGTACGCGAACTCGGTGCCGATCGCGCCGGCCCCGCAGATCACGATCGAGCCGGGCAGCCTGTCGGCCATGATCTGCTCTTCGTAGGTGACCACCCGCTCGGTGCGCTGCGTGCCCGGCAGCATCTTGGTCACCGAGCCGGTGGCGATGATGCAGGCCTCGAACGTCACGGTCTCCGTGCCGTCCCCGGTGGCGACGTTCAGCGTGTGGGCGTCAACGAACTCGCCCCACCCGTCGAACGTGGTGATCTTGTTCTTGCGCATCAGGAACCCGATGCCCTTCACCGACCGCTCCGAGACCTTGCGGCTGCGCTCGAACGCCGCGCGGTAGTCGAACGTGACCTCACCGGTGATCCCGAACGTGTCCTTGTCGTGCGTGAAGATGTGGGCGATCTCCGCGTTGCGCAGCAGCGACTTGGTCGGCACGCAGCCGACGTTGAGGCAGACGCCGCCCCACCACTGCTTCTCCACGATGGCCACTTTCTTGCCGAGCTGTGCAGCGCGGATGGCGGCGACATAGCCACCAGGGCCGGCGCCGAGGACAACGACATCGAAGTGCTGGGTCATGGGGGTCACTCTAACCGGGACGCCGGAGTGCGCGGTCATATCCCATGTGAGATAAACTGCGGCTCGTGGTAGACCTCCTCCCCACCAGTATCGGCACCCTGATCCGGGACGCGCGCAAGCAGCGCGGCCTCACCCAGCAGGAGCTGGCGGACGTGCTGGGCACGTCGCAGAGCGCGGTGCACCGGATCGAGTCCGGCGGCCAGAACCTGAGCCTAGAGATGATCAACCGGATCGCCGGCGCCCTGGACTCCCCGCTGATCCACGCGGGCCCGGCCGGACCCACCCATCTGCGGATCCACGGCCCGGTGACGCTGCAGGGATCGATCGCCGTCCGCTCGTCGAAGAATGCTGCCGTCGCGCTGCTGTGCGCGTCCCTGATCAACCACGGACGCACGGTGCTGCGCGGAATCGCCCAGATCGAGGAGGTCAACCGGATCCTCGAGGTGCTCGTCAGCATCGGCGTCCGGGCGACCTGGTCGGCGGACAAGTCCGAGCTGGAACTCGTCCGTCCCGCCCGGCTCGACCTGGCGCACATGCATGTGGACGCCGCCCGGCGCACCCGGTCGATCATCATGTTCCTCGGCCCGCTGCTGCACTCGGAGGACAGCTTCGACCTGCCGTACGCCGGCGGCTGCAACCTGGGTGCGAGGACGGTCACGCCCCACCTGCAGGCGCTGCGGCACTTCGGCCTGAGCGTGCGCACCACCCAGGGCCTCTATCACGCCGAGGTCCGCGACTCGGCGTCCGCGGACCGGCGGATCACGCTCACCGAGCGCGGTGACACGGTCACCGAGAACGTGCTGATGGCGGCCGCGCAGTTCCCCGGCCGCACCGAGATCCGCAACGCGTCCAGCAACTACATGGTGCAGGACCTGTGCTTCTTCCTCACCGAACTCGGCGTGCAGGTCGACGGCATCGGCACCACCACGCTGACCGTCCACGGTCTGGAGCGGATCGAGGCCGACGTGGAGTTCTCGCCGTCGGAGGATCCGATCGAGGCGATGAGCCTGATCACCGCGGCGATCGTCACCTCCTCCGAGCTGACCGTGCAGCGGGCGCCGATCGAATTCCTGGACATCGAGCTGGCGATCCTCTCCGAGATGGGCCTGGACTACTCGCTGACCCCCGAGTACCACTCCGCCAACGGCAGGACGCGGCTGGTGGACATCACCGTCCGGCCGTCGGTGCTGCACGCCGCCGCCGACAAGATCCACCCGATGCCGTTCCCCGGGCTGAACATCGACAACCTGCCGTTCTTCGCCGTGATCGCCGCGGTCGCGGACGGCCGCACGATGATCCACGACTGGGTCTATGAGAACCGGGCGATCCACCTCGTCGAACTGAACAAGCTGGGCGCCGATGTGCAGCTGCTGGATCCCCACCGAATCGTGGTCACCGGACCGACCCGCTGGCGCGGGCAGGAGCTGATCTGCCCGCAGGCGCTGCGCCCGGCGGTCTGCCTGCTGCTGGCGGCCCTCGCCGCCCGCGGCACCAGCGTGCTGCGCGACGTGTACGTGATCAACCGCGGCTACGAGGACCTGCCCAACCGCCTGAACGCCCTCGGCGCGAAGATCGACGTCTTCCGCGACTGAGCCCGGTCGGCCCCTTCGGTCGTCCCGGGCCCCTCGGTCGTCCCGCGCCCCTCGGTCGCCCCGGCGCCCCTCGTCATCCCGGGCTTGACCCGGGATCCCTGTTGTCGGGTTGCCAGGCCGGTGCGGGGATCCCGGCGTTCGCCGGGATGACGGTGTACGTCGGGATGACGGTAGCGTCCGTCATCCCGGGCTCGACCCGGGATCCCCGGCGGTCGAGTAGTCGGCCGGGATGACGGTGGTTGCCGGATGAAAGGAGGGGCAGGACTGCGTAGTCCGGGCGGCTTGCCCGGGCGCTCGGACGGTCAGGGAGGATGGAACCGGATCGAGGGGGTGCCATGGAGTGGCAGGCGGCAATCGACACCTATCGGTCGCTGCGGGCCGGCATCGCGGCCATCGGGCTGGTGCTCGGCTTCGGTCTGGGGCTGCTGGTACTCACCACGGGTGGCGGGATCCCGCCGTCCATCAGCGCCACGTTCTACGGGCCGATGCAGGGCGTGTTCGTGGCCTGCCTGGTCGCGGTGGGGTTGGCGCTGTTCGCGGTCAAGGGCAGGCCGGGCGCGGAGAACACCCTGCTCGACGTCGCCGGTGTGCTGATCCCGGTGGTCGCGTTCGTCCCCACCCCCACGATCGACCCGACCTGCCCGGTGCCGGGTGCCGAATGCGTGCCGGAGCGGTTCCATGCGTCGGTCACGATCGGCTTCGGCGCCTACCTGGCGACCGCCGCCGTCGCGCTGGTCTTCGTGGGTGTCCGGCTGCTGCGCGCGGGGGCCGCGGCGCAGTCGGACACCCGGCGCGGCTTCCTCGTCCTGCTCGTCGTGTGGATCGCGGCGTTCCTGTTCCGCCAGTTCGGGGACGGTCTGTTCCTGCAGTTCGCGCACTACGCGACCGCGATCCCGTTCTTCGTGATCCTCGTGATCGTGGTGTTCATCAACGCGCTGCGCTCCCCGGACGAGCCGGGCGTGCGCAGGGAGGTCGAGGACGGCTACCGCAAGCTCTACTCCGTGACCGCTACCGGAATGGCGCTCGGCGTGGTCGTCGGCGTGGTGACCTTCCTGCGGACCGGACGGCAGAACGCGCAGGCCACGACGGACTCGGTGAGGGTGCCGGTGATCTTCTGGGTCGAGGCCTGGCTGCTCCTGCTGTTCGTGGTGTACTGGGTGATCCAGACCGTCGAACTGTGGTACCGCACCGCACCGCGGGAGCCGGACGGTCAGACGGTCGCCCCGATCTGAGCGCGGGACCGTGCCGACGAAGCGGCTCAGCCCACCGTCAGCAGCGGGGTGGAGCTGAGCAGGATCGGCGTCGCGGTCAGCGGCACCGCCAGCCGGCCGTGGTTCCAGGCGGGCATGGGCACGGCTTCGGCGAACGCGTTGGCGACGTGCAGCCCGTCGTGCACCCACTGCCACTCGAAGGCCTCGCGGGCGTCCGCGTCGCCCTCGAACGCTCCCGCGTCGCGCCAGAGCACCTGGACAGCCTTGTCGGAGCCGTCCGGGAAGACGACGGTGAAGGCGTGGACGTCGCCGCGATCGCCGAGGGTGATCCGCTCGACGGCGATCGCGCCGCGCAACGCCGCGGCGAGCATCCGGAACGTCGCCGCCGCGGGCTGGGCGTCCACCAGTTCGGGTGGGTCGCCGCGGAAGTCGAGCAGGGCGAGTCGCGCCGACACCAGGCCGAGCATGTTGTACGGGTCGGAATAGCCGGGCACCTCGGGCGCGAGATCCCACCAGCAGGCCAGCGGCACGCCCTCGGCGAGGGCGAACAGGGCGCGGGTGACCACTTCGCGGCACGCGATCCGGTCCCTGCGGGACGCCACCTCGGGCGGGCAGCCGTCCAGGAACTGCTGCAGTTCGGGCGGCAGTCCCTCGAGCCGGTCGTACAGCGCCCGCATCGCCCGCCGGTCAGGGGATTCACCACCCGGTCCGTCCGGGCCGCCCGACAGTGCACTGAGCATCGCCGTCTGGAGGGCGTGCTCCGCCTCGGGAAAGCCGAGGATCGTCGGGCCGCCGAACTCACCGACGACCAGGGGCTGGTCGCAGGCGTTGCGGGTCAGCAGGTCCCGGATCGCCGCGACGTGGGCCGGGATGCGCCGTGGGTCGTCGTAGAGGTGGACGTCGGCGACGTCGAAGGCGTCCGGGACGGTGCTGCAGACGGTGTCGAAGAACTCCCACTGCTCGCTGTCCGCCTCGGTGGAGAGCGCGTCGTAGCCGATGCCGCCGAGGACGATGTGACCCGCCCCGGGCACCGAACGGACGGCCGCGGCGAACGTCTCCAGGAGGCTCGCGTACTCCTCGGCGGAACCCGCCCAGAGCAGCCCGGTGTTGCTCGGCTCGTTCTCACACTGCCAGTACTCGACGTGCTGCCGGGCCCGATCGACCAGTGCCGCCACGAACCTGCCGTAGGCCTCGGGGTCGAGCGGCGGCGACGGCGGCAGGAAGGTGGTCGCGGTGCGGGTGGCCCACGGCGAACTGCTGCAGACGGTCACCCACAGTCGTCCCCAGCCCCCGACCTGGGCCAGCAGCCGGTCGACGACCGTCCAGTCGTACTCCCCCGGCGTCGGCTCCACCTGGTGCCAGTAGACGTAGGCCCGGATCAGCCGGGCGTTCAGGTCGCGGGCGGCCGCGCCGAAGTCCTCCGGCGGGCCGAACAGCCCGTAACTGATCCCGCGGACGACGCCCATCGTCAGCACACGCAACACCTCCGACTTGCGGTTGGCTTGTGCCCTCGAAGGTACCCGCCGCTCCGCCGGTGGCAACCCCCGCGATACACCACAGTGTGGAGGCTTTCCCGGCGTAGTCGCCGGTTCTGCTCCACCTCGTGGTGTGGAGCGGCCGGCTGGCGTGCAGGTGGCTCAGGCGGGCGGTGGCGGCGGGATGGACGCGAGGCCGGGCGCGCGTCCGGGCCAGACCAGCAGGACCCGGCAGGGCGCATGATCGACCACGAAACGCGTGTGCCTGTCGAGGCTGCGCGGGCCGAGCCGGCTGAGGTCGCCGTCGCGGGCGAGCACGAGGACGTCCGCGTCCGCACAGGCCGCGGTGACCTCGCGCTCCACCCGTCCCTCGCGCACCTCGGCGCGGGCGGGACGATCCAGTCGCGTCCCCGCCTCGGCCAGCATCGCCGCGGCGGCGTCGCGGGCGATCTCCGCGACGCGGACGCCGGGGTCACGGGCACTCCCCCGTCCCCACAGTCCCGTCCGTGCCCCGGACGCCTGGGCGGCCAGGTCACCGGGCAGCGCGGCGAGCAGGGTCACCTCGGCGTCACCGAAGAGCTCGTTCACCGCGGCCACGCAGGCCGGCCAGGTGGCCTCCGCGATCCAGACCAGCACCTTCACAACACACCTCCGAACAGTTGCAGCGAGCACCACAGCGCGGCCACGGCGGCGACGATCGCGACCGGAGTGGCCAGCAGGCCCAGCCACGTGAACTCCGCGAGTGGAGTCTCGTGGTCGTGGGCGTGCACGATCCGGCGCCACAGCAGCGTGGCGAGGGATCCGACATAGGTCAGGTTGGGGCCGACGTTGACCCCGATCAGGACGGCGAGCACCGGTCCCGCTCCCCCGGCGGCGGCCAGCGGCAGCAGGATCAGCACGGCGGGCAGGTTGTTCACCAGGTTGGCGAGGACCGCGGCCAGCCCGGCCCAGCCCAGCAGCGCGACGAGCGAGTCACCGGACGGCGCGACGTGCGTCATCAACTCGGCGAGGCCGTTGTCGACGACGGCGGTCACCACGATGCCGAGGGCGAGCACGAAGGCGAGGAACGGGACGTTCAGTGCCGCGACGGTGTCCCGCACCCGCACCTGGCCCCGCCGCACCGCCCGCACGGCCAGCACCAGCGCTCCGGCGGCGGCAACCCAGGCCACCTCGACGTGCAGGAAGGACGCGGCCACGAAGCCGAGGAGGGTGGCCGCCAGCACGCCGCCGCTGAACCGCGGCAGCGGGACCTGCTCGCCTGCCTCGACGGCAGTTCCGGCGCCGACACTGAGGTCACCGGCGAAGTACCAGCGGAACGCGAGGTACTCCACGGCCAGGACGGCCAGCCACGGCAGCACCATGACCAGACCGAACGGGACGAAGCCGATGCCGAGCGCGGTCATCGCCAGTAGGTTGGTCAGGTTCGACACCGGCAGCAGCAGCGAGCCCCCGTTGGCGAGGTGCGTGCACGCGTAGACGTGCGGACGCGGCCGCACCCCGACCCGGGACGCGGTTGCGAACACCACCGGGGTGAGCAGCACGACGGTCGCGTCCAGGCTCAGCACCGCGGTAGTGATCGCGGCGACGGCGAACACGAGCAGGAGCAGCCGCCGCGGTTCGCCGCGGGACCGTCCGGCCATCAGCTGCCCCGCCCAGTCGAACAGGCCGTCCCTCGCGCAGAGTTCGCTGAGCACCAGCACCGCGGCGAGGAAGCCCACCACCGGGAGCAGTCGCACGATCTCCTGGACGGCCCGGTCCGTGCCGATGCCGCCGGTGACCAGCACCAGCAGGGCCGCGGGGACCGCGGCGACCGCCTCGGACAGGCCACGCGGCCGGACGACGGCGAAGGCGAGCACCGCGAGCAGGAGCACCGCGGCGAGCGCCTCAGCAGCTGTCACGGTCAGCGCAGCCGTTCCACCGCGAAGTGGTGGTCGGGGTGCACCAGCTGGTCCTGCGCCTGCACCAGCAGCAGCTCGGCCGATCCGGCCTCGGTGGTGGCCTTCAGCAGCGAGTAGACCACGTCGGCCGTCCGACCCATCGCCTGGCCGGCGCCGTCGCCCTCGAGGTAGTGCGCGAGGAACAGGGCGGCGGTCAGGTCGCCCGAGCCGGTGAAGGTGCGCTCCAGCCGCGGGGTGGTCACCTGCCAGGCGCCCTCGGCGGTGTCCACCAGCATCAGGATCTCGTCGGGGTCGACGCTGTCGAGCACCGTGGAGGTGACCAGCACCACGTCCGGGCCGGTCGCGCGCAGCGCCTCCGCCGCCTCCAGCACCTCTGCGACCGTGCTCGTGGTGCGGCCGGTGAGGTAGTCGAGCTCGAAGTGGTTCGGCGTGACGATCTGGGCGGACGGCACCACCCGGTCCCGCATGAACTCGGGAATGCCCGGCCGCACGTAGATCCCGCGGCCGACATCGCCGATCACCGGGTCGCAGCAGTACACCGCTCGCGGATTGCGCCGCCGCACCAGCTCGACCGTCCGCAGCACCTCCGCGCCCACCTCCTCGGCGCCCTGGTACCCCGACAGCACGGCGTCCACCCGGCCCAGCACGCCCCGCTCGTCGATGCCCCGCACGACGTCCGCGATGTCGGTGGCGGAGAGCAGCGGGCCGCGCCACGCGCCGTAGCCGGTGTGGTTCGAGAAGTGGACGGTGAGCACCGGCCAGACCTCGACGCCCACGCGCATCAGCGGGAACGTGGCCGCGCTGTTGCCGACGTGGCCGTACGCGACAGAGGACTGGATGGAGAGGATCGTGGTCACCGCGACATTACACACCACCACCGGGTACGCGGCGCGGGTGGTTCGAGGCCATAGAGTGCAGGGGTGCCCGCGCCTGATCACCCGTACCTGGCCGGCGGATTCGCGGCGTTCGCGCATCGCGGGGGCTGGGTGGAGCCGGAGGACCAGGCGAAGGAGAACACGCTCCACGCGTTCGGCAGGGCCGTGGCGCTGGGCTACCGCCACATCGAGACCGACGTGTGCGCGACCGCCGACGGCGAACTGGTGGTCCTGCACGACCGCACGCTGGACCGGGTCAGCGACGCCACCGGCGAGGTCGGCCAGCGCACCTGGGCCGAACTGGCGGACGTGCGGGTGGGCGGCACAGAGCCGATCCCCCGGTTCGGCGACGCGCTGGAGGAGTTCCCCGGAACCCGGTTCAACGTCGACCTCAAGGACGATCCGTCGGTCCCGCTGCTCGCCGAGATCATCGAGCGCCACGGAGCGCACGACCGGGTGTGCGTCGCCTCTTTCTCGGAGAGCCGCCTGCAGGCGTTCCGCCGGCTCGCGCCGGATGTGCTGACCGCGGCGTCCACGCTCGGTGCCGGCTGGATCACCAGCGCGGTCGGCCCGCGGCGCTGGCGGCAGGACCCCGGCGTCGCCGTGCAGATCCCCGTCTGGTACCCGGGCATCCCCTATCCCCTGGTCCGGCGGGACGTCGTCCGCCGCGCCCACGCGACCGGGCGCGTCGTGCACGTCTGGACGGTCAACGACGCCGCGGAGATGCACCGGCTGATCGACCTCGGCGTGGACGGCCTGGTCAGCGACGACATCACGACGCTGAAGCGGGTTCTGGTGGAGCGCGGTCTGTGGGAGGTCGAATCGTGAGAAGCACCAGAGAGCAGCGGGCCTGGTACTGGTACGACTGGGCGAACTCGGCGTTCTACACCACGACCGCGACCGTCCTGATCAGTCCCTACCTGGTCAGCCTGGCCACGAACGCCGCCTGCCCGGGCCTCGACTCGGGTCAGTGCTCCCGTCCGGTGCTGCTGCTCGGGTTCGCTCCGGTCCTGCCCGGGGCACTGCCGTCCCTGCTCGCCACGATCAGCACCCTGGTCTCCGCGGTGGTGCTGCTGTTCGTCGGCGCGGCGGCCGACCGTTCGGCGCACCCGCACCGCTGGCTGGGCACGACCGCATGGATCGGGGCGCTGGCCGGCTCGCTGATGTTCTTCCTGATGGGGTCCAACTGGGAGCTGGGCGCCTGGCTGATGGTGATCAGCCTGATCGCCTTCGGTGCCTCGATCGTCGTCTACGACTCGATGCTGGTGCGGATCGCCGGTCCGGACGAACGCGACCGGGTCTCCAGCCGTGGCTGGGCGTGGGGCTACGTCGGCGGCGGCGTGCTGCTCGCGCTGAACTTCGGTCTGCTGAGCTTCTCCCCGTCCCTCGGGATCGACAGGGCGCTGGCGGTGCGGCTGTGCCTGCTCTCCGCGGGCGTGTGGTGGGCCGGGTTCACGTTCATCCCCGTCCTCGGCCTGCGGGGGCTACCCAGGGACGTGCCGGCGGAGGTGGCGGCGCGCAACCCGTTCCGGCAGCTGGCCACGACCTTCGCGGAGATGCGCCACTACCCGCAGACGCTGGCCTTCCTGCTGGCGTTCCTGTTCTACAACGACGGCATCCAGACGGTGATCGTCTCCTCCAGCGTGTACGCGATCCGGGAGCTGGGCATCGACGAGAGCCTGGTGCTGGCCACCTTCCTGCTCACCCAGTTCGTGGCGATCGCCGGTGCGCTCGGGTTCGGCCGGATCGCCGGGTGGATCGGGGCGAAGAGGACCGTGCTGATCGGGATCGTGATCTGGCTGGGCGTGGTCCTCGTCGGGTTCGCGATCCCGGCCGGGGTGGTCGGCGCCCTGTTCGGACTCGGCGCGGCCATCGGCCTGGTGATGGGCGGCACCCAGGCGTTGTCGCGGTCGATGTACAGCCAGCTGATCCCGAAGGGACGCGAATCGGAGTACTTCGGCTTCTACCAGGCCATGGAGCGGGGCACGAGCTGGCTGGGCACGCTGACCTTCGCCCTGGTCTTCCAGTTCACCGAGTCGTACCGCCTGGCGCTGGTGGCACTGATCGCGTTCTTCGTGGTCGGCGGCATCCTGCTGGCCCGGGTGGACATGCGCCGGGGAATCCTCGACGCCGGGAACGAGTTACCTTCAGTGTTGTGACGATCCAACGTCGGCGTGGGTACCCCACAGGTGACCAGCTCGCCGGCTTGGTGTGGTTCGCTAGCTTTGGGACGGAGGTAGTTCGCGATGGCTGATCGTGTGTTGAAGGGCTCGGGACTCGGAGCGAAGAGTCACGCCGATCCGAGCGGGGTGGAACTCGCCCCGCGGCAGGAGGTCGGCTTCGACTGCCCCAAGGGTCACCACTTCGCCATCGTCTTCGCCGAGGAGGCGGAGCTGCCGACCGAGTGGGAGTGCCCGCGCTGCGGGGAGCCCGCGCGTCGTTCCGACGGGGTCGAGCCGGAGGTCAAGCAGACCAAGGCACCCAGGACGCACTGGGACATGCTCCGCGAGCGTCGCTCGATCGAGGAACTGGAGGATCTGCTCGCCGAGCGGCTCGACGAGATCCGCGGCGAGGGGCGCTGAGGGCGGCCGGCGTCACGAAGGGCGTCCGTCAGTCCTCGATCTCGCCGCGAATGGTCGGATCGGACGTCGGCGAGGTCGGGCTCTCCACCGTCTCGCCCGGGATCACCGTCCCCGCGTCGTAGGGCGACTTCTGGCCGCCGACGTCGAGCCACCCGATCGTGGTGGTGTGCCGGGCGATCAGCAGCCCGAGCGCCCGCCGGGCGAGCGGACGGGTCCACGGCAGCAGGCAGGCCAGCCCGACGATGTCGGTGAGGAATCCGGGCAGGATCAGCATCATGCCGCCGACCAGGACCAGTGCCGCGTCCGCCAGCTGCCCGGACGGCAACCGACCCGTGGAGTAGGCGTCGACCAGCGCCTGCCAGGCCTTGCTGCCCTCCCGACGCAGCAGCCACGCCCCGAGGAGGGCCTCACCGATCAGGATCGCCAGCGTGGGCAGGACACCGATGCGGGAGCCCACGGCGGTCAGCAGCCAGACCTCCGCGACGGAGATGAGGATGAAGGCGCCCACCAGCACGGGCAGGAACAGCCGTCGGCCCCCCGGCGCGGGGCTGGTCACGAGCGGCCGCCTCGCCGATGCCGCCACCAGTCCGAGACCTGGCCCACGCGGTAGCGCAGGCCCCACCGGGTGGTCAGCAGCATGGCCTCGGCGACGATCGCGCCGCTCATCTTGGAGTCGCCGTACTCGCGCTCGATGAACTCGATCGGCACCTCCGCAATCGTGAAGCCGTTGCGCAGTGCCCGCCAGGCGAGATCGACCTGGAACCCGTAGCCGGCCGCCTCGACCCCGTCCAAATCGATCCCGCGCAGCGTGTCGGCCCGCCAGGCGGTGAAGCCCCCGGTGGCGTCCTTGACGCTGAGGCCGAGCATCAGCCGCGTCCAGAGGTTGCCGCCGCGGGACAGCAGTTCGCGGTGCAGCGGCCAGCCCTTGGTGGAGCCGCCCTTCACGTAGCGGGAGCCCTTCACCGCGTCCGCCGTCTTCAGCCGCTCGAGCATGACCGGCAGGTACTCGGGCTGGTGAGATCCGTCCGCGTCGTGCTCGATCAGTACGTCGTAGCCCCGCTCCAGTCCCCAGCGGAAGCCGGCCACGTAGGCCGCGCCCAGGCCCTCCTTGCCCACACGGTGCAGCACATGGACGTGGTCGTCGGCCGCGGCGAGTTCGTCGGCGATCGCACCGGTGCCGTCCGGGGAGTTGTCGTCCGCGATCAGGATGTGCGCGGTCGGGACGGCCGCCCGGATCCGGGCGGTGATCGGCCGGACGTTCTCCGACTCGTTGTACGTGGGGATGATCACGAGCACGCGCTCAAGCGACGCTGCCGAGTCGGCCATGTGTTCTCCAGTTCGGGGTTCGGTCCGAGTCCATTCTGCCGTATCGCAGCGAGAGCCCCAGGCCGAGCAGTGCGAGCAGGGTGACGGTCAGTTCGAGCGGCGAGGCCAGCCAGGTGGCCGGGGTCAGCCCGGAACGCTCCGCCAGCGTCACCACTCCGGAGGCGCCGACGTGGTCGGGGGCGGTGAAGGCCACGGAGCCGTCGGCGTTGATCAGGCCGGAGATGCCGCTGGTGGTGACGACCAGCACGTCCCTGCGCATCTCGAGCGCCCTCGCCCTGGTGATCGCGAACTGCTGTTCGATCTGTCCGGTGCCCTGGTACATCGCGTTGCTGGACTGCACGAGCAGCACCTGGCCGCCGTGGCGAACGGTGTCGTAGGCGATGTCGTCGTAGACGAGGTCGTAGCAGATCATCACGCCGAGGGTGAGCGCCCGTCCGTCCGCGAGGGTGACCGGGATCGCTCCGGGCGCGGTACCGGCGATCGACTGGGCGCCCACGTAGCGCAGCTCGGGGATCAGCGGCACCAGCACGGAACGGTACGGCACCCATTCGCCGAACGGCACGATGCCCCGTTTGGCGTAGCGGGCCACCTCGCCGCCACCCGGCTCCCACCACAGCGACACGGTCTGGCGCTCGTCCGCCCCGGGGCCGTCGAGGATCGCACCGAACAGCATCGGGACGCCGAGGCGCGCCGACATCTTCGCGACCATCGCGCCCGTCTGCGCATCGGTGAAGGGGTCCATGTCGGTGGTGTTCTCCGGCAGGACGACGAAGTCGGGACGGGGCAGTTCGCCGGCCTCGATCCGGGACTGCAGCCGGTCGGACTCGGCCAGGTGGTTTCGGGTGGTCGTGCGGGCCGTGCCGATGCCATAGACACCGCCGCCAGGCGCGCCGCCCTGCACCCAGCCGACGTCCACCGTCCCGGTCTGTGTGCCCACGGGGACGAGCGCGCCGGCACCGGCGAGCAGTGCGACCCCGGCGACCGTCGCAGCCGTGATCACCGCTCGTCCGCGGGACGGTGCGTACGCCACCCAGAGCAGGAGCTGGCCGAGCAGGGCCGTGGCGAAGCTGAGGCCGGCCACCCCGACCAGCGGCAGCAGCCACGCCAGCGGCGACTCGACCATCGCATAGCCGAGTCGCATCCAGCCGAAGCCGTTGAAGGGGAAGCGGGTGAAGACGAACTCGACGGCCGTCCAGCAGGCTGCGGCGAGCAGTGGCCACCACCGGGTGCGCGCAGCCACCCTGAGCAAGCCCCCGAGCAGTGCGTAGAAGGCGGCCTCGACAGCGACCAGCCCCACCATCGCCTGCGGAAAGATCACCTGCATCCAGCCGACGCCGAGCAGCAGGAACCCCGTCCCCCACAGATAGCCGAGGCCTACGGCCCCACGGACGCGGCGAGCGGCCAGCACGACCAGCGACAGCCCGGCCACACCCGGCAGGACCAGCGGCCACCACCCGTACGGCTCGAAGGCGAGTGCGGTGAGGACGCCGGCGAGGACCGCGACCGCCCCGCGCAGGCCCCAGTGCCGTGCGGCGAGCCACTCGATCACGCGTCCCCTTTCGACAGCCCGCCCAGCCTACCCAGCCGAGCCCGCCCCCTCGGCCCCACCCCGTCCCCCGCCGCCAGACGCTGCCGAAACCTGCCGAAGCTGCCGAAACTCCGGCAGCCAGAGCAACTTTCGGCAGCGTTTGTGGCGGAGGGGCTGGCACCATGGGGCGATGGCCGAGCCGAGACTGCTGCTGTTCGACACCGCGTCGCTGTACTTTCGCGCGTTTCACGGGATTCCGTCGACGCTCCGGGGCGCGGACGGACGGCCGGTGAACGCCGTCCGCGGGCTGCTGGACTTCCTCGCCCGCTTCATCGCCGACTACTCCCCCACGCAGGTCGCCTGCTGCTGGGACGACGCGTGGCGACCGGCCTGGCGGGTGGCCCTGGTGCCGTCCTACAAGGCACATCGGGTCGCCCACGACGACGTGGAGCTGGTGCCGGAGGAACTCGTCGCCCAGGTGCCGCTGATCCGGGACGTGCTGGCCACGCTGGGACTGCCCGTCGTCGGCGCGGCCGACTGCGAGGCTGACGATGTGATCGGCACCCTGGCGACCAGCTCGACCGTGCCGACCGACGTCGTCACCGGGGATCGCGACCTGTTCCAGCTGGTCGACGACGCCCGCGGTGTGCGCGTGCTGTACTGCGGACGGGGCGTGGCCAACCACGACCGGGTGGACGCGGCGTGGCTGATCGCGAAGTACGGGATCGACGGGCCGGGCTACGTGGACTTCGCCGTGCTGCGGGGCGATCCGTCCGACGGGCTTCCCGGCGTGGCCGGGATCGGCGAGAAGACGGCGGCGAAGCTGGTGGCCGAGCACGGCGACCTGCCCGGGATTCTCGCGGCCGCGACGGCCAAGCGGCTGCCGGCGACGTTGACGACCCGGCTGGCGGCGGCGATCGACTATCTCGGTCCGGCCCGCGAGGTGGTCGCCGTGCGGACGGATGCGCCGTTGCCCCAGATCGATCTCACGCTGCCGCGAGTGCCGGCCGACCCGGAGCGGTTCGCCGCGCTCGCCGAGGAGTTGAACCTCGGTGGCTCGGCCAGCCGAATCCTCGCCGCGCTCGCCGGAGTTGAACGGTGAACGCGGAGGTGGAGGTGGAGGTGGCTGCCCTCGCGCTGAACGTCGTGGTGCCGCCAGAGCTCCGCTGGCGGGACGCCCGCCGCGGCGAGGAGTTCGAGCTGTCCACCCTCAACGTCCGGCTGCTGCGCGACGGCAGCCTCGCCGCGAAGGCCTACGGACGGCCCGTCGCCGGCGGCCGCGGAGCCTACGTCTCGTTCGCCGTCCCCGACCGTCCGGAGTTGAAGGCCCTCGTCGACGCCGCCGCCGACCGCGCCGCCCAGCTCTGGGCCGCCCACCGCGGCCTGGGCTGACCACGGGGCCACTCTTGTCGTCCCGGGCTTGGCCCGGGATCTTCGCCGTGGCGTGCCGGGCCGGTGCGGGGATCCCGGCGTTCGCCGGGATGACGGTGCGCTCAGGCGGCGCGGAGGACGTAGACCGCCGAGCCGGCGACGATGTTCGCCAGGCGGTCGCCGCTGCGCAGGGGCACTCCGCGGGGGCTGAGCACGATCCGTTGCTCGATCACCAGGCCCAGCCGGCCGAACAGCTCCTCCAGCTCGACCAGGGTCGTGTGGCGAAGGTTCGGGGTGTCGTACCAGGCGTGCGGGATCTCCCGGGACATCGGCATGCGTCCCCGCAGCAACCGCAGCCGGTGCCGCCAGTAGCCGAAGTTGGGCACCGAGACGATCAGCCGGTCGCCGATCCGGCGCATGTGCTGCAGCACCTCCACCGGTCGGTGCAGGGTCTGGACCGTCCGTGAAAGTACTACTACGTCATACGAGTGATCGGCGAACTCGTCGAGTTCCGTGTCCAGATCGAGCTCGATCACCGGCACGCCGGCCGCGATCGCCGCCAGGACCGATGGCGGGTCGATCTCCACCCCCGTGCCGCGGCAGCCGTCGTCCGCCATCAACGACGCGAGCAGCTCGCCGGACCCGCAACCCAGGTCGAGCACGCGGCTGCCGCTGGGAATCAGAGCTGCGACCAGCGCGAGGTCGGGACGAAGGCTCATCGCGCGACCTCCGCCAGGGCCCGGTCGAGGAAGGCCCGCAGCGTGGCGTGGTACGGCTCCACCGCCAGCAGGAAGGAGTCGTGCCCCCAGGTCGACGGGATCTCCCGGAAGGACACCGGCTGGCCCGCCCGTTCCAGCGTCCGCACGATCCGGCGGGAGTGATCGGTGCCGAACCGCCAATCGGTGGCGAACGACAGCACCAGCCAGTTCACCGGACTGGCCCGGACGGCGTCCAGCGCCCCCGGCTCGGCGAACGGGTCGAAGTAATCCATCACGCGGGTCAGATAGAGGTAGCTGAGCGCGTCGAACCGCTCGAGGAACGCCTGCCCCTGGTGGTCGAGGTAGCTCTCCACGGCGAAGTCGATGCCAAAGCCGGGCTCCCGGCGCTCGGGGTGTGGCTGCCGTCCGAACTTCTCGGTGAGCGCGTCCTCGCTCAGGTAGGTGATGTGGGCCATCATCCGGGCGATCGACAGCCCGGTGTCGGGGTTGACCCCCTCGGCCGCGTACCGCCCGGACGCGAAGCGCGGGTCGGCCATGATCGCCCGGCGGGCAACGGCGGAGAACGCGATGTTCTGCGCGGTGAGGCGGCTGGATGCGGCGATCACAAGGGCGTTCGCGACCTCGTCCGGGTAGTCGAGCGCCCACTGCAGCACCTGCATGCCGCCGAGGGAGCCGCCGAGGGCCGCCAGGAGCCGGTGCACGCCGAGATGCCGGGTCAGCGCACGGTGCACGGCGACGAGGTCGCGCATCCGCAGCAGCGGGAAGTCCAGACCGTAGACCTCATCCGTCGCCGGGTCCACCGAGGACGGGCCCGTGCTGCCCTGGCAGCCGCCGATCAGGTTCGCGCTGATCACGAAGAACCGGTCGGTGTCCAGCGGCTTGCCGGGGCCGATCAGGTTGTCCCACCAACCCGGCCGCTTCGCACCCTCGTGGTACCCGGCCGCGTGCGCGTCCCCGGTGAGGGCGTGGCAGACGAACACGGCGTTGTCCGCGCGGGGTGACAGCGTCCCGTAGGTCTCGTAGGCGACATCGACCGGACCGAGCGTGCCGCCCTGCTCGAGCTGCAGCGGTTCCTCCGCGGTGAACAGGCGGACCGTGCTCGTGACGACCGAACCGACCGAGCCGGCTTCCGGCGTCTGGGCCATGCCATCCCTTCCCTCAGCGTCCGCGCGGCCTCAGTCCGTTCCCTCAGCGTCCGCGCGGCCTCAGTCCGTTCGGTCAGCGTCCGCGGGGCCTCAGTGTAGCCGCGGGAAGGGGCGCGTCCACGGCCGTGGGAGAATGGCCGGACACCAGTGAAAGGACTCCGATGAGCGAATTCTCCGACCGGCTCCAGGCCGATCTCGTGGCGGCCATGAAGGCGCACGACGAGCTCACCAAGTCCACGCTGCGGATGGCCGTGGCCGCGATCAAGAACGAGCAGGTGGCCGGCAAGCAGGCCCGCGAACTGTCCGACGCCGAGGTGCTGGGCGTGCTCAACCGTGAGGTGGCCAAGCGCCGCGACTCCGCCGAGGCATACACCGCCGGCAACCGCCCCGAGCTCGCCGCGAAGGAGCTTGCGGAGGTCGAGGTGCTGCAGCGCTACCTGCCCGCAGCCCTGACCGACGCCGAACTGGACGCGATCGTCGCCGAGGAGGTCGCTACGGCCGCCGCTCAGCTCGGCAGCGCGCCCACCATGAGGCAGATGGGCCTGGTGATCAAGGCCGTCAACGCCCGGGCCGCGGGCCGCGCGGAGGGTGCCACGGTCGCGGCGAAGGTGAAGGCCGCGCTGGCCTGAGCCACCGACCGCGGAAAGGTGGGCTGGGCAGCCCTTCGTGACGCTCGCTGGCGCTCGCTCCTCAGGGACCGGTCGGGTGGCGGGGTCACCACCAGCCCTGGCGCTTGGTCCAGCGCAGCAGGACGAGGGACAGCGCGATCATCACGACCAGGACGATGGTCAGCGGGATGAACCGGTCGGCGTTGCTGGAGATCACGTTCATGCCGATCACGGAGCTGATCGCCGTCACCGGCAGCGTGATCGCAGCGATCACCGCCAGCCGCTCCGCGGCGATGGTCATTTTCGTGTCGGTGCGGGCGCGGTAGTACTCGGTCACGCCGCCGAGGAAGTCGAGCTGACTCGACGTGATCCGGCTGAGCCGGTCGTAGGCGTCCTTGTTGTCCCGCAGCACCTTGTCGACGGCCGGGTCGGCACTGCCGAGCAGGCGGACCGCACGGCCGTAGATCTCCGCGGCCTGGCTGGACATCGTCCGCACGGTGAGCAGTGCGTGGCGGGTGCGGAACAGGTCTTCCAGGAAGTCCTGAGGATGAGCGTCGGCGGCGTGGGCCATGACCTGCTGCTCCAGCGCGCCCACCTCTTTCGCCAGCCGGTTCACGTACCGCTCCTGCGTGATCGCCAGCCCGCTGACGATCCGGTGCGAGGCGGCCCACGGGTCGTCCGGCACGTAGCGCCCGGACAGCATCCGGTCGGCCAGTTCGTCGGTCTCCTCCAGCAGCATCTCCAGCGGTACGGCGAGGTTGCGGGGACCGTGCGTGGTGATCAGGAAGTTCGGTCCGATGAACTGGTCGAGCTCCAGGTAGTGGACATGCCCACCCTCCCCCGACTGCGGCCGGTGCAGCACGAGGAACAGCGTGCGCCCGTACACGTGCAGCCGCGGGACGTGGTTGCGTTCCAGCACGTCGGTCACCGCCGCGCGGTGGGCGCCGAAGACCTCCCGCAGGAGCACCGCGGTGTCGTCGTCGGGTTCGGGCACGTCCAGCCACAGCCAGCCGTCCGGACTCGCCAGCAGCGCGGGCAGGTCCCCATCGGCGCGCCGGGTGACCGTGCGTGTCGCACGGTCGACCCACAACAGTCGCTGGACTGCCATGGGCGGCACCCTATCCCTGGACCCGGTACCTCCAGAAGGCCGGGACGAGCACGGCGACCAGTGCCGTCAGCAGCATGACCAGGACGCCCCCGCCACCGGTGGTCCAGGCTGTGCCGACCAGGCCGGTCGCATAGCCGTGCAGGACGTCGGCGATCCGCGGTCCGCCGGCGACGACCACGATGAACACGCCCTGCAGCCGCCCGCGGACGGCATCGTCGGCGGCCGAGAGCAGCATCGACTGCCGGAACGCCGCGGACGCCATGTCGGCCGCCCCACCCGCCATCAGCAGGACGAAGGACGCGACGAGCATCCCTGCCGGCCAGCGCGGCGCCATCGCCACGGCGACGCCGAGCAGCGCGATGGACAGGCCCCAGACCACGATGCTCCACACGACCGCCTGGCCCTGGAGCCGCACCCGGGACACCCAGCCCGACAGCACGCCACCGAGGACGGCGCCCACCGGCATCGCGGCCATCAGCAGCGCGAACTCCGTGCCGCCTTCGATCGGTCCGCCGAAGGACTGATGGGCGATCTCCGGGAACAGTGCCCGCGGCATGCCGAAGACCATCGCGATCAGGTCGAGCAGGAACGAGGTCAGCAGGACCGGGTGGCCGCGCAGGTACGACAGCCCGTCCAGCACCGCGCGCAGCCCTGGCGAACCCACCCGGTTCTCCACCGGCAGCGGGGGCAGCAGCCAGACCGCGGCGAGCGTCGCGCACAGGGTGACGGTGTCGATCAGGTACAGCCACGAGTAGCCCAGCACCGGGATCAGCGCGCCGCCGATCATAGGTCCGGCGATCGCCCCGGCCATCATCACGGTCATGTTCAGCGAGTTGGCCGCCGGTAGCTGGCCGGGCGGCAGCAGCCGCGGCAGCACCGCGCTGCGGGTGGGCTGGTTGACCCCGAAGCAGGCCTGCTGCAGGGCGAACACCGCCAGCAGCACCCAGACATTGCGCAGGTCGAGTGCCGCCT
Source organism: Propionicimonas sp. (assembly GCF_029975155.1). GTDB lineage: Bacteria > Actinomycetota > Actinomycetes > Propionibacteriales > Propionibacteriaceae > Propionicimonas. The sequence goes on along the minus strand of NZ_JARKPQ010000003.1, from coordinate 46,089 downwards.
GCAACCAGAACAGCCCACTGGTGCCGATCAGGCCGAAGGTCGTCACCTGGAGCAGTCGCCGCCGGTCGAAGTGGTCGGCCAGCGCTCCGCCCCACAGCCCGAACACCACCAGCGGCACGAAGCCGAACAGCCCGGTGAGCCCGACGTAGCCGGAGTCGCCGGTGATCGCGTAGATCTGGGCGGGCACGGCGACCACGGTCAGTTGCGCACCGATCACCGTGATGATGTTCGCCCGCCACAGCCGCCGGAAGTAGGGGTTCGCCAGCGGTGTGGTGTCAGCGAGGAATCCACGAATGCCGGCCACGGGGAGGCACCCTACCCCCGCTCCGGGACCCCGCTGTCGCGATCTGTCCACTGAAGGCGTCCGGCCTGCCCCAGGTGTCACATTCCCGCGCTTACGTGGCCAGATCGCGACAGCGTCCCTGAGACGGTGCGACAGGTGGCTGCCGCGGCAGCGTGTCGTGATCCGGCCGCTCTGGTCCCGCCTTGTGACAGGTGGGACGGCTGTGACACCCAGCGTGGCCAGATCGCGACAGGCCCTCAGCCGAGGGCGTACTCCCCGAGGATCTGGTAGCCGGCGCCACCGGGCAGCGACCGTGAGCGGACGAGGGCGAACCGGTCCACCGTCCAGGCGGCGGAGGGTACGGCGTCGAGGATCGTCAGCCAGCGCCGCGCGGAGAACGGACGCGTGCGCGCGATCGTCAGGTGCGGACGGAACCGGCCGCCCTCCACCTCGATGCCGCAGCCGGACGCGGCGTGACGGCAGCGCGTGGCCAGGCGGCCGAGATCCTCGGTACCCTCCGCGACGCGCAGGAACAGGACCTTGGCGCGCCCGGGGTCGGGCAGGGCGCCGCCGCCGGCGATGCGCAGGTCGAAGGCCGCCGCCCGGGCCGCGACCTCGCTCAGCGCCTCGTCGAGCGGATCCACCAGCGCCGGCGGCACCGTGGGCAGGAAGGCGCAGGTGAGGTGCCAGCCCTGCGGCACGGTCCAGCGGAAGTCGGGCTCCGCGTCGCGGCGCGGCGCGAGGAACGCGTCCCAGGTCTCGACGACATCCCGAGGCGGCAGGACGGCGACGAACAGCCGCTCGGTCACGACAACAGCTGCAGCAGCTCTGCCCGGTTGCGCCGCAACTGGAGGGCGCCGAAGACCAGCACGCAGCCCGCGACAAGGACGAACAGCCCCACGGTGACCGCGAGGAACGCCGCACCGACCTCCGGGTTCACCAGGAAGTAGACGCCGAGCAGCGAGGTGACCACCCCGGAAGTGACGGCCCACAGCCAGCTGCGCTGGCCACTGCCGCGCAACTGGAAGGCGACGGCGATGCCGAAGAGTCCGACGACCAGCGCCCACATCGCGAGGAAGATCACGATGACCGCCGCCACCGTCAGCGGGTGGATGATCGCCAGCAGGCCGAGCAGGATGCCGGCGATGCCCTGGAACACCGTCCAGCCCCAACTGGTGCCGCGGAACACGATGCCGGTGCCGAGGGCGATCACGCCGTCGAGCAGGCTGAAGAAGCCGAACACGAGGAAGAAGGCCTGGATGCTGAGCCCCGGCCACAGGATCGCGACCAGGCCGAGCGCGATGCTGACCAGTCCGCGGAGCAGGGTGAGCCACCACAGGCGCGAGACGAGGGATTCGGGATTCGCAGCGGTCATCGTGGGCCTCCTGAGTATGCGGTCGTCCGGAGTCTATTCCGCCGGTCCCGGATCACGTCCGACGCCGAGCGGGTCGGCGGCTGCCCGCTCGCGGCGAGCGAGCCAGGTGAAGGGGACGGAGAGTGCGTGGACCACGGCCGCGACGAGGAACGAGGTGGCGTAGCCGCTCACGTCCGCCACCCGGCCCAGTGCCGGCTGGGCCACCACCCCGCCGGCGGAACCCATCAGCGAGTCGAACGACAACACGGTGGCGCGCTGTGCGGACGGCACCAGCCCGTTCAGGAACGACTGCCGCAGCGGCGTGGTCGCCGCCCCGACCAGCCCCCAGGTGGCGACGAGGAGCAACGCCGGCCACAGTCCGCCGGCCAGGCCGATGCCCGTCAGCAGTGCGACCCCGGCGATCCCGGAGAACAGCAGGGCGTCCGTGCGCCGGCGGAACAGCCGTCGGACCCGGCCGACCAGCAGTCCCCCGACCACCTGCGAGCCGGCCGACAGCGAGGCGGCGGCACCGGCGATGGCGTACGCGCGCGGGTCACCGGCCAGCTCCAGCAGGTACGGCTGCAGGGCGTAGAACACGTAGATGCCGGCACCGGCCGTGAACGGCGCGGCCAGCATCAGCCAGCGCACCGGGGGGTTCCGCAGCCCACCGTCCACGGCGCCGGCCAGGACCAGCCGGATCGCGGCGAGTGGCCGCCGGCCACGGTCCGGGGTGAACCCCCGGTCGTGCATGGCGACCCAGGCCACGATCGCGGTCACGGCCAGCAGGCCCGCGCGCACCAGGTACGGCATGCCCAGATCGGTCGCCTGTGCCACCACCCCGCCGAGCAGGGCGCCGGTCAGCATCGCCACACCGGACGCCACCTGGCCGCGCCCGAACACCAGCTCCAGGTCGCCGGTGTGGCCCGCGGCGGCCAGCGCGTCCACCAGCCACGCCTCGGTCGCGCCGGAGAAGAAGGTGAACCCCAACCCGATCAGCACCGAGGCCAGCACCCAGCCGCCGAAGGGCGCCCGGACCAGCCACATCCACCAGTACAGCAGGGTGGACGCGAGCAGCACGCCGGTGCCGAGCAGGAACGAGTAGCGCCGGCCGCGGGTGTCGGCGACCACGCCGGTGGGCACCTCGAACAGCACCATGCCGAGGGTGAAGGCGGCGTTGGCCGCGAACGCCTGGGTGTTGTCCAGACCCGCGTCGAGCAGGAACAGCGTGTTCACGCCCCAGATCGAGGACGCGGCCAGAGTGGTCAGGACCAGGAGGGTCACATACGTCCGCTGTACCCGGACGGGATCATCGTCGCGCACCCGTTCAGGGTAGTCAGAGCGAGGGTCTGCAACATCGTCCAGCGTTGCACGATGGCCGTGCACGAATGATCACGATTCCACACCCTCGTCAGGTGTGTGAGAGCGTATGACAATCCGAGTCTCGGGAGATCGCATGCCACAACGCAACTGGGCGGCCCATGCCGTCCTGTCGGTGGCCTGGGCTCTCTCCTTCGTCTTCGGGTTCGGCGCGGTGAGCAGTTTCGGCTGGGCGCCCGCTGCCGTGCTGTCCTCGGCGGTCCTCGCCGCAGCGATCGCCGTCGCGGCCCGGCTGGGCGGACAGCGGCTGAACGTCCGGCCCGGACTGCGCAGAACGGTGGTTCTCGGCGCGTGGCTGGCCGTGCAGAACCTCGGTCTGTGCCTCGCGCTGAGTCAGCTCGGGCTGTCCCTCACGGCGGTCGTGCTCGGCACCGTCCCGTTGTTCACCACCGTGATCGGCCAGATGTGGGGCGTCGAGCGGATCACCCCCACCGGCGCCCTCGGCCTCGTGGTCGGATTCATCGGCCTGCTCTTCGTGGTGGTGTTCCCGGCCCACGGCGACGGCTGGGACTTCATCGCCGGCATGCTCGCGTGCCTGCTCAGCGCGTTCGCCGCGGCGTTCGCCACCCGCTACGCGTCCCAGCGGCTTCCCGGACGCTCGGGCCCGGTGACCGCGGCCCACCTGCTGGCGGCCGTGGTCGCGCTGACGGTCGCGCTGTTCTCCGGCGGCTCCTGGGCCGGCTCTCCCCTCGGGTTCGGCGCGCTGGCCGGGCTCGCGGTCGTGGTCACCCTGGCCGGTCCGACCCTGTACCTGCGGATCCCGGGGGCGACGGGGACGACGGCGACCAGCGCGGTGAAGACCGCAGGAATGGTGCTGGCCACCGTGGCCGGCGTCGTCTTCCTCGCCGAGAGCCTCTCCGCCGGCCAGGTCATCGGCATGCTGCTGGTCCTCGTCGGCGCCGCCCTCGTGCTCGACCTGTTGCCTACGCAGTCATTCGCTCGCTGGAGTCGCTGACGGGCGTCACCGGCCCCAGGCCGTACGCTGCTCGCATGCCAGCACCGCAGCCACCCGTCGCAGATCCGGCAGATCCCGCCACGCCGATCGCCGAGCCCGACCCCGCCGAGCCGGCTCCGGCCGACCCCGCACCCGCACGGACGCGGCCGATGCCCCGGCGCTCTCCGCGGCTCCTGGTCGACCTCGGCCACCCGTTCGTCTGGGGATTCACCGCCACGGTCGGCGGCCTGGTCGCCTTCTCGCTCGCCGGGGCCATGGCGTCCCTCTCCACCGTGCTGGTGTCGATCGGCGCGGCCTTATTCATCGCCCTCGCTCTCGACCCGCTCGTCCGCTGGCTGGAGAGGCACGGGATGAGCCGGGGCCTGAGCATCGCCGTCGTGTTCCTGGGCTTCGCCGTGCTCTTCAGCGGTGTGATCGCCCTCGTCGTCCCGACCGCCGTCGTGCAGATCTCCCAGTTCGCGACGGCCGTCCCCGGCTACATCACCAATCTGCAGAGCACGGACTGGTTCAAGGCACTCGTCGCGGCCACCGGGCAGAGCGACGTGTACTCCAACCTGCTCGACCAGGCGCGCAGCTGGCTGTCGAACCCGGCGAACCTGCTGGCCATCGGCGGCGGGGCGCTGGCTGTCGGCACCGGCGTCGTCAACGCGATCTCCGGAACCCTGATCGTGCTGGTGCTCACCCTGTACTTCCTCGCCTCGCTACGGACGATGCGCGACGCCATGATCCGGCTCGCCCCGGCGCACGGGCGCTTCCAGCTCGGCGAGATCACCGACCAGGTCACCGAGTCCGTCGGCGGCTACGTCTCCGGCATGGCGATCCTCGCCGCGTGCAACGCGGTGTTCGCCTTCATCCTGCTGAGCATCCTCGGCGTGCCGTTCGCCGCCCTGCTGGCATTCCTCGCGCTGCTGATCACGATGATCCCCATGGTCGGCTCGGTGCTGTTCTGGCTGCTGGCGACGAGTGTCACCTTCTTCACCTCGTGGTGGGCCGGCCTGATCTTCGCCGCGATCTACTTCGCCTACATGCAGGTCGAGGCGTACGTGATGACGCCGCGGGTGATGACCAAGGCCGTCGACATCCCCGGCTCGCTCGTGCTGATCGGCGCGATGGTCGGTGGCACGCTGCTCGGCCTGCTGGGCGCGCTGGTCGCGGTGCCGGTGACCGCGTCCCTGCTGATGATCGTCAACCGGGTGTTCGTGCCGAGGCAGGACGCGAAGCTCGTCCCCGAACGCTGAGCCGCCCTTCCTTCCCGGAATGGGTACTTCGTTGCGCAAGGCGAACTGAGGAGGGACGATGCGCCTGGGCATGGTCGGGTTGGGCCGCATGGGCGGCAACATGGTCGAGCGGCTGCGCATTGCCGGGCACGAGGTGATCGGCTACGACGCCGACCCCGAGGTGACCGAGGTCGCGAGCCTCGCTGACCTGGCCGAGCGGCTCGGTGACTCCCCGCGCGTTGTGTGGGTGATGGTCCCGGCCTCGGTGCTCGACTCGGTCCTGGACGAGTTGGGCGGGGTGCTCGGCGAGGGCGACATCGTCGTCGACGGGGGCAACAGCCGATGGTCCGAGGACGCGGCCAGGGCCCAGCGGCTCGGGCGCGGCGGCGTCCGGTTCATCGACTGCGGGGTCTCCGGCGGCGTCTGGGGACGCGAGGACGGCTACGCCCTGATGTGCGGCGGCGACGCGGCGGACGTCGCCGTCGTCCAGCCGGTCTTCGACGCGCTCAAGCCGGCCGGGGAGCACGGCTTCGTGCACGCCGGCGGCCATGGTGCCGGGCACTTCGCGAAGATGGTCCACAACGGCATCGAGTACGCGATGATGCAGGCGTACGCGGAGGGCTGGGAGCTGCTGGAGAAGGCGGACGTGGTCACAGACGTGGCGGCCACCTTCGAGAGCTGGCGCGAGGGCACGGTGATCCGGTCCTGGCTGCTGGACCTGATCTCCCGCGCGCTCGCCGACGACCCGCACCTGGAGCGGATCCGCGGCTACGCGGACGACTCCGGCGAGGGGCGCTGGACGGTGGACGCCGCCATCGATCTCGCCGTGCCCGTCCCGGCGCTCACGGCGGCCCTGTTCGCGCGGTTCGTCTCGCGGCAGGACGAGTCGCCGGCCATGAAGCTCGTGGCGGCGATGCGCAACCAGTTCGGCGGGCACGCCGTGCGGAGTACCTCCGCGGGCATCGACGCCTCAGTGACTCCTTAGCCCACGAGCGTGACCGCGACCGGCAGGACGGCGTCAGCACGAGCCGCCGAGCGGATGCCGGGTGACACTGGGCTGCGCTCTCGGGACGCCACGAAAGGGTCGTATCGCTCCTCCGGCTGCCACTCCCCCAGGTCTCGCGCGTGCCAGGCGATGCGATCGTCCGGGATGTCGGCGTCGACCGCGACGGCGTGGCCACGCTCGACCTCAATTGTCGATATATCCACAGCGATCCCCTGCCAGCCGTTTCTGGCGAGCCAGATCGCGTCCCCGCCCTCGCCGCAGCCGAGGTCGAGCGCCCGGCCCGGCGCCAGATCACCGATGAGCTCCACCAGCACGGGGTTCGCCCGTCCCGACCACACCTGCGGACGGCCCGCGTAGCGGTCCTCCCAGAACTCCGCAGCGGTCATGCGCTCCTCCTCGTCGCGGTCGGGGAGGCCATGCTGTTGCCCGGCGCCGGCGCACGTCGGGACCGGGTGGTGGGAAAGGGGCTGTGAATGAGAAAGGGACCTGTCCCCATTTCCCGCCACTGCGCCGACAGGGCGGGCGGCGGCGTAGGGTGCGAAGTGGGGGCGGTCCGCCCCGCACCGTTGATGAGGGAGCAGGGGGCATGCAGCGCTCGATCGTGATCAACCGGGAGTTCGGCAGCGGTGGCAGGGAGATCGGTCGCCTGATCTGCGAGCGCACCGGGCTGGACCTCTACGACACCCGCATCCTCCAGGACGCCGCCACGCGTCGCGGCCTGCCGCCCGATCTGCTGGCCAGCTTCGACGAGCGCGTCGTGGCCGGCCAGTTCTTCGACCTGTCGATCATCGGTGGCACCGACCCGGAGACCTTCTCGCTGCCCTACCGCATGTACGGCGCCATCGCGGACGTGATCGCGGAGGCGGCCGGCACCCGACCAGCCGTGTTCATCGGCCGCTGCGCCGACAAGATCCTGACCGAGGCGAAGCTGCCGTTCCGCAGCGTCTTCATCTACAGCACGGACCTCGCCGCCAAGATCGCGCGCGCGGTCGAGCGGGACGGTGTCGAGCCCAAGGACGCGGAGAAGTACATCGCGAAGATGGATCGGACCCGCGACCGGTACCAGCAGTTCTTCACCGGCACGCGGTTCGGCGACCGCCGCGAGTACGACCTCTGCCTGAACAGCGGCCGGCTCGGCTACGCCACCTGCGTGGACCTGATCATCGCCGCGACGCAGGACTGAGCCCGTGTCCACGTCCCGCGCGGAGTACGCGGCGGCGCTGGCCGCCCTGTCGGCCGAACAGCGGCCCGACTACCTCACCGCGCACAGCAACCTGCCCGGTCCGCGCGCCAACCTGACCCTGCTGGACGCGGCCGCCGACACCCTGCCCAGGGCGGCGGCCCTGGCCCTGGCGGACAGCACGGACGAGTACCTCGCCTGCTGCGGCGTCGCGACACTCGGCCGGCTGATCCTCGAGAACCCGGACGACCGGGATCTGGTCGACCTGCTCACCCTCCGTTGCGCGGACGGGCGCTGGCGGGTGCGCGAGGCGTGCGCCATCGCGGCCCAGCGCATCGGGGACGGGGACCCGGCCCGACTGCGGGACCTGGTGGCGGCATGGGTCGCCGATCCCCACCCGCTGGTCGTGCGCGCGGGGATCGCCGCGATCTGCGAACCGCGGCTGCTCGCCGACCCCGACACGGCTGCGGCGGCGCTCGCCGCCTGCCGGAGGGCCACCGAGCACCTGCTGGCGACCCCGCCGGAGCGACGCAGGGACGCGGACGTCCGCACGCTGCGCCAGGGCCTGGGCTACTGCTGGTCGGTGGCCGTCGCCGCCAGCCCGGAACCGGGCCTGGCCGCGTTCCTCGCTCTCGGTTCCGACGACCCCGACGTGGCCTGGGTCGTCCGGGAGAACCGGAAGAAGCAGCGACTGGCCCGGCTCCTGGGCTAGCCGGGCTCAGCGGCGCAGCCGCATCGCCTTCACCATGGCGTCGAACACCTCGGTGTTCTCGATCACGCCACCGAGCCTGCTGGCACCGGGCCCTCCGGCCGTGACCGGGGTGTCGCCGCCGGTGTGGGATTCACTGGTCCAGTCGACGTAGAACTCCAGGCTGGTGCCCTTGATGGTGAACGGGCCGTCCTCGGCCGACTCTCCACTGCCGGACTCGTCGTTGGCGTCGACGTTCTCGATCGCGAGACCGCCGGTCTCGTGGTCGCCCGTCACCAGGATCAGGGTGTCCGGATGACGCTTCTGGAAGGCGAGCGCGATCGCGACCGTCTCGTCCAGCGCCTCGCCGGCCTTGAGCAGCAGATGGGCGTTGTTGTGGTGCGCCATCTCGTCGATGCCCTCCTCCTCGATCATCAGGAAGAAGCCGTCGCGGTCGTCGTCCAGCACGTCCAGTGCCTTCTTCGCCATCGTGGGCAGGGTGACCGCGGGGTCGTAGCTGCCGCCCTGACCCTCGTTGCGGTGCTCGAACATCTCCTCGTTGGCGAACAGGCCGAGCAGTCGCTTCGACCGGCTGGCCTTCAGTTCGGCGGCGTTGCTCACGTAGTCATAGCCCAGTTGGACCGCCCGGGCGACCAGGTCGCCCTTGGTGCCCTTGCTCTGCTCGGTGGGATCCTTCGGCGGGTTGTCGGGATAGGCGCCCGGGTCGCCTGCCGGGAACCACCAGTCCTCGCCGCCGCCGAGGATCACGTCAGGCCTCGTCTGCTCGAGGTACTGCCGGGCGATCTCGCTCTGATCGCTGCGGTCCGGCACGTGCGAGGCGAAGGCGGCCGGGGTGGCGTCGGTCACCTGCGAGGTCGTGACCAGACCGGTGGCCTTGCCGGCCCGCTTCGCCAGTTCGAGGACCGTGGTCACACTGCGGCCCTTGAGGTCGACGCCGATCGCGCCGTTGTAGCTCTTCACGCCGGTCGCGAAGGCGGTCGCGGCCGCGGCCGAGTCGGTGACCGCCTCGTCCGGGTCGAGGGAACTGGTGTGCACGAGACCCGCGACCGGCAACCGGTTCATCGCCAACTCACCGGTCTTGCCGGCCAGGGCCAGGCGCAGGAACTCGCGATGCGCGATGCCCATGCCGTCTCCCTGGATGTAGATCACGTTGCGGGCCACCGTGGGGCTGGAGTGGCGATTCGCGGCGACAAGCGCCTGGGTGGCGGCCTCGCCCTGTGGCGCAGAACCCCCGCCGGTCAGGGGCAGAGCCACAGCCGTCGCCAGGGATGCGAGCGCTGCGAGGGCCTTGATTGTGGATGGGGTGGACATCTTTCCTCCTCGTTGGCGCACCGGTCAGAAACGGTGCTCTCCAGGGGTGCGGGAGTGAAACGGGGGTGCCGGAGTGCGCCTCCGTCATCGGCACGCTATCGCGAGCACCACGACGGTGGATAGGCAGGGTCCACGGACAAGGCAGGGGCCTGGGGTCGTGCGTGCTGGTCGGAGACGGCGACGCCTGGCGGGCTGCCGGACCGGCGCCGGTCAGGCCCCGCCGGCCGGATCGGCGGCGCCGAAGGCGCGCCGCAGCCGCCTGGACATCCGCTGCCGGAGGGTCGGCTTGGGCGCGAGGAGCTTGGCGACCTGCTTGTTGAGCCGGGCGACCTCCCGCTCGAGCACCCTGACCCGGGCGACCGCGTCGTTCGCGGTGTCGCGGACGGGGGCGACCCGTTCGAGGATGTCACGCTCCCTGCCGCCGTGGGGGATGAAGGCCGGCTGGTACGCGCCGTAGGTGCGCAGCGCGTCCCCACGCCTGCCCTGGTGCAGCCAGCGAAGCCGCGAGGCGAGCTCCCCCGGTGCGGCGTGGATCAGCGGACGCGCCGCCGGCGCGAACCGCACCTGTGCCAGCGCCGCCTCGTAGTCGGGATCCAGCCCGTCCCCGTGCGGCACACCGTTGCGATCGAGGAACGCGATCCAGGCGGCGTGGTTGGGCCGCCGGGCGGCGTTGAACGCGGCGAGGTCGGTGCGGTCGTAGAGGTCGCGGGCGTCGAGCGACACCCCCTCGGCGTCGCCGGCGGCCGACAGCTCCAGGTAGGGGATCTGGTGGAACCGGCACAGTTCGAGGGTGCGCGAGTCGTGGGCGAGCACGAACGCGGGGCGTCCGGCCAGCAGGGCGGCGACGTTGCCGTGGATCCGGGTGCCGCAGGCGAAGTCCTGCCCGGCCAGGAAGTCGACCCACGGCGCGGGGTCGACGATCACCCGGATCCTGTCCTCGCGGCACAGGTAGTGGTCCAGGCTCCCCGGCATGCCGTCGGGGGCCCGGAACTCCTCGCCCCAGAGCAGCAGCCCGAGGGTGTCGTTGTCCTGGGCGAGGTAGGTCAGGTTCGGGTAGATGGCGTGATTGTGTTCGAGCAGGGCGCGGGCCGCCGGGACGGAGGGGGTCAGGTTGAGCGCGATCCGGGACTCCCGGTCGAGCCGCGCCACCCCCTTGGCCGCGATCGCCTCGGGCGGGCTGACGTGCAGGGAGGGGCAGCCGACGATGTCGATCCGGTCCGCGTCGAACCCGAGGTGGACGAGGTAGTCCCTGGTCAGCTCACCACGGACGCCGATGCTCTCCGACCTCTCGAGGATCGCCCGGACGAACCGGGTGGTGGCCTGGTCGATCTCGGCGCCGCTGTGCCGCGGGTCCCCGTCCAGGGGCAGTTGTCCGCCGATCCCGGTGACGACGACCGGGATCCGCAGTCCCTCGACCACCGTGGAGAGCCGGTCGAGCGGGGCGAGGAAGTCCTCCCGGAAGGAGTTGGCGAGCGGCAGGACGACCAGGTCGAACTCGTCGTTGATCCGGTCGATGTAGGTCTGGCCGATGCCGCGGCGCTCGGAGCCGAGCGAGTCGACGACCAACTCGGTGTCCGGCCCGACGAGGGTGCGGTACACCGCGTCCTGGAACAGCAGATTGCCGGTGTTCGTGGACAGCGTGCCGACGCCCCGATAGGCGTGGGCTGCCTCGAGGCCCACGGGCTGGTGCGGGGGACGACCCGCGCGAATCAGGATCCGGGTAGCCACGACGGCGTGCCTTTCATGCGAGGTCGGCGGACGCACATGCGTCGCCGGGACTCTACCGGTTCCGGCCGCCGGGCACCGCGCTCCCCTGCCCGCGTCGCCGGTCAGTGATCGTGCCGGTGGTGGCTGTCCGGGTGGTGTGGATGGCGGTGAGCGATCGCCGGATGCCGGTGGGGGTGCCGGTGGGCCGCACCCGGCGGAACCGGCTCGGCGTGCTCGTGGTCGTGGTGGCCGTCGTCATGGGTGTGCCAGTGGTCATGGCTCATCGCCTCGTGGACGTGCTGGTGGTCGTGCCGCTCGGTGAGATGCAGGACGACGCCGGCAGCCATGAGTCCCGCGGCCACGGCGAGCGTCCAGCCGACCGGCTCGCCCAGGACGACGGCCAGACCGGCACCGAAGAACGGCGCCACCGAGTAGTAGGCACCGGCACGCGCGGTGCCGACCAGGTCCAGTGCCCTGATGAAGAGCACGAGGCTGACGCCGTAGGAGAGCAGACCGACGACCGCTCCTCCGGCCAGCGCCGACCAGGCCGGCAGCTGGGCACCCAGCGCGAAGGCCACCAGCAGGTTGGCCGGGCCGGCGACGGCGCCCTTGACCGCGGCGAGCCAGGTGGCATCCGCGAGTGCCACCTGCCGGGTCAGGTTGTTGTCGATGCCCCAGCACAGGCACGCACCGAGGACGGCCATGCTGGGCCAGAGGCCACCGAACTGTGGCTGACCCGGCCAGCTGAGCACGACAGCCCCGGCGGCGATCAGCCCGAAGCCCAGCACGATCCGCGCGTCCGTGGCCTCCCGAAACACCAGCCAGGCGATCAGGGCGGTGAACAGGCCCTCGGCGTTCAGCAACAGGGAGGCTCCGGACGCCGGCATCGAGCTCAGCCCGAACATCAACAGCACAGGTCCGAGCATGCCGCCGCACGCGACCGCGCCGCCGAGCGGGAACCACTGCGCCCGCGGCAGCCGCACGCGCGGTGATCGCCGAACCAGCCGCCAGCAGGCGAGCGCGACGCCGGACGCCGTGTAGAGCACTCCGGCGAGCAGCCACGGGCCGATCTCACCGAGCAGAAGTTTCGCCACCGGCGTGCCCGCGCCGAACAGGGCGGCCGAGGCCAGGCCCGCCGCCGCACCGAGATTGCGGTACCGGATCGGATCGGTCATGGCCGCGGGCTTTCTCGATCAGGAGGCGGGCAGATCCCGCCCGCGTGGCATGGGAGGATGCCACCGTGGCGGGACTCCTGGTGGCGGGCACATCCTCGGACGCGGGCAAATCGCTGATCGTCGCCGGCCTGTGCCGCGCGTGGGCCCGCCAGGGCGTCCGGGTGGCGCCGTTCAAGGCTCAGAACATGTCGAACAACTCCATGGTGTGCCCGGACGGCGCCGAGATCGGCCGCGCGCAGTACTTGCAGGCGCTGGCTGCCGGGGTCGAGCCGTCCGCGCTGCTCAATCCCGTGCTGCTGAAGCCGGCGACCGACCGGCGCGCGTTCGTCGTGCTCCGTGGCCAGCCGGGCGGCCGGCTCGAAGCCGGGGAGTACACCGGCGGACGCGTCCATCTCGCCGCGGCGGCCTTCGAGGCCTTCGAGGAGCTCGAGGCGGGCTACGACCTCGTGGTCGCCGAGGGCGCGGGTTCTCCGGCCGAGATCAACCTGCGGACCGGCGACTATGTGAACTTCGGTCTGGCCAGGCGCTTCGGGCTGCCGGTGCTGCTGGTCGGCGACATCGACCGCGGCGGCGTGCTCGCGTCGATCTTCGGCCACTGGGCGATCGTCGACGACGCCGACCGGGCCACGCTCGCCGGCTACCTGATCAACAAGTTCCGGGGCGACCAGGGCGTGCTCGACCCCGGACTCGCCGAGCTCACCGCCCGCACCGGGCTGCGCTGCTTCGGGGTGATGCCGTGGCTGGACCAGGTGTGGCTGGACAGCGAGGACGCCCTCGCCTTCGCAAAGTGGCCACGCCTGCCCGGACGGGCCGGAACGCTGCGGGTGGCTGCGGTCCGGTTCCCGCGGATCTCCAACGCCACCGACCTCGACGCGCTCGCCGCGGAGCCGGGCCTGGACGTGTTCGCCACCGCCGCGCCGACCGACATCGACAACGCCGACCTCGTGGTGCTGCCCGGCAGCAGGTCCACCCTCGCCGACCTCGACTGGCTGCGCCGGCTCGGGCTCGCGGACGCCCTGGCCGCCCGCGCCGCGGCCGGCCGGCCGATCCTGGGGATCTGCGGCGGCTACCAGATGCTCGCCGAGATCATCGACGACCCCGTGGAGTCGGTCCGAGGCACGGAGGCCGGCCTCGGCCTGCTCCCGGCGCGGGTGCGGTTCAGCGCGGAGAAGGTCCTCGGCCGGCCGAGCGGCTCCTGGCACGGGCAGCCCGTCGTCGGCTACGAGATCCACCACGGCGTGGTGGAGGCGACCGGCGGCGAGCCGTTCCTCGACGGCGTCCGGGCGGGCAACACCTGGGGCACGATCTGGCACGGCGCCTTCGAGAACGACGCCTTCCGCAGGGCGTGGCTGACCGAACTGGCCGAGGTCGTCGGCTCGGCCTGGCGTCCCGCCGAAGGCGCCCCCGGCTTTGCCGAACGCCGCACGCAGATGCTGGACGACCTGGCCGACGCCCTCACCGAACACGTCGACCTGCCGGCCCTGCGGGAGCTCGCGGCGGGCTGACCTCGTCGCCCTGTGCCGGGCGCAGCGCGCGGACCAGCCCGGCGACGTCGGTGATGCCGCCGGGGGCAAGGCCCAGCCGGGCGGCGGCCTGCAGCACCATCGGCTGCCGCAGCCGCGCGGCGGCCACCAGCTCCGCGTCGCCGAGCAGCGCGGTGGGGTCGCCGTGACGCACCGTGCCGTCCACCAGGACCGCCACCGAATCGGCCCACCACAGGGCGAAGTCCACCTCGTGGGTGGAGATCACGACCGTGGTGTGCGCCTGCAGCAGGCTCTCCAGCGCGGTGACCATCTCGTCCACGCCCTGCGGGTCGAGGCCCGCGGTCGGTTCGTCGAGGAGCATCACGCACGGCTCCATGGCGAGCGCCCCGGCGATGGCGACGCGTTTGCGCTGCCCGTAGGACAACTCGTGGATCGGCCGTTCCGCCAGGTCCTCGATCGACAGGACGGCGAGGGCGTCGGCCACCCGCTTCCGTACCTCCGCCTCCGGCAGGCCCAGATTGAGCGGACCGAAGGACACGTCGCGGTAGACGTCGGCGGCGAACAGCTGGTCGTCCGGGTTCTGGGCGACGAGCTGGACGACCTGCCGGTGGGCGCGCAGACCCGCCCGGTCGTAGTTCACCGGCCGGTCGTCCACGAGGACGCACCCCGCCCCCGGCCGCACTGCGCCGGCGAGGGTTCGCAGCAGGGTGGTCTTGCCCGATCCGTTGGCCCCCAGCAGCGCGAGCCGCTGTCCTCGCGGGACCTCGAGCGTGGCACCGCGGAGCACCCTCCGGTGGCCGAACGCGACCTCCAGCTGGTCCGCCGACAAGCGTCGATGGCTCACCGGAACTGCCCCCAGGCCAGGGCGCCGCCCACGATCGCGACCAGGACGGCGGCGCTCGCGCCGAGGAAGGCGGCGGAGCGGGTGCGGTCGGGCTCAAGCGTGCGCAGATTGTCCTCGTACCCGCGCCCGGCCAGGCCCGCTTCGAGGCGGCGGGCCCGGTCCCAGGATCGCAGGAACAGCACGGCGACACCCATCGAGGCCGACCGCATCGCCGCTCGCCGGCTGGAGTACCCGAGCCGGGCCTCCTGCGCGGCGTGGATCGCACCGGCGCTCTCCAGCAGTCCGAACGTGAACCGGTACACGAGCGCGGCGATCTCGACCAGCGGCTCCGGCACGTGGGCGCGGCTCATGGCGGAGAACAGGTCCACCATGGGTGTGGAGCACGCCAGCGTGAACATGGCGAGGGTCGCGGCCAGGGCTCGGACGGCGAGTTCGCCCGCCATCACCAGGCCGGCCGGGGTGACCTGGAGCCGCAGGCCGCCGTCCCAGCTCACGCTCACCGCGACGGTGGCCACGCCGATCAGGATCGAGACCAGCGGCAGCCAGACGATCCGCAGCAGTCGCCGCCAGCCGACCTTCACCGGCCCCAGCAGGACGACGAGGCTGACCACGGCCACCAGGGCGCCCCCGGGCAGTGCGGGCAGCGCCACGGCGGCCAGCAGCAGGCCCAGCGAGAGCACGCCCTTGTCCCGAACCGAGCGCACCCGCCATGGGCTGGACCACGCGGCGTGGTCCAGCGTCAGGCCATGGGCCATCAGGCAGCGGGTTCGGCGGCAGGCGTCGGTGGCGTTGCGGACTGCCCGCGCCGCCGTCCCCACAACCCACCGATCGCGAAGCCCAGCACCGCGCCGCCGATGGCGGCCTGCAGGGCGAACAGCCCGGATTCGACCTCGCCCGACTCGGGCTGGAAGAAGGGGCTGAACCACGGCTCGTAGTCCGGGTGTGCCGCCTCGATCTGCGAAGTGGCCGCACCGTCCGTGCCGGCGAACCGCTCCTCCGGATCGGTGTGCAGGCCGCCGATCGCGAAGCTGATCGCGAAGATCACGACGAGGGCGATGCCCAGAAGGATGTTGACCGTTGACTTCTTCATCGTCATGCCCCCACGACCTGTGCCGGACGGATGACGCCGAGGCGCTCGAGCTCGGGGCGCGCGACGTCGGTGAGCAGCCGGAAGACCAGCACGCCGAGGATGCCCTCGGCGACGGCCAGCGGCAGCTGGGAGATGGCGAAGATGCTCATGAACTTGGCCACCGAACCCAGCAGCCCGGAGACGGGGTCGGGGAACGCGAGGCCGAGCTGCACGGAGGTGACCACGTAGGTGGACAGGTCGGCGAAGGCCAGCGCGAGGAACACTCCCACGTTGCGGTTCCAGCCGAGCGTGTTCGACAGCTTCCAGAACCAGTAGCCCACCCAGGGCCCGGCGATCCCCATCGAGAACACGTTCGCGCCCAGGGTGGTCAGCCCGCCGTGAGCGAGCAGCAACGCCTGGAAGAGCAGAACGATGGTCGACAGGAATGCCATCACCGGTGGTCTGAACAGAACCGCCCCCAGACCGGTGCCGGTGGGATGGGACGAGCTTCCGGTGACCGACGGCAGCTTGATCGAGGAGAGGACGAAGGTGAACGCACCCGCGGCCGCCAGCAACAGGCGGGACTCCGGATGCTCCTTCGACTCCTTGATGACGGCGCGCGCGCCGTGGATGACGAACGGTGTTGCGACAGCGAACCATGCGACGGCATGGCCTACAGGTAGGAATCCCTCAGCGATATGCATCGGCGAGTTCCCTTTCTAGGTGACGTGGCCCAAGGAACCGTCGCCCACGCCCGTATCTGACTTCCTCATCGCTGAGGTCACAGTGGCCCGACCGTCCCGGATTCGCACCGGGTTCCGTTCGTGGACGGCACTTGATCCTTGCACTCCTTCGACACGACCGCGCCGATTCGCGGAAATCTGGGATCGCCGTCTCACCACATGGCGATCAGGGTCTGGTGGCCGCCCAGGTCGTCACCGTCCGCAGCGGCCGGAAACCGGTGAACCGACCGATCGGCTCCGCCGTCTCCACCGCGATCCGGTTCAGTTCGCCGCCCCAGCGACGGTAGGCGTCCAGCAGCACGGCGTCGGAGTCCGCGGTGACGCTGTGCACGACCAGGCGTCCACCGGGTGCCAGGACGTGCCAGCAGCGGTCGAGCACCCCGGCGTGCACTCCCCCGCCGAGGAAGACGGCGTCCGGCCGCGGCAATGCCGGGATCGCGGTGGCGATGTCGTCGACGACCACCTCAAGCTGCGCCGCCACCGCCAGGCTCGTCGCGTTCAGCCCGATCCGCGCGACCCGCTCGGGGTTCCGCTCGACCGCGATCGCGGTGTTGCGCGGGTGCAGCCGGCACCACTCGATGCCGATGCTGCCGGTACCGGCGCCGAGGTCCCACAGCCGTTGGCCCGCCGCCGGTGCGAGCATGGCGAGTGCGTACGCCCGCAGCACCCGCTTGGTCAGGAGCCCGTCGGTGACGAACGCCTCATCGGGCAGCCCGGCACTGAGCTGACCAGCCCAGGGTTCATCCATGTCCGCACCCTATCCAGCCGACAAGTCGGCGGGTGGGCTCGTGGCATGGGGCAGAATCGGGGACCATGACCACGGATGACCGCGATGCCTGAGGGTGTACCCGCCGCGATTCCCGAGGACGGCCTGACCGCGCGGGAACGGCGGCTGCGTCCGGCCCTGATCGTGAACACCGGGGACGGCAAGGGAAAGACCACGGCGGCCATGGGCCTCGCCCTGCGCGCCTGGCACCAGGGCTGGTCGATCGCGGTCTTCCAATTCATCAAATCGGGCAAGTGGGTCACCGGCGAGCGGATCGCCCTTGAGGCTCTCGGTGCCGAGCACGAGCGCAGCGGAGCCGGCGGCGAGGTCGAGTGGTACGCCACCGGCTCGGGACGGCGCTGGGTGCGCAAGCCCGGCGCCGAACCCGACCAGGCGGACGCGGCCCGTGAGGCCTGGGCGGAGGTCAGGGCCCGGCTCGTCGAGGAGCGTCACAACCTGTACGTGCTGGACGAGTTCACCTATCCGCTGACCTGGGGCTGGCTGGACCTGGCCGACGTGGTCGCCACGCTGCGGGATCGGCCCGGCGCCCAGCACATCGTGATCACCGGACGGAACGCGCCCCCGGAGCTGATCGAGATCGCCACCACGGTCACGGAGATGCACAAGGTGAAGCACCCCTTCGACAGCGGCCAGAAGGGGCAGGCGGGGATCGAATGGTGACCCTCCCCCGGCTCGTCGTCGCCGCGGCGGCCTCGTCCGCCGGCAAGACCACCATCGCCACCGGACTGATGGGCGCCCTGCGGGCCGCGGGCCACGAGGTGGCCGGGTCCAAGGTCGGACCGGATTTCATCGATCCCGGCTACCACGCGCTCGCGACCGGCCGCCGGGGACGCAATCTCGACGCCGTCCTGACCAGCGAGGAGCTGGTGCCCCGACTGTTCCTGCACGGGGCGGGCGAGCAGTCGTCCCTGAGCCCCGACCCACCGGACACACCGATCGAGCGTGTCGAGACGCGCTCGATCGGTGGGTCCGGGCCGAGGAGCGCCGCCCCGAGCTTGCGAAGGGCGGCGCGTCACGAAGGGCAGCCCCGCCCGGCCGACATCGCGATCGTCGAGGGCGTGATGGGCCTGTTCGACGGCCAGTTGGGTCGTGATGGCTTCGGCTCCACCGCCCACATCGCCCGGCTGATCGAGGCGCCCGTCCTCCTGGTCGTGGACGCGGCGGGCTCGTCCCGGACGGCGGCCGCCGCCGCGCTCGGCCTGCGGGCGTTCGACCTCCCGTCCCTGTCGCCTGGGCCTCGCCCGGGCGTCTTCCCGCTGATCGCCGGAGTGATCGTGAACCGGGTGGCGAGTTCACGGCACGCCGCGGAGCTGGCGGCGGTGTTCGAACGCGCCGGGCTGCCCGTCCTCGGGATGGTGCCGCGCAATGCCGGCATCTCCGCACCGTCGAGGCACCTCGGCCTGGTGCCCGCGGCGGAGCGGGGCGAGTCGGCCGCGACCGTGGCCGCGCTGGCCGCTCACGTCGCGGAACACGTCGACCTCGACGCGGTGCGGCAACTCGCGGCGACCGCGCCCGACCTGGACACCGGGCCGTGGGACCCCGCCGCGGTTGTCACGCCGGTGACCGGCCGCCCGCTGGTGGGGATCATGGCGGGACGTGCGTTCACCTTCCGCTACGCCGAGACCGAGGAGTTGCTGCGGGCCGCCGGCTGCGCTGTCGTCGAGATCGACCCCCTGCGCGACACCGACCTGCCGCCCGGCCTGGCCGGGCTGTACATCGGCGGCGGCTTCCCGGAGGTGCACGCGGTCGAGCTGAGCCGGAATGCCACGCTGCGGGCCACGATCGCGGAAGCGGTCCGGGACGGGCTGCCCACGGTCGCCGAGTGTGCGGGGCAGCTCTACCTCGGGGAGCATCTCGACGGCCACCCGATGGTGGGCGTGCTGCCCGCCGCCGCTCGGATGACCCCACGGCTGACCCTCGGCTACCGGCAGGCGACGGCGCCGTCCGACACAGTGCTGGCCTCGGCCGGCACCACCGTCACCGGACACGAGTTCCACCGCACGCAGACCGTGCCGCCGGCCGGCGCGTCCCCGGTCTGGACGTGGGCGGAGAAGTCCGAGGGCTTCTCGCTCGACCCCGCCGGCACCGGCGCGCCGACCCTGCACAGCTCCTACCTGCATCTGCACTGGGCCGGGCAGCCCGCGTGCGCGCAGCGCTTCGCCCAGGCGGCCGCGCGGTTCGGTGGGCTGGGCGCCCTTCGTGACGCCGACCGCTCGTTCCTCGCGACCGGCTCCTCAGGGAGCGGGAAGGGAACGGTCCCTGAGGAGCGGCCGAGGAACGAGGTCGCGTCACGAGGGGCCCCCGCCGGCCCACAGGTGGACGGCATCGACCTGCATCACCACGGTGACCACGACGTGGCACCCGGGCTGGTGGACCTGGCGGTCAACGTGATGCTGCCGGGTCCCCCGTCGTGGTTGGCCGACGTGATCGGACGCACGATCTCCGGGCTCGGCGCCTACCCGGACGCGGGCGAGGCCCGACGGGCCATCGCCGCCGCGCACGGTGTGCCGCCCGAGATGGTGCTGCCCACCGCCGGCGGTGCCGAGGCCTTCGCCCTCGTCGCCCGGACGCTCACCGCGTCCCATCCTCTGGTGGCGCACCCGCAGTTCACCGAACCAGAGGCCGCGCTCCGGGCCGCCGGGCACGCCGTCCAGCGCTGGCTGCTGCCGGTGACGGCCGACTCGCCACCACCGCCACTGGGCGACCTCCCGGCGTGGGCGGACGCGCTCTTCGTCGGCAATCCGACCAACCCCACCGGGTGGCTGCACCGTCGCGACGACCTGGTGACGGCCGGTGAGGGCCGCCTGCTCGTGGTCGACGAGGCGTTCATGGACGCCACCGACGAGGCCGAGTCGCTGATCGGGCCGCAGATGCCGAACCGCCTGGTGCTGCGCTCGCTGGCGAAGACCTGGGGACTGGCCGGCCTGCGGGTGGGCTACGTGGTCGGCGAGCCCGCGCTGATCGCGCGGCTCGAACGGGCTCAGCCGGCGTGGCCGCTGTCGTCCCCTGCGATCGCGGCCATGGTCGCAACCAGCACCGCCGAAGCGGCAGCGGAGGCCCGTCGGCGCTACGCCACCCTGCCGGAGCACCGCGAGCACCTCACGTCCGCGCTGGCCGCGGCCGACTTCGCCTCCGTCCCGTCCGCCGCGCCGTTCGTGCTCGTCGACACCTCGCCGTGCGGGGCCGGGTCGGTGCGGGCGCCGCTCGCCGCCGCAGGGTTCGCCGTGCGTCGTGGCGAGTCCTTCCCGGGGCTGGCGCCCTCCTGGATCAGGGTGCGGATCCCCGAACCGGAGGTCGCCGACCGGTTCGTGGCCGCCCTCGCCGCACTGCGCTGCGTCTGAGCGGTGCAGCCGGGCGTTTACGCTCAGCACCTCTTGCGACACAATCGTGACGGCTGCGAGCCGCACGAGGAACGTGCGGGACCAGATCCGCGAAGGAGTCCCGAAATGAGCCAATCCTCTGAGCTGGCCGTCGCCAAGCGACCCTGGTACGCACTGACGCCGCGGGAGGTCTCCGCAGCCCTGGAGGTCGATCCCGACCGCGGCCTCGATGCCGCGTCCGTCCTCGCCCGCCGCGCGGAACACGGAGAGAACAAGATCGCCTCGGAGCCGCCGCCCACGCGCTGGACCATCGCGCTCCGGCAGCTGGGCGACCCGATGAACCTGATGCTGGTGGTGGTCTCGGTCGCCAGCCTGATCATCGGCCAGCGGCCGGTCGGCGTCATGGTCGCGGCACTGGTCGTCCTCAACGTCGTCCTCGGCACGCAGCAGGAGCTGAAGGCACTCGCCGCGGTGGACGCGCTGGCGAAGATGCAGACCCCGCAGGTACGGGTGGTCCGCGACGGCAGCCTGGCAGAGATCCCCGCGCCCGAGCTGGTGCCGGGCGACATCCTCCAGCTCGAGGCCGGCGACCTGGTCCCCGCCGACGGACGCATCCTGCGGTCGGCCAGTTGCGAGACGCAGGAGGCGGCGCTGACCGGAGAGAGCGCGCCGATCCCGAAGGGCAGCGCAGCCGTCGACTCCGATGACGTGGCACTCGGCGACCGCACCTCGATGCTGTTCCAGAACACGTCGGTCACGCGGGGCACCGCGACCATGGTGGTCACCGAGACCGGCATGCAGACCGAGATGGGTCAGATCGCGTCCATGTTGTCGGCGGTGCCGCCGTCGAAGTCGCCACTGCAGCGGGAGCTGGCGTCGCTCACCAAGGTGCTGGGCATCATCGCCTGGACGGCGGTGGCGATCATCGTGGTCATCGGGTTCGTCCGCGGGCAGCGGCTCGAAGCCGTCCTGCTGCTGGGGATCTCGATGGCGGTGTCGGCGATCCCGACCGGTCTGCCCACCTTCGTCCAGGCGATGCTGGCCTTCGGGGCGAAGAAGCTCGCCGAGGCCAAGGCGGTGGTGAAGAACCTCGGCGACGTCGAGACCCTGGGCGCCACGAGCGCGATCAACTCCGACAAGACCGGGACGCTGACCCTCAACGAGATGATGGTCCGCAAGCTCCACTACCGCGGCGAATGGTTCGGCGTCTCCGGCGACGGCTACGGCAAGACCGGCCAGATCACCGGGGCCGCCGGCCTGCCCGTGCCCGACTTCACCTGGCTGGCCTACGGGTTGTGCCTGGACTCCGACGCCACCGTCTCCGACCGCGGCGAGGTGGTCGGAGACCCCACGGAGGCCGCGCTGGTCGTGCTGGCGGCCAAGCTCGGCGTGGACGCCGAGGAGACCCGGCGGGCGTACCCGCGGTTCGCCGAGGTCCCGTTCGACTCCGACTACAAGTTCATGGTCACCTACCACCACGTGCCGGTGCACGATGTCCCCAGGTTCGTCGGGCTGATCAAGGGCGGCCCGGACGTCGTCCTGGATCGCTGCAGCCACGTGGTCCAGGCGGACGGTCCGGAGGTGCCGATCGACCAGGTGCGCAAGCAGATCCTGGCCGCGAACCGGGAGATGTCCGAGCGGGGACTGCGGGTCCTCGCCTTCGGGATCCGCGAGCTGGACGGCCACGAGGACGCGGTGAAGGCCGATCCCATGGGGCACGTCGAGCAGTTCCGGTTCGTCGGGATGGTGGGGATCATCGATCCGCTGCGCCCGTCGTCGCTGGAGGCCGTCCGGATCGCGCATGCCGCCGGTATCGACGTCCGGATGATCACCGGCGACCACGCGATCACCGCCGGCGCGATCGGCGCAGAACTCGGGCTCGGCCCGGGTGCGATCAGCGGCGCCGAGATCCAGGAGATGACCGACGACGAGCTCAAGGCCGCGCTGCCGCGCCTGCACGTCTTCGGCCGGGTGACCCCGCAGGACAAGCTCCGGCTGGCCAAGCTGATGCAGGAGACCGGCGAGGTCGTCGCGATGACCGGCGACGCCGTCAACGATGCGGCAGCGCTCAAGCAGGCCGACATCGGTGTCGCGATGGGATCCGGCAGCGAGGTGACCAAGCAGGCCGCGAAGATGATCCTCACCGACGACAACTTCGGCACGCTGGTCAACGCCATCCGCCTGGGCCGGGACATCTACGACAAGGTGGGCGCCTACGTCCGCTACCAGATGACCCAGCTGTTCTCGCTGGTGCTGCTGTTCCTGGTCGCGAGCATCGTCGACCTCAACGGCGGGATGCCGCTCACCCCGCTGATGGTGCTCTATCTGAACTTCTTCGTGTGTGCGGTTCCCATCATCATGATCATGCTCGATCCCACCCCGGACGACATCATGAACCGGCCGCCGCGCAACACCGCCGAAGGAATCGCCAACGGGCGCTCGGTCGCCGAATGGCTGCTCTTCGGGTTCGTGCTCTTCGCGATCACTTTGGTGGCGCTGCTGGTCGCCCCCGGCGCCATGAGCCCTCACGAACCCAATGTGCCGGTCACCATGGCCTTCGCCGTGATGGGCCTGGGCACGGTCTTCAGCGCACTCGTCCTGCGTCGCTCCCCGGGGTCCGGGCTCGCGGCGCCCATCCTGGGCGCGGTCAAGATCCTGCTGATCCCTGCCGCCATGACAGTGCTCGCCGTGCAGTGGGACTGGCTCAGCGGCATCCTGGGCACGGTGCCCCTGAACTCCGACGAGTGGATGACGGCCCTCGGTCTGGCGCTGGTCCTGCCCGCGGTCATCGAGCTCTACAAGCTCCTCCGCCGCAACGCAGCGAAGACTCCGGCGCCGGCCGGTGGCCTGGGCAATGTGCTGCCGGAGCGCGCCCTCGCCATGCCCGCACCGAGAAGGGCGTGATCGGAGCTCCCGGTCGCCCCACAGTGAATTCGCCCACCGTCAGAGGTGGACGAATTCACCCTTTGGTCCGTTCACCCGGCGCGCAGGACGACTCCGTCCGGCAGGCGTCTGGCGAGCTGGGTGAGTTGCCAGGCGGGCGTCGCCACCGCTTTGGCGGACCCGCGGAATCGGACCTGCTGGAGGGCGATGGAGCGGACGCCGGCGTCCCGGAGCCGGGAGACCAGCGTTTCGACGTGCTCACGGCTGTGCAGCGAGGGGTCCACGGTGATCCGCACCTCGTGGTCGACGCCGCTGTCCAGCACGATCCGGAGCGACTCGTAGGCCTTCACCCCGCTCGTCCGGACGCCGGTGACGGCCGCGTAGAGCCCCGGTAGCGCCTTGATGTCGAGCCCCACCCACTCGCACAGCGGCAGGACCTCCGCGAGCCGCCGCGGGTAGGCGCCGGCGGTGTGCAGGCCGACGGCGTAGCCGAGATCGCCGACCTCCCGCGCAGCTGCGGCGAGCCCGCCCTGCCGGGTGGGCTCGCCGCCGGAGAACACCACCCCGTCCAGCATGCCCTGACGGCGCAGCAGCAGGTCGCGGACGTCCTGCCACGGCACCTGGCCCGGTGTCGTGGGGTCGAGCAGCCCGGGGTTGTGGCAGTAGGTGCAGCGCCACGGACAGCCCTGGAGGAACACCGTGGCCACCAGACGGCCGGGCCAGTCGCAGGTGGACAGCCGCGTGAGGCCCGCGATGGCGAGGGTGTCCTTCACGGTCCGCCGGGTGACATATGGCGGGGCGGCCGCGCTCATGCGAGGGCGGGGGTCTCGATGGGTTCGGTCCCGTGGGCTTCCTCACGCTCGGCCGGCGTGGTGGCGCGGGCCTCCAGGAACGGCGTCCGCTCGGCGTGCTCGCCCTTCTTGCCGATGTTGAACGACGACGTCGGACGGTGGTAGCCCATCACCCGCGTCCACACTTCGCAGACCTGCTCCACACCCTCGGCCGCGCAACTCGGGCACGTGTTGTGCTCGCCGGCGAGGTAGCCGTGGGACGGGCAGATCGAGAACGTCGGCGTGACCGTGATGTAGGGCAGCCGGAAGTTCGTCAGGGACCGGCGCACCAGCTCGCGGCAGGCGTCCGCGTCCGAGATCCGCTCCGACATGTACAGGTGCAGCACCGTCCCGCCGGTGTACTTGCGCTGCAGCTCGTCCTGCCGCTCGAGTGCCTCGAACGGGTCGTCGGTGAAGCCGACCGGGAGCTGCGAGGAGTTCGTGTAGTACGGGTTGGCGTCCGTCCCGGCCTGAAGGATGCCGGGGAACCGCTTGCGGTCCTCCTTGGCGAACCGGTAGGTGGTGCCCTCGGCCGGTGTCGCCTCCAGGTTGTACATGTGGCCGGTGGCCTCCTGGAACTCCACCATCCGGGCGCGGACGTGATCGAGCAGGCGGACGGCGAGGGCGTGGCCCCGCGGGTCGGTGATGTCGTAGGCGTCGGACGTGAAGTTGCGGACCAGCTCGTTCATGCCGTTCACGCCGATGGTGGAGAAGTGGTTTCGCAGCGTCCCCAGGTAGCGCTTGGTGTAGGGGAACAGGCCCTCGTCGATGTAGCGCTGGATCACCTTGCGCTTGATCTCCAGGGACTCCTTCGCCAGCACCAGCAGCCGGTCCAGGGCGAGCACCAGCCCGGCCTCGTCCCCGGCGTGGAGATGGCCGAGCCGGGCCAGGTTCACCGTGACCACGCCGAGCGAGCCGGTCTGCTCCGCCGAGCCGAACAACCCGTTGCCCCGCTTGAGCAACTCGCGCAGGTCGAGCTGCAGCCGGCAGCACATCGAGCGCACCATGTTCGGCGTGAGCTCGGAGTTCACGAAGTTCTGGAAGTAGGGCAGGCCGTACTTGGCGGTCATCTCGAACAGCAGGTCGGCGTTCGGCGAGTCCCAGGCGAAGTCGGGGGTGATGTTGTAGGTCGGGATCGGGAAGGTGAACACCCTCCCGGAGGCATCGCCGGCGGTCATCACCTCGATGTAGGCGCGGTTGATCATGTCCATCTCGGCCTGCAGCTCGCCGTACGTGAACGGCATCTCCTCGCCGCCGATGTAGGGGATGTCGTCGCGCAGGTCTTCTGGGCACACCCAGTCGAAGGTGAGGTTGGTGAACGGGGTCTGGGTGCCCCAGCGGGACGGCACGTTGAGGTTGTAGATCAGCTCCTGGATGGCCTGCTTGACGTCGTCGTAGCCCAGGTCGTCCTTGCGGATGTACGGCGCCAGGTAGGTGTCGAACGAGCTGAACGCCTGCGCGCCCGCCCACTCGTTCTGCAAGCAGCCGAGGAAGTTCACCATCTGGCCGACGGCCGAGCTGAGGTGCTTGGGAGCGGTGGCCTCGACCTTGCCGGGAATGCCGTTCAGCCCCTCCCGCAGCAACGTCTTCAGCGACCAGCCCGCGCAGTAGCCGCTGAGCATGTCCAGGTCGTGGATGTGGACGTCGCCGTCCCGGTGGGCCTGGCCGATCTCGGGCGGGTAGACGTGGGAGAGCCAGTAGTTCGCGGTGATCTTGCCGGAGGTGTTCAGGATCAGCCCGCCCAGGGAGTAGCCCTGGTTGGCGTTGGCGTTGATCCGCCAGTCGGAGCGGTCGAGGTACTCGTTGATCGAGTTGGCCACGTCGACCATGGCGTGCCTGGTGTCGCGGAGCTTGTGGTGCTGCTCGCGGTAGACGATGTAGGCCCTCGCCGTGGCGGTGTAGCCGGAGTCGATCAGCAGGTGCTCGACGGCGTCCTGGATCTCCTCCACGTGCGGCGGCGTGCCCCGCCGGGACAGCCGGACGCAGACCTGGCGAGCCAGCAGGTGCGCGTCGGCGCCGTCCAGTTCACCGGTGGCCGCGCCGGCGCGGGCGATGGCCGAGCGGATGCGTTCGGCGTCGAACTCCGCGGCCGTGCCGTCGCGCTTGATGATGGTTTCGGGAGTAGTGATCTGCGACATCTCCTGCTCAACTCCTGCTCGTGACCCGTGGTGGTCGGCACCGGCCTGGCAGGAGGAGGGTCGCGGGCGATGAGGAGACCCGCTGGCCACCAGCCCTCCCACGAGGCTGCGTCAACCGGCGCCCCGCGGCGCGGGACGGCAGGGCAGGTCTTCGGACTCGTGGGCGGGCCCGGCATCACGCCGGGTCTGGCCTAGTGGCCGTCGCTTCCCAGGATCACTCCCAGTGCATCTGACGGCGGTCGTTCCCACTTACCGCTGCGGGGCAGTTCCGGATTCGCACCGGATTCCCTCTTGCGACGACCCGCCTGGCTGGTGGGTCGAACCACTGCGACAGCCACTATATACGCACAACTACACCGTTGTAACTACCCAGATGTAGTGGTTTCGCGCGAGTGCGCCCGGAACACAGGGTGAAATCCCCGGATCTTCCCGGCGTGTCGCCGCCGACGTCAGTGCCGGCAGGAGTCAACACAACATCTAGTGGTCGTTGTCATTGTCAGACCCTAGGGGTAGGTTCCCACTCGTCTCGAACTACACCGGTGTAAGCCGGCCCGACCGGAAGGAGCCCCGATGACGATCAAGGTCTACAGCAAGCCCTCCTGCGTGCAGTGCACGGCCACCTATCGCGCCCTCGACAAGGCCGGCCTCGACTACGAGGTGATCGACCTGGCGACCGACGAGCGGGCACTGGCCGACCTGCTCGCCCTCGGCCACCAGCAGGCGCCGGTCGTCTTCGCCGACGGCGAGTACTGGACAGGCTTCCGCCCCGACCGGATCAAGGACCTCGCGACCCAGGTCGAGGTCGCCTGACCCACCGATCACGTCATCCCGGCGAACGCCGGGATCCCCGCGGCCGGCCCGGCAAGTCGGCCGCCAGGGATCCCGGGTCAAGCCCGGGATGACAGGTTGAACGGAAAGGGGACGGTTCTTGACGAGCTGAACGAAAAGGGGACGGGTCCTTTTCCGTTCACCCCACCCGATGTCACCCCGGCGAAAGCCGGGGCCGGGATGGCTGAGCTGCCCATCCGAAGGGAGTCGAGCATGGCCCAGCTGGTCTACTTCTCCTCGACCTCGGAGAACACCCATCGGTTCGTCGGCAAGCTCGGACTGCCCGCGCAGCGCATCCCGCTGCATGCGGCCGACCCGCCGCTCGAGGTGAGTGAACCGTACGTCCTGGTCGTCCCGACCTACGGCGGCGGGAACCTCGGCGGGGCGGTGCCCAAGCAGGTGATCCGGTTCCTCAACGATCCGGGCAACCGCAGCCTGATCCGCGGCGTGATCTCCGCGGGCAACACCAACTTCGGCGAGGCGTACGGCATCGCCGGAGACATCGTGGCCGCCAAGTGCCACGTGCCGCACCTCTACCAGTTCGAACTGATGGGCACGCCCGACGACGTCGAGGCTGTCCGCGAAGGGCTCCAGCAACTATGTCAACGACTCTCCTCACCGATACCGGCGTAGAGCGGATCAGCGAACCGCTCCTCGACTACCACGCGCTCAACGCCCTGCTGAACCTGTACGACGAGAACGGGAAGATCCAGTTCGACGCCGACCGGCAGGCCGCGCACCAGTACTTCCTGCAGCACGTCAACCAGAACACGGTCTTCTTCCACTCGCTGAAGGAGAAGCTCGACTATCTGGTCGAGCAGGGCTACTACGAGCCACAGGTGCTCGCGAAGTACGACTTTGAATTCATCAAATCGCTGTTCAAGCGGGCGTACGCCGTGAAGTTCCGGTTCCCGACGTTCATGGGCGCGTTCAAGTACTACACGTCCTACACGCTGAAGACCTTCGACGGCAGCCGTTACCTGGAACGGTTCGAGGACCGGGTCTGCATGGTCGCACTGACGCTCGCGGACGGCGACCGTCCACTCGCCGAGCAGATCACCGACGAGATCATGGCCGGACGGTTCCAGCCGGCCACCCCGACATTCCTCAACGCCGGCAAGGCCCAGCGCGGCGAACTGGTCTCCTGCTTCCTGCTGCGTGTCGAGGACGACATGGAGTCGATCGCGCGCGCGATCAATTCATCGTTGCAGCTTTCCAAGCGCGGTGGTGGCGTGGCGCTCTCGCTGTCGAACATCCGCGAGGCGGGCGCGCCGATCAAGAAGATCCAGAACCAGTCCTCGGGCGTGATCCCGGTGATGAAGCTGCTCGAGGACTCGTTCTCCTACGCCAACCAGCTGGGCGCCCGGCAGGGCGCGGGCGCGGTCTACCTGCACGCCCACCACCCCGACATCCTGGCCTTCCTGGACACCAAGCGGGAGAACGCCGACGAGAAGATCCGGATCAAGACCCTGTCCCTCGGCGTGGTGATTCCCGACATCACGTTTCAGCTGGCCCGGGACAACGAGGACATGTACCTGTTCAGCCCGTACGACATCGAGCAGGTCTACGGAGTGGCCTTCACCGAGCTCTCGATCAGCGAGAAGTACCGCGAACTGGTGGACGACAGGCGGATCACCAAGAAGAAGATCAACGCCCGCACCTTCTTCCAGACGCTCGCCGAGATCCAGTTCGAGTCCGGCTACCCGTACATCGTGTTCGAGGACACGGTGAACCGGGCCAACCCGATCGACGGACGGATCACCATGTCCAACCTGTGCTCGGAGATCCTGCAGGTCTCCACCCCGTCCACGTACAACGAGGACCTTTCCTACGCCGGCGTCGGCAAGGACATCTCCTGCAATCTGGGCTCGCTGAACATCGCCAGGGCGATGGACTCCGGCGATCTCGGACGGACGGTGGAGGTCGCCGTCCGTGCGCTGACCGCGGTGTCGGACCAGTCCAACATCGCGTGCGCGCCTTCCATCGAGCATGGGAACGCGCTGTCCCACGCGATCGGCCTGGGCCAGATGAACCTGCACGGCTACCTCGCGCGGGAGTCCATCCACTACGGCTCCGAGGAGGGCCTGGACTTCACCAACATGTACTTCTACGCGGTGACGTTCCACGCGATCGCCGCGTCCTGCCACATCGCCCGTGAGCGCGGGCAGCGGTTCGACCGCTTCGAGCGCTCCCGGTACGCGACCGGTGAGTACTTCGCGAAGTACATCGAAGGCGACTGGACGCCACGCACCGAGAAGGTCGCCGGTCTGTTCGAGGCTGCGGGCATCCACCTGCCCACCCCGGACGACTGGCGCGCGCTCGCCGCAGAGGTAGCCGAGAACGGCATGTACAACCAGAACCTGCAGGCCGTCCCCCCGACCGGATCGATCAGCTACATCAACCACTCCACGAGTTCGATCCACCCGATCGTTTCCAAGATCGAGATCCGCAAGGAGGGCAAGATCGGACGGGTCTACTACCCCGCGCCGTACCTGACCAACGACAACCTCGAGTACTACGCCGACGCCTACGAGATCGGCCCGGAGAAGATCATCGACACCTACGCCGAGGCGACGAAGCACGTCGACCAGGGCCTCTCGCTGACCCTGTTCTTCCCCGACACCGTGACCACCCGCGACCTGAACAGGGCCCAGATCTACGCCTGGCGCAAGGGCATCAAGACGCTCTACTACATCCGCCTGCGCCAACTGGCCCTGGCCGGCACCGAGGTCGACGGCTGCGTCAGCTGCATGCTCTGACCACCCGGGCCAAAGAACGAGATCCCGGATCAAGCCCGGGATGACAAGGGGCCCACTGCCAACGTCGTCCCGGCGAACGCCGGGATCCCCGAACCCGAGGAACGAACGAATGACCGAGAAACTGACCCTGCTGCGCCGCGTCCAGGCGATCAACTGGAACCGCATCGAGGACGAGAAGGACGCCGAGGTGTGGGACCGCCTGACCGGCAACTTCTGGCTGCCGGAGAAGGTGCCGCTGAGCAACGACATCCCCAGCTGGCGGACGCTGAAGCCGCACGAGCAGCTGATGACCACCCGGGTGTTCACCGGCCTGACCATGCTGGACACCATCCAGGGCACGGTGGGCGCGGTGTCGCTGATCCCGGACGCGCGGACGCCGCACGAGGAGGCCGTGTACACCAACATCGCGTTCATGGAGTCGGTGCACGCGAAGAGCTACTCGTCCATCTTCTCCACGCTGATCTCCACCGCCGAGATCGACGATGCCTTTCGCTGGAGCGAGGAGAACGAGCACCTGCAGCGCAAGGCCCGGATCGTCCTCGACTTCTACTACGGCGACGACCCGGAGAAGCGCAAGGTCGCCTCCACCATGCTGGAGTCGTTCCTGTTCTACTCCGGCTTCTACGCCCCGATGTACTGGTCGAGCCACGCCAAGCTGACCAACACCGCGGACCTGATCCGGCTGATCATCAGGGACGAGGCCGTGCACGGCTACTACATCGGCTACAAGTTTCAGCAGGCGCTGAAGGACGCCGACCGGGCGCGCCGCGACGAGCTGAAGGACTACACATACGACCTGCTCTACGAGCTGTACGACAACGAGGAGTCCTACACCGAGGATCTCTACGACCCGCTCGGGCTGACCGAGGACGTGAAGATGTTCCTGCGCTACAACGCCAACAAGGCCCTGATGAACCTGGGCTATGAGTCGCTGTTCCCGAAGCAGGCGACCGCGGTCTCCCCCGCGATCCTGGCCGCACTCTCCCCCAACGCCGACGAGAACCACGACTTCTTCTCCGGCTCCGGCTCGTCCTACGTGATGGGCAAGGCCGTCAACACCGAGGACGACGACTGGGCCTTCTGACCCCGAGTCCGGACCCGCCGATCGCGCGT
The DNA here is from genome assembly GCF_029975155.1 of Propionicimonas sp. Taxonomy (GTDB): domain Bacteria; phylum Actinomycetota; class Actinomycetes; order Propionibacteriales; family Propionibacteriaceae; genus Propionicimonas. Next base: position 15,017 of record NZ_JARKPQ010000003.1, on the reverse strand, counting down.
CTCGACAAGCTCGACGAACGGTCTCGGTGGACCAGGCCGAGGAACGACTCGCGCAACCCCACACGGTCCCTGAGGAGCGCGGGTGAGGAACGAACCCGCGCGTCACTAAGGGCGGTGAGCCGACGACCACTGGTGACGGGACCACCAGGCGGCGACGCTAGCCGAATCGCTGAACGGCGACGTTCACGATCATTCCGGCGCCGAACAGGAGGAGGAAGCCGCCGGCGGCCCTGGTCAGCCATGGCAGTGCGCGTCGCATGCGCCGGAGCGCTCGTTCGGAGCCCAGGACGGCGGCGACGAAGACGTCCCAGACCAGGACGGCAGCGAACATCCAGGTGCCGTAGACGACCAGGGCCATCGCCTGAGCACCGGACAACGCGGCGGCGAGGCTGACGTAGAACAGGGCGTTCTTCGGGTTGAGCAGGCCTGACGTCAGCCCGAGTGCGACATTCCGCATCCAGGTGGTCCGCTCGGCGTGTCCGTCCCCGTGTCCGAGGTCGACGTGACCTCTCGACGTGAGGAACGCGACCCCGATGAAGACCAGGAAGGTCCCGCCGGCAAGCTGGATCGCTTCGAGCAACAGCGGGTGCGAGATGAGCGAGACGCCGGCGAAGGCCATCGCAATGAGCACCCCGTTGGCCACGGCGATACCGAGGCAGGTGCCTGTGGCGTTGCGCCAACCGTTGGTCATCGCGGTGCGGGCGATGAGGAAGAAGTCGACCCCGGGAACCAGCAGGGCCAGGAAGTGGGCGATCGCAACCGCGACGAACTGCTCCATCTCTCCCTCACGAGCCGCTGGTGAACCCGTCCAGCGTGGGGTGAGCCCGGGTGGGGAGTCTTGTACGTTCTTGCGTTCACCCGCGATAGGCGCCAGGTGATGCGGCGACATGGGCACGGAAGACCCGGTGGAGGTGGCTCTGGTCGCTGAACCCGAGCGCCTGGGCGGTCTCGGCGATGGGCTGCCCGGCGCACAGCATGCGCCGCGCCTGGATGATGCGGGCGTTCTGTCTCCACGCCAGCGGCGCGAGCCCTGTGGCGCGCTTCATCGCCCTGACCAGTTCGTACCTCGTCATGCCGACCAGCACGGCCAGTTCGCCGAGGGACGGATTCACCTCGTCCCCACGGAGCCGGTCCATGACCGGGCGCAGCCGGGCGATCAACTCGGGGTCGGCATCGCCGGCGACCAGGTGGGCAGGTGGCGTGGCATCCAGTTCGCGGAGGAGGTCGCGGAAGCCGGTCTCGAGTCGCTCACGGGTCTCGTCGGCGAAGATCAGCTCGCTCAACGCGCCCACCTGGTGCCGCAGGCCGGGGCGACGCAGCACGCCGATGCCCGAGAAGAGCGCGCTCGCCTCGTGCCCTGGCGTGAGCGACGCCGCCCAGCCCTGGTCGAGGTGGATCATCTGGTACCGCCACGCTCCCTCGTCGGGGTTGCAGGCATGCACCTGGCCGGCCGGAATGACGACGAGATCGCCTCGTTCGAGGCGGATCGGGCCGTTCAGGGATCCGGTGAGGACCGAGCTTCCCTCATCGATGACTCCAATCGAGAAAGCGTCGTGGGCGTGCGGACGGTAGCAGCGGCTCTCCTGGCGGGACCGCCGTACCTCCAGACCGGGAAGCGCCGTGCTGCGCCTGAACTCAGCCACTGGACGTGCTCCTCCGCTGCATCTCGATCACGCTCCGCCCGCGCTGGACGGGGATCGTGCGAGTCAGCCTATCGCCGTACATATCGTTCAGAATATTATGAAGTTCCTGATAGTCTGCCCGTATGCGTGAGTCGACCCCTGTGATCCACACCTCCGGGCTCCGCAAGTCGTTCGGCGCCACGGTGGCGCTGGACGGTCTCGATCTCGACACCCGGGCGAGCGAGGTCCACGGACTCCTCGGGCCGAACGGTGCGGGCAAGTCCACCGTGATTCGCGTCCTGCTCGGGCTGTACCGACCGGACGCCGGCGTCGTCCGCCTGTTCGGGCAGGAGCCCTGGGCCGATCCGGCCGCGCTGCACCACAGGCTGGCCTACGTGCCCGGAGATGTGAACCTGTGGCCGACCCTGTCGGGCGGCGAGGCGATCGACCTGCTGATCCGACTGCGTGGTGGTGCTCCCGCGGAGTCCGACCGCGAGCGGCTCATCGAGGCCTTCGAGCTCGACCCGAGCAAGCCGATCCGGGCCTACTCGAAGGGGAATCGGCAGAAGGTCGCCCTCGTCGCGGCGTTCGCTTTGCCCGCGGAGCTGTACATCCTCGACGAGCCGACCTCGGGACTGGACCCGCTGATGGAGCAGAGATTCAAGCACGAGGTGAGGCGGATGGCGCAACAGGGTGCCGCGGTCCTGCTGTCGAGCCACATCCTCGCCGAGGTGGAGGAACTCGCCGACCGGGTCTCGATCATCCGTCGCGGCCGAACCGTCACGACCGGCAGTCTCGACGAACTGAGACACCTGACGGCGAGCCGATACACGGTGGAAGCCGAACTCGATGCTGCCCGGCTCGCGGAACTGGAGTCGGCCAGTCGTGACCTCACCCGCGACGCGGGAGCCGTGACGTTCAGCGTCGAACCACACGACACCGCCCGGGTGCTGGGCATCCTGTCCCAGGTGCCCGTGCGGAGTCTGGTGGTCGCCCCGCCCTCCCTGGAGGAGTTGTTCCTCCAGCACTACGGCCAGGATTCGGCTACCGGCGCGGGCGACGGCCGATGAGCGCTGTCCGCATCCTCGTGGCGGGCGCGCTGCGGCGTGATCGCTGGCAGCTCGCGATCTGGGCCGGTGGCGTCCTCGTGGCGTCCCTCGTCAGCGCGATCTCCACGACCACGACCTACGGAAGCCACGCCGAACGCGTCAGCGCCCTCGAGCTCGTCATCGACAACCCCGCCTTCCTGATCAGCCGCGGGATGCCGCAGGGGCCGGAGTCCGGAGCGTTCCTCTTCTTCCAGATGGGCATGGTCTTCGCCGTGTTGTTCGCCGCGCATGGCGTGCTGTTCGCCGTCCGGCACGGCCGCGCCGAAGAGGAGGCGGGCGCGACCGAGTTGCTGCGTGCCGCGGTGACCAGCCACGTCTCGGGCCTGGTGGCCAACCTGCTCGCCGGTGCGACGGCGCAACTGGTGCTTGCCATCGGCCTGTTCGCCGGGTTCGTGCTCGGCGGTGCCCCGGTCGCCGGCAGCGCCTGGGCGGCACTCGCGCTCGCGCTGGTCGGGGTCGGATTCGAGGCGGTCGGCCTGCTCTGCGGACAGCTGATGCCCACCAGCCGCGCGGCGATCGCCCTTGGGCTCGGCATCGTGGCGCTCGCCTACCTGGTGCGCGCCGCCGCCGATGCGCTGTCGCAGGTCGATCCGGTAACCCTCCAGGCGCAGGCTCACTGGATCGCGTGGCTGTCCCCGCTCAGCCTCGCCGAGGTCATGAATCCCTTCGGGGAGGTTCGGCTCGGGGCGCTGGCCGTCCTCGCCGGTGTCATCACGGTTGCCGTGGCGGTGTCACTCCGGGTGGAGGCCGGTCGCCAGTTCGGCGCGTCCCTCATCCCCCAGCGCCGCGGACGGACGCACGGCGACCCATCACTGCGAACGCCCTTTCGGCTTGCCCTGCGGCTGCAACGCGGAACCCTCCTGGGGCTGCTCGCCGCCGGAATGGCGGTCGGTGCCTTCGCCGCAGCCCTGGCTCTGCTGGGCAGCGACGCCGCACGGAGCGATCCGGCGATCGCGGGCACCATCCGCACCACGGTCGGCGAGGACGGCCCGATCTACGACCTTCTCCTCGGGTACGTCATGCTCTTCGTCGCCGAGGCCGCCGCCGTCGCCGGCACGCTGGCCGTCCTGCGCGCCCGGCGGGAAGAGACCAGTGGGAACACCGAGGTCGTCCGGGGCACGCCCGTCGGTTCGCTGCGCTGGATGACGTCTCACGTCGGCGTCGCCTTCCTCTCCGCTCTCGCCGTCGTCGCCACGTCCTGGTTCGGCGCCGCGATCGTCTACCTCGCCTGGGGAGCGCACTGGACGGTCGCGCTCGGCACCGTCCTGGCCGCCGTCCTGGCTCAACTGCCGGCGGCCGCCGTCTACATCGGCCTCGCGTGCCTGTGGTTCGCCCTCGTCCCCCGTTGGGCCGCGCCGATCAGCTGGACAGTGCTGCTGATCGGGGTGTTCTTCGCCGAGTTCGGCGGACGGGCGAACGTGCCGGACTGGCTGGTGGCGACCACGCCGTTCACCCACACGCCGCTCGTCACGCTCGCCGAGACCAGCATGGCCGCTCTCCCGTGGATGTCATTCTTGGCCATCGCCTGCACCACCCTTGCCACCGTGCTGTACACGAGGAGGGATCTCACGCCATGACGAATCTCCCATCGGAGGAGGCCCGGCGCTTCGCAGAGGAGATCGCCGGTGCGTTCCATGCCCAGGGGTTCCCCCGGATGCCTGCCCGCGTGCTCATGGCACTCACCATCAGTCCCGCACAGGGCTTGACCGCCACTCAACTGCGCGGTCAGCTCGGGGTGAGTGCCGCCGCGATCTCGGCCGCGATCAGCTACACGCAGTCCATCGACCTCGTCCGGGTGCGCTCCATGCCGGGCGCCCGGCAACAGATCTACTCGCTGGCTCGCGACGACTGGTACCGAGCGGTCATCTCCCGCAGCGCCTTCTACCGGTCGATGGCGGGGCTCTGCGACCAGCACCTCGGTGACTTCGATGTGCCCGGCAACGAGCCGGCACGCGATCGGATCGAGGACATGGGTCGGTTCTTCACCTTCCTGCTGGCGAAGTTCCCGCCCCTCATCGCTGAATGGGACAGCGCCCGCCACCACGGTCCGGAGGCGGGTGAACAGCGGTAGCGGGGCGAACACCCGTGGCTGCGCGGACGTCCGGACGCATCTCGACAGGCTCGATGAGCGGTGGACCGGCGATGAGCGGTGAACCGGCTACGAGGTGCCCTGCGGCGCCGTTCCTTCCATCCGTGCGCGTGGGGGCTGTTCCGGGGGGACGCTCGGCCGCGGCCCGGCCAGCCAGGCGCCCAGCGCGGTGGTCAGAGGGATCGTCGCGACCAGGCCGATCGATGCCACCAGGGTCGCGACGACCTCCTCGGCGATCGTGTTGAAGGTGAGCAGCTCGCCGATGCTGAAGTCGAGTCGGGAGGCGAGCAGCAGCATGGCGATCGCGGTCCCGACGTAGGCGAACGCGATCGTGTAGACGGTGGAGGCGATGTGGTCCCTGCCGATCCGGATGGCGTGCGCGAAGACCGTCCGGCGACTGGCGGTGGGGGCTGCCGCCCGGATCTCCCAGACGGCGGACGCCTGCGTGATCGTGACGTCGTTCAGGACGCCGACCCCGGCCAGCACCATGCCGCACAGCAGGATGCCGCGGGCGTCGATCCCGGGGAACCGGGACGGCAGCTGCGCCATGGTCTCGTCCTGGAGTGGCGTCAGGCTCGTCCCCGGAATCGCCCACGACGCCAGCGCCGCCACGAAGGCGATGCCGATGAACGTCCCCAGCAGCGCGGTCGTGGTCTTCACCGAGATGCCGTGCGCGAGGTAGACCACGACGAACATCACCATCGCCGCGGTCACGAGCGCGACCAGGAGCGGGTCCCGGCCGGCGGCCAGGGCCGGCAGCGTGAACACCCAGATCAGGGTCAGCGCCGTGACCAGTCCCGCCAGCGCCGCGAGTCCCTTCCACCGCGCGACCCCGACCACCAGCACCACGAACAGCGCGCCGAGCAGGAGCAGGGGCGCGCCGCGCTCGTAGTCGAAGAAGAAGGCGTCCGACTCGCCCTGGATCGTCATGACCTGGATCCGCTGGCCGATCGCCACCTCGGTCAGCGGAGCGCTCGGCTCGGCCGGCACGGTGACGGTGCCCCCGCCGTCGAGCGCGACGACCAGGTGCCCGTTCTGACCGTCGTCGGGCACGATCTCCGCCACCGTGCCGCTGACCACGGCCGCGCCCTCGTCGAGCCAGGCCTCCTTGGCCGGTGCGTCGTGGGGCCACAGGAGCATCGCGCCCACCACGGTGCCGAGCACGAACACGACCATGACGGCGGCGAGGAGCCAGGTGACGGCCGGACTCGCGTCCGCCGGTCCACCGTGGGAGTGGGTTGAGGCCATGCCCCGATTCTGGCACCGCCCGGCCGGACGGGGCCTCCTCGGTCCGGCGCGGACCTGAGACGTCGAGCACTCTGACTTGCGTCGCCCCGTCGGGGGTGTTTCGATTCTTGCTGCCGCAGTGTTCGGGAACCCGGTGCGAATCCGGGGCTGTCCTCGCAACTGTGACTGGAGAGCTGACGCCCCGAGTGCCACTGGACGAGAGTCCGGGAAGGCGGGGTGCCGGCGGGTGATCCAGGAGCCAGGAGACCGGCTGCGGCGATCAACGACGAGTCTCCACGATGGATGGAGAGGACAGGAATCACCTTGACCACAGCAGCCAATCTCGGCTTCCCCCGGATCGGTCGGGACCGGGAACTCAAATGGGCTCTTGAGAAGCACTGGCGCGGCGACTCGGACGCCGCCACCCTCACCGGCGTGGCAGCCGCACTCCGGGCGTCCACCTGGCGACTCCAGCAGTCGCTGGGTATCGCCCGGATCCCGTCCGGCGACTTCTCGCTCTACGACCAGATGCTCGACACGGCGGTCACTTTGGGCGCCGTGCCGGCCCGCTTCGGTGCACCGTTCGACCTGTCCACCTGGGACGCGGCGGCCCTCGACACGTACTTCGCCATGGCCCGAGGCGCCCAGGAGGTCCCTGCCCTGGAGCTGACCAAGTGGTTCGACACGAACTACCACTACCTGGTGCCCGAACTCGCCCCCGACCAGCAGTTCGGCTACGGGTCGCGCGCCACCGCCGCGATGGTCGAAGAGGCGTCGGCGCTCGGCATCGCCACCCGTCCGGTCGTGATCGGCCCGATCACCTTCCTGCGCCTGGCCAAGCGCACCGACGGCGGCCCGACCATCGAGCTGCTGGACGCGGTCCTGCCCGCCTACGAGGCCTGGCTGGCCGACCTCGTCGCCGCGGGAGCGACCGCGATTCAGCTGGACGAGCCCGCGCTGGTGCTCGACCTCACCGAGGCCGAGATCGACGCCTACCCTCGCGCGTACCAGAGGCTCCGGGCCGCGGCCGGGGACGCCGAGCTCACGCTGGCCACCTACTTCGGCGGGCTCGGCCCGAACCTCGATCTCGCGCTCGGACTGCCCGTGGACGTGCTGCACGTGGACCTCGTCCGCGACCCCGGCCAGCTGGACGCGCTGGTCGCCGCGGCCCCCGCGTCGCTCTCCCTCTCGCTCGGCGTCGTGGACGGACGCAACATCTGGCGCGCGGACCTCGCCGAGCTGCACACCCGCCTGGCGCCTGTCGTGGCCACGCTCGGCCGTGACCGCGTCCAGATCGCGCCGTCCTGCTCGCTGTTGCACGTCCCGGTCGACGTCGAGCGGGAGGAGCGGCTCGATCCCGAGCTGGCGTCCTGGCTCTCGTTCGCGACCCAGCGGCTCCAGGAGGTCGCCCTGCTCTCCCGGGCCCTGGACGGCGATGCGGAGGCGATCGATGCCCTCGCCGAGAGCGCGACAGCGGTCGCGTCCCATCGGTCCTCGCCGCGGGTGTGCCGGCCGGAGGTCCAGGAGCGGCTGGCTCAGGTCACCCCGGACTGGAGCCGGCGTTCGACTGCCTACCCAGAGCGTGCCGCCGCACAGCACGCCCGCCTTGGCCTGCCGCCGCTGCCCACCACGACGATCGGGTCGTTCCCGCAGACCGCGGAGGTGCGCAGGCTCCGCGCCGCCTTCCGCAAGGGCGAGCTCGATGCCGCAGGCTACGCGGCCGGGCTCAAGGCCGCGACCGAGGCCTGCGTCCGCACGCAGGAGGACCTGGGCCTCGACGTCCTGGTCCACGGCGAGTTCGAGCGCACCGACATGGTCGAGTACTTCGGTGAGAAGCTGGAGGGGTTCACCACGACCAGCCACGGCTGGGTGCAGAGCTACGGCTCTCGCTGCGTGAAGCCTCCCGTGATCTTCGGCGACATCGTCCGCCGCGGACCTATGACCGTGCAGTGGTCGACGTTCGCCGCCGGGCTGACCGAGCGTCCGATGAAGGGGATGCTGACCGGACCGGTGACGATCCTGCAATGGTCGTTCGTGCGGGACGACCAGCCCGAGTCGGTCACAGCGCGCCAGATCGCGCTGGCGCTGCGGGACGAGGTGCAGGATCTCGAGGCGGCCCGCCTGCCGATCGTCCAGGTGGACGAACCTGCCCTTCGCGAAGGCCTCCCCCTGCGCCGAGCCGAGTGGGCCGCCTACCTGGCCTGGGCGACGGAGGCCTTCCGGCTGGTCGTCGGCGGGGTTCGCGCCGACACCCAGGTGCACACCCACATGTGCTACGCGGAGTTCGGCGACATCATGGACGCGATCGTCGCCCTCGACGCCGACGTGATCTCCATGGAGGCCTCGCGCTCGGGCATGGCACTGCTGGCCGAGCTGAAGGCAGCCGACTATCCCAACGAGGTGGGCCCCGGCGTGTGGGACATCCACTCCCCGCGTGTGCCCAGTGCCGAGGAGATCGACCGGCTCCTGGCCGCGGCGATCGCAGCCCTCGGCGTGGAACGGCTGTGGGTGAACCCCGACTGCGGGCTGAAGACGCGCGCGTGGCCCGAGGTCGAGGCCTCGCTCGCGGAGCTCGTGGCGGGGGCGGAGCGCGCCAGGCGGCGGGCCCTGGTCGCACCACAGCTCTGATCCGGTCCGATCGCCGACCCGGTCTCACGATCCGGACGAACTCGGTGTGGGCAGGGCGGGACGGTGCGGGGCGCTACGCTGCGTCCCGCACCGATCCGCTGATCGGTGCTCGAGGCACCGGGGTTCGGATCCCGGGCTCGAGCAGGGAAACGTGGTGAGATTCCACACTGTGCCGCAACTGTGATGCGCCTTCGCCGGCGATGAGTCAGACCGCCTGCTGTCTCGACCATCCTCGAGCAAGGAGCCCCCGGCCATGAGTCGCCCGTCGGCGTCACCGGTCGCGACCGATCCTTGCCTGACGTCGCGAAGGAGCGATTCATGTCAGTGCTCACCACCCTGCCCAACTTGAACAGCGTGTACGTCGGGCAGCCCGACGTACCGCTCAACGCGCCAGACGGTGTCCCGCTCAGCGTCCGCAGCTGGGTGGCGCAGGTTGCCGCCCTCACCGAGCCGGACGCCATCCAGTGGTGTGACGGTTCCGTGGAAGAACGGGAGCGGCTCTGCGAACAGCTGGTCGCCGCGGGCACCTTCACCACGCTGAACCAGGACCTGCGCCCAGGCTGCTATCTCGCCCGTTCCGAGCCGTCCGACGTCGCTCGCGTCGAGACGCGCACCTTCATCTGCTCCGCAGAACCGGAGGACGCCGGGCCCACGAACAACTGGGCCGACCCCGCCGAGATGCGCGACGCACTGTCCAGCGTGTTCTCCGGCTGCATGCGCGGACGCGTCATGTACGTGGTCCCGTTCTCGATGGGCCCCCTCGGTGGCCCGATCAGCCGGCTCGGCATCGAGATCACCGACAGCCCCTACGTCGTGGTGAACATGCGGATCATGACCCGGATGGGCACCGCGGCCCTCGAGCGGATCAATGCTGGCGAGTACTGGGTGCCCGCCGTGCACTCGGTGGGCTACCCCCTTGTCGACGCCGAGGGCGCCGCCCGTCCGGACGTGCCGTGGCCGTGCAGTGAGACGAAGTACATCACGCACTTCCCGGAGACTCGCGAGATCTGGTCGTACGGTTCCGGCTACGGCGGCAACGCACTGCTGGGCAAGAAGTGCTATGCGCTCCGGATCGCCTCGGTGCTGGCCAGGGACGAGGGCTGGCTCGCCGAGCACATGCTGATCCTGCGGATCACGTCGCCCCAGGGCCGGCGGTTCCACCTGACCGCTGCGTTCCCCTCGGCCTGCGGCAAGACGAACCTGGCGATGCTGCGGCCGACCATTCCCGGCTGGAAGGTCGAGACCATCGGCGACGACATCGCCTGGATGCGTCCCGGACCGGACGGACGGCTGTACGCCATCAACCCCGAGGCGGGCTTCTTCGGCGTCGCCCCCGGGACCAGTGAGAAGACCAATCCCACCGCGCTGCACGCCCTGTCCCACGACGTGATCTTCACCAATGTGGCGCTCACCGACGACGGCGACGTGTGGTGGGAAGGCCTCACCGACACCCCGCCCGCGCACCTGGTCGACTGGCAGGGCCGGGACTGGACGCCCGAGTCGGAGTTCCCCGCGGCCCACCCGAACAGCCGGTTCACCGTCGCCGCCTCGCAGGCCGAGTCGATCTGCCCCGACTGGGAGGATCCTGCCGGCGTGCCGATCGACGTCATCCTGTTCGGGGGCCGCCGCGCCACCAATGTGCCGCTGATCAGCGAGTCGTACAGCTGGGAGCACGGTGTGTTCGTCGGCGCGACGGTGTCCTCGGAGCAGACCGCCGCAGCAGAGGGCACGGTCGGCGCGCTGCGCCGCGACCCGTTCGCCATGCTGCCGTTCTGCGGCTACAACATGGCCGACTACTGGGCGCACTGGCTGGAGGTCGGCAAGGTCCTCGGTGAGAACGCCCCGCGTGTCTTTCAGGTCAACTGGTTCCGCAAGGGCGCCAACGGCCGCTTCCTGTGGCCCGGCTTCGGCGAGAACTGCCGTCCGATCGAGTGGGCACTGCGCCGGGTCGCCGGCGAGGTGGGCGCCACCGACGCGATCTCCGGGCGCGTTCCGGCGCCCGGAGATCTCAATCTCGACGGCCTGGACATCGACGCCGGCCAGGTGACCCAGCTGTTCGGGGTCGACCCGGAGGCGTGGTCGAAGGAGGCGGACCTGACCGGCGAGTACTTCGACCAGTTCGGCGCCCGGCTGCCAGTCCCGCTGACCGAGCAACTGGCCGACCTTCGCGAGCGGATCGCCGAGCTCGGCTGAGACCCGGTTCGCCGTGTTGACCACCGGTGGACCGGCGGGGAAGTGTCCCCGTCCGGTCTGCCAGTGGATCAGCTGCGACGGCGCAGCAGGTAGGTGTCGAACACCCAGCCCTTGCGGGCCTCGGCCTCGGTGCGGACCCGGACGATCTCGTCGCGGACGTCGGCGAGCGGGCCCGAGATCAGAATCTCGTCCGGCGTGCCGAGGTAGGCGCCCCAGTAGATGTCGATGCCCTCGGGATCGATGGACGCGAACGCCTGCCGTCCGTCGAGCATGGCCACAGCGTCGTCCACGCCGTCGGGCAGCCCGTCGGCCAGCAGCCGCGCCGGCATGATCTGCACGGCCCGTCCCTGCCGGTTCAGCGGGATCCGATGCCGTGCGGTCAGCGCGTGCACGCTGCTGATCCCGGGTAGCACCCGCAGCTCGATCGGCGCCTCGGCGGCTGCGACCAACTCCTTGGCGATGGCGAGCGTGCTCTCGTACAGCGACGGGTCTCCCCAGACCAGGAAGCCGCCGACCTCGCCGTCGGCCAGCTCCGCGGCCACCGCCGCGCTCCACTGCTGGAGCCGCTGCGCCCGCCACAGTGCGACCGCCGCGGTGTAGTCGGGAGCGCTACGCCAGGGACGGGGCGGGTCGCGCAGCTCCACCGTCCGCAAGGGCATCTTCCGGTACCGGGCGACCAGCGTGCGGCGGGCGTCGACCAGCTGGTCCAGCTCGTCCTCCTTGAGCACGACCAACAGCACGTCGAGCCGTTCGATCGCGTGGACGGCCTCCATCGTCACCCAGTCCGGATCGCCGGCCCCGATGCCGATCAGCACCAGTTCCCGGCCCATGGCTGACCCCCTTCGACGCGTGGCGCGGTCAGGCTACCGCAGCGCCTTCGGGCGCCCGACCGGCTCGCGACATCCGGCTGACGCCGGGTGGTCCGAGCGGTACCCTGACGTCGTGACCGGAGAGAAGCGGCCGGTCACTCGAGACACCGGGGATCGGATCCCGGCTCGAGCAGGGAAAGTGGTGAGAATCCACACTGTGCCGCAACTGTGATGCGCCGCTGGCGCTGAGTCAGACCGCCTGCTGTCTCGACCATCCTCGAGCAAGGAGCCCCGGCCCATGAGCCGCCCCATCACACCTCCCGGTGGTGGTCGATCCTTGCCTGGCATCGCCAAGGAGCGACCATGTCAGTGCACACCGTTCTGCCCACCCCTCGCCGCGTCTACATCGGCCCGTCCACGGTGCCGCTGAATCCGCCTGAGCCCCTCCCTGCCGCCGTCCGTGGCTGGGTCGCCGAGGTGGCCAACCTCACCCGTCCGGACGCCGTCCACTGGTGCGACGGCTCGATGGCCGAACGCGACCAGCTCTACGCCGGGCTCGCCACCTCGGGGACCTTCGCCGGTGCGAACCGGCGGCGCGCTCACTCGCACCCCCTCAGCCAGGATGCACACGGCGGCGCCAGCCCGGGCTCGCGCATCTACTCCTGCACCGAGGATCCGGCCGACGCGGGACCAGCCGAGCTCTGGGCCGAGCCGGCGACCATGAGAAGCACGCTCGCCCGCCTCTTCGACGGCTGCATGCGGGGTCGCACCATGTACGTGGTGCCGTTCCTGGTCCCGTCCCCCCTCGACGACTCCAGCGAGTTGGGCATCGAACTGACCGACTCCGGGTACGTCGTGGTGAGCCTGGCCGCGATGGCCCGGATGGGCCGCTACGCCATGGACCTGATCTGTGCCGGCGAGTACTGGGCGCCGTCCGTCCACTCGGTCGGCTACCCGCTGGTGGACGGTGCCGGGAGCCGGCGACCCGACGTGCCCTGGCCCTGCAACGAGGAGAAGTGGATCGCCCAGTTCCCCGACTCCGACGACATCTGGTCCTACGGGACGGGCTTCGGCGCCACCGCGCTGGTCGGCTGATGGCGGCCGGCTCCGGGAGCGACGCCTCCCTCGCGGCGAAGTCCGACGCCGTCTGCCGGATGGGCTCGCTGATGCTCAGCGCGGGCACCGGCTCCTACCGGGTGAAGGCCGCCATGGGCCGGGTCGCCGAGGCCCTGGGCATCGAGCAGCTGGAGGCGCAGGTGAGCCTCACCGAGATCGTCGTGACCACCAGGGACGCCGGCGGCTTCCGCACCCAGGTCGTCGAGGTGCCGGTGCCGGTCGTCAACGCCGATCGGATCAGCGCGCTGATGCGAGTGTCGCTGCGCGCCACGGCCGGACTCGGCGCCACCGATCTGCAGCGCCAACTCGACAGGGTGGAGGCCCGGCGGCAGCTCTACCCGTCCGCCGTCGTGGTGGCCGGGGCGGCCGCAGCCTGCGCTGCGTTCGCGTTCCTGAACAACGGACGCTGGCAGGAGTGCCTGGCCGCCGGTCTGGCCGCGGCGTGCGGCAAGCTCGTGCAGCTGAAGCTGCGCCGCTTCCGGCTCAACCAGCTCGCGATCGTCGCGCTGGCGGCGGTCACCGCATGCCTGGCCTACGTCGTCTCCGCGGACGTCCTGCACTGGGCGCTGCCCGCGGCGGCCGAGCCGCTGCACGAGGCCGCCTTCACCTCGGCGATCCTCTTCCTCGTGCCGGGCTTCCCGCTGCTCACGGCCGCGCTCGACCTGGCTCGCTTCGACTTCACGTCCGGCATCTCCCGGCTGCTCTACGCGACCATGATCACCCTGGCGGCCGCCCTCGGCGCCTGGCTGGTGGCCTGGGGCTTCGGCCTGTCCCCGGCCGAGATCGAGCCGCTCGGGCTGCCGTCGTGGACTCTGCTGGGCCTGCGCGTCCTGGCGAGCTTCGCCGGTGTGTACGGGTTCGCGGTGACCTTCAACACACCGTCGCGGGTGGCTGCGGCCACGGCCACCATCGGAACGGTGGCCAACGTCGCCCGGCTGTTCGCCGTCGACGCAGGCTGGAACCCCTTGCTCTGCGCGGTCGCGGCCACGACCCTGATCGGCCTCCTGGCCGGCTGGGCCGGCCAGCGGCTGCCGGCGCCACGGATCATCCTTTCCGTCCCTGCGGTGCTGATCATGATCCCCGGGGCCAGCACCTACCGCGCGCTCGTCGCGATGATCAACCGAGACCCGCTCAACGCGCTCACCAACGGGTCGGTCGCGCTCGGGATCGTGGTCGCGCTCGCCGCGGGGCTCGCCATCGCCCGGATGCTCACCGACCCGGCCTGGATCTCGGCGAACCCGACCTGGACCCGGATGCCGCGGACCAGGGCACAGCAGTCGCTGCGCTTGGCCGCCGGCCAGGACACCCCACCGGCCGACCCAACTCCCCCGCCCGACGCGCAAGGAGGCGTGTGATGGCACTCCCCCGTCCGATCCGTTCCCGGCTCTCCGATGACCTCGGCGACCACGTGCCGCTGGCCGCGCCGCCGTCCCGGGTGGTGAGCCTGGTCCCGTCCCTCACCGAGGCGATCGCCGTCACGGTGCCCGGCGTCCTGGTCGGGGCGACCTCGTGGTGCACCCGTCCCGCCGGCCTCGATCTGCCCCGGGTGCGCGGCACCAAGAACCCCGATCTGGCCAAGGTCGGCGCGCTCCGCCCCGATCTGGTGGTGGCGAACCAGGAGGAGAACCGGCGCGTCGACGTGGAACGCCTGCGCAGGGCCGGGATCGCGGTCTGGGTGACGAGGATCGACAGCCTCGACGAGGCTTTCGGCAGCCTCGAGCGGCTGTTCAGCGAGGTCTTCGGCATGATCGTGCCGCCCACGTGGCTCACGGACGCGAAGCACGCCTGGGCCGCGCCCGCGGCACCCGCGGGACGGATCGCCGTGCCGGTCTGGCGGGACCCGTGGAGCTGGGTCGGCGGCAGCACCTACGCCGGCGACCTGCTCGCCCGGCTCGGCTGGGCGAACGCGGTGGCCTCCCTCGGCGATCGCTATCCGCGCCTCGAACCGGGACCGGTCCTCGCCGAGGCACCGGACGTCGTGCTGCTGCCGAACGAACCGTATCCGTTCAGCGCCGCGGACGCCCGGGAGGCCTTCCCGGGCACGCGGACGGCCTTCGCGCCCGGGCGCGCCCTGTTCTGGTACGGCCCGGCGATGGTCGAGGCCAGGGGTGTCCTCGAGGCCGCGCTGTCCTGATCCGCGGCTGGCCGGCCGCGGGCCGATCGGCGACGAAGTGAATTCGTGCACCGTGTTGGGTGGACGAAGTCACACTCAGACCCGCCCGCC
>NZ_JARKPQ010000359.1 GCF_029975155.1 Propionicimonas sp. | reverse complement strand
ACCATCAGCCGCTGGGTGATCGCGATCGGAGGCCTCTACCTGGCCTGGTCGTTGTGGAGATGACCCGCTCCACATGAGGGATCACTAGACTCGAGCACACGGTCCCGACGCTGAGGAGCAAAGATGCCCGAGGTACTCGCTTACGCCAGCGACGACCACAATGCCGAGTTTCACCGCACGCCGATCACCCGCCGCGAGCCCGGGCCGACCGAGGTCTACTACGAGATCAAGAACGCCGGAATCTGCCATTCCGACATTCAAACCCCGCGCGCCGAGTGGGGGCCGGCGATCTATCCGCAGGTGCCCGGGCACGAGATCGTCGGCATCGTCAAGAAGATCGGCGACCACGTTACCAAGTTCGCGGTCGGCGACAAGCTGGGCATCTGCTGCTACGTCGACTCGTGCCGTGAATGCGAGCAGTGCAGGGCCGGCCACGAGCAGTTCTGCACCACCAAGCCCTACACGATCTGGACCTACAACTCGATCGGACGCGACGGTCTGCCGACCGCGGGCGGATACTCGCAGGCCATCACCGTGGAGCAGGACTATGTGATCCGGATCCCCGACGAGATCCCCTTAGACAAGGCCGCGCCGCTGTTGTGCGCGGGCATCACCCTTTACTTGCCGCTCAAGCGGTGGGGTGCCGGGCCGGGTAAGAAGGTCGCCATCATCGGCATGGGCGGCCTGGGCCATGTCGGCGTCCAGATCGCGGCGAAGATGGGAGCCGAGGTCGTGGTGATCAGCCAGACCATGGGCAAGAAGGACGACGGCCTGCGCTTCGGCGCCAGCGACTACTACGCGACCAGTGAACCCGAGCGGCTGCGGGAACTGCGCGGCAGTCTCGACCTGATGGTCTCGACGGTGGCGGCGGTGGCCGACCTGGACGCGATGCTGAAGCTGCTGAAGCCCGGCGGCGTGCTCGTCGATGTCGGTCTGCCCGAGCACGCGAGCACGCTGAGGCTGTCGAGCCTGACCAATGGCAACAAGGTGCTGGCGGGCTCCC
>NZ_JARKPQ010000385.1 GCF_029975155.1 Propionicimonas sp. | reverse complement strand
GCGCAACCGCCCCGACCAGCTCTCCGGCGGCCAGCAGCAGCGCGTGGCGATCGCGCGGGCGCTGTCCACCGACCCGGCGCTGGTCCTGGCCGACGAACCCACCGGCAACCTGGACTCGAAGTCCGCGACCGAGATCGGCGAGCTGCTGCGCCAGGTGAGCACCACGTGGGGCCGCAGCGTGCTGATGGTCACCCACGACCCCCGGATCGCCAGCTTCGCCCAGCGGCTCGTGCTGATGCGCGACGGGCTGGTGGTCGACGACCTGGTCCTCGACGGCACCAGGGAGGCGCCCCGGCTGGCGCTCGAACGGGCGGGCCTGCTGTGAAACTCACCCTCACCCTGGCCTGGCGCTACCTGCGCGGACGCGGCGCGCGGTCGCTGCTGACCACGCTGGCCGTCGTGTTCGGGGTGATGCTCACGTTCGGGCTGAACGGCATCCTGCCGGCCATGGTGGAGGCGTTCGGCCACAACCTGCTCGCCGCCGCCGGCAAGGTCGACCTCACCGTCACCAGCGCCTACAACCAGCCGTTCACGCCCGACGTGGTCGACCGGCTGCTGAAGGTGCCTCAGGTGGCCGCCGCCAGCCCCGGCGTACAGCGGACGGCGCCTCTCCCCCGCAGCGCGGACGCCCCCGCCGACGCGCTCGCCCAGCTCGTGGTGGTCGGGGTCGATGTGGCCACCGCAGGCAGCGTCCACGACTTCCCGCTCGCGGACGGCCGGATGCTGGCCGCGGGCGACAGCGCGTCGGTGGTGATGAACGCCGACCTTGCCACCGAACTCGGGCTGGGCCTGGGTGACCAACTGGTGCTGCCGGCCGCCGGCGGCACCGCCCGGTTCCGGGTGATCGGGCTGCTCAGCACCGCGACCGTGCCTGGCCAGGAGCAGGTCTACCTCACGCTGCCGGCGGCCCAGCAGCTGTTCGGGCTGGGCAACCGGATCACCCAGGTCGAGGCTGTGTTCGTCCAGGGCGCCGACCGGACCGCGACCGAGCGGGCGGTCTCCGCCACGCTCGGGCCGGACTACCAGGTGGGCGGACTGTCGACCGAGTCCACGCTGCTGGCCGCCCTGCAGGTGTCCGGCTTCGCGTTCAACCTCTTCGGCATCTTCGCCCTCGCCACCGCGGGATTCATCATCCTGAACAGCTTCCGGACGGTGGTGGCCGAGCGGCGTCGCGACATCGGCATGCTGCGCGCCATCGGGACCCGCCGCCGAACCGTGATCGGGATCTTCCTCGCCGAGTCGCTGTTCCAGGGCGTGATCGGGACGGCGGTGGGCCTTGCCGCGGGGTGGGCGATGGCCGCGAGCCTGTTCGCCTTCCTCGCGCCGGTGTTCGAGTCGGTGATGCACTTCACGATCGGCGGGCCACTGTTCACGCCGGGCACCTGGGCGGTCTCGATCCTGCTCGGCATCGGCGTGACCGTCGCGGCGGCCATCGTCCCGGCCAGGTCCGCGGGCAGGGTGACGCCGATGGAGGCGATGCGGCCGCAACTCGGCGAGGTGTACGCCCGGCGCGTCGGCCGTCGCGCGTGGATCGGCGTGGGCCTGATCGTGGTCTCCCTGTTCGGCCTGACCACCGGCTCGGCAACGCTGGTCGGACTGGGGGCGGTGGTGTTCCTCGTCGGCATCGCGCTGGTCGCGCCGGCGGTGGTGACCCCGATCTCGAACTGGGCGAGTCACCCGCTGGAGCTGCTGTTCTCGCGGGAGGGTGCGATCGCCCGCAGCAATCTGCAGCGCAATCCGGGCCGCAGCGCGGTGACCGTGACCGCCGTCATGCTGGGGCTGGCGTCCATCGTGGCGGTGATCAGCATGGTCACGTCCATCTTCGCGGGCTTCACCACCTATCTGGACAAGTCGCTGAGCGCCGACTACCTGCTGATCCCGCAGTCGATCGTGCTGGGCCAGGGCAACGTCGCGGCGGGGCCGCGGCTGGCCGCCGAGGTCCGGGCCGTCCCGGGGATCGGGGCGGTGTCGACGCTGCGGATGGCCCAGGCCAGGCAGAACGGCAGCGACGTCCAGGTGATCGGCATCGACCCTGACGAATACCTGAAGGTGGCCGCGTTCGACTGGAACGCCGGGTCGTCGGACTCCGCGGTCGCCCAGCTGCGGACGGGACGCTGGCTGATCGCCAACGGGATCTACGCCGCCCAGCACAACCTCGTGGTGGGTCAGGCGATCGTCCTCGACACCCCGAACGGCACGCGGACCTACCACCTGGCGGGCATCGGCAACGACTACCTGAACGCCAAGCTGTCCACGCTGTATGCCTCCCAGGACAACCTGGCACGCGACTTCAACGTCACGGCCGACCTGCTGCTGATGGCCAACCGGACGCCCGGCGCGGACGAGCCGGCGACCACCGCCAGGATGAACCGGATCGTGGGCGACTACCCGGCCTTCCGGTTGTACGAGTCGGAGACGTGGCGGGCCGAACAGATGAAGACGTTCAGTTCGACGATCGTGATCTTCGACGTGCTGGTGGCCGCGCTGGCGCTGCCGTCCCTGCTGGCGCTGGTGAACACGCTGGCGATCAGCGTGCTGGCCCGGACCCGCGAGATCGGCATGCTGCGGGCGGTCGGCGCGACGAGGCGGCAGGTGCGCCGGATGGTGATGGCCGAGTCGCTGCTGCTGAGCGTGATCGGGACGG
>NZ_JARKPQ010000379.1 GCF_029975155.1 Propionicimonas sp. | reverse complement strand
TATCAGGTGGGCGACGTCCCGGACGAACTGACGGCGACGACCCGCAATGGAGAGACGATCACGCTCGATTCCACCCAGCTCACCCACGCCGCCACGATCATCGAGACCGGGACCGCGACCGAGGGCGTCGGGCGCGACGGCATCATCATCTCTCTGATGGCAGCTCTCACCGAGTCGCGGATGCTGATGCTCGCCAACACCACTGCCTACCCCGAGAGCGGCGACTACCCGAACGACGGCGACGGCTCCGACAACGATTCTTTGGGTCTGTTCCAGATGCGCCCACAGGCGGGGTGGGGCACGGTCGCCGAGCTCATGGACCCCGACTACCAAGCCGCGGCGTTCTTCGGCGGCCCGGACGGGCCCAACAGCGGCTCCCCGCGGGGGCTGCTGGATATTCCGGGCTGGCAGCAGATGGGCAAGGGCGAGGCCGCGCAGAGCGTCGAGGTCAGCGCCTACCCGGACCGGTACGACAACTACGAGCCCGTCGCCGAGACGATCTTCACCACCCTCACCGGCTCCGGCGGCCCCGTCGTCCCGCTCGACACCGTGCGGGTGGCGCAGGCAGACGAGACCGAGGCGGCGGAGGTGGTGTTCCCGCTGCCGGAGGGCACCTGGGTGGCGACCGACCCGTTCGGGCCGCGCATCCACCCGATCACCGGAGAGGAGAGCTTCCACACCGGCGCCGACTTCGCCGCCCCCGACGGCACCCCGATCGTCGCCGCCGCCGACGGCACCGTGACCGTCGCCGAATACTCCGAGCAGTGGGGCGGGCAGGTCGTCATCGAACACCGTATTGACGGCAAGACGGTCGCGACCGCCTACATCCACTCCTGGGAGGACGGCATCCACGTCGCCGTGGGAGACACGGTGCGGGCCGGGCAGCACATCGCCGACGTCGGGTCTTCCGGCATGTCGACGGGGCCCCACTTGCATTTCGAGGTCCGCGACGGCGGCACCACCGGCGAGTACATCGACCCCGCGAAATGGCTCAACGACCACGACGCCGCAGACCTCCCCGAGTCGGGCATCACGCCGGCGGCACCGGAGGAGTGCGACACCGAAACCAGTGGCGCACCGGGCGACCCGTCCCCGGTCGAGGGCGACGGCGGCGAGCTCGTGGACGACCCCACCAGCGATGGGCAGATCACGCGGCGGATGCTCAACGTGTACGAGCAGACGCTCGCGGCGTTCCCCGACTCGACCTGGGCCTGCTACTCACCCCGCCCCGGCCAGAAGTCCGAGCATCCATTGGGCAGAGCGTGTGATGTGGCTTTTGGCAACGCGATCGGCCAGTATCCGACGCCGACCCAGCTGGAGCTGGGCTGGGAGGTCACCGACTGGCTCATTGAGCACACCGAGACGCTCGGGATCGACTATCTGATCTGGCAGGGGCAGATCTGGTCGCCCGGCACCGGCTGGCGCGACTACGGCGGCGGAGGCATGCACGACCCCGAGGATGTGACCGGCGGCCACTACGACCACCTCCACATCACGGTCCGAGAGAACTAGCAATTATTACATTAGATGTAATCGACCAGGGCCGGGATCGTGCGGATTCCCTGGTCAGACAAGGGTATCAGTGGGCGACAGTTGGGCGCTGCGAAGCGGCTCGTGACCGGGGGAAACGCGCCACTGCTTACATTAGATGTTCTTTTCTTACATTAGATGTAAGACTATCGGGGTGGACTTCGAGGACGGGAACCGGCCTGGATCGGTGACGGCGCTGCGGCCGGGCAACGTGTCGTTGCTGCGCCCGGTGGAGCAGGTCTTCGATGACATGCTGGCCGGCTGGTCGGCGCAGCAGTCCTCGCGGATGCTGAATGCGAAGACGATCAGGGCGCGACTGGCGCAGGTGCGCCGGTTCGCCGGGTTCTGCGGGAGCCTGCCGTGGGAGTGGACTCCTGCCGACATCGAGGAGTGGACGACCGAGCTGGTCTCCGGCGACAAGCCCTGCTCGCACGGCACGATCCGCTCTTATCAGAACGCGGTCGCGTTGTTCTGCGACTTCCTCACCGACCGTCGTTACGGGTGGGTGGAGCGGTGCGAGGAGCTGTTCGGCACCCACCCGGTGCAGGTCTGCCACGAGTGGAACACCGCGATCCACACGGGCGATCACGAGGCACGCCCGACGGTGCGACCTCTGTCGCGGATCGAGGTGCAAACCTTCTTCGACTACGCCGACGATCGCGTCGACCAGGCCCGCACACGCGGGAAGAAGGGCTGGAAGTCGGTATTCCGCGACGCGACGCTGTTCAAGATGATCTACGCCTTCGGGCTGCGTCGTCGTGAGGTCGGGATGCTGGACCTTCATGACTTCACCCGCAACCCGACCGCGACCGAGTTCGGCCGGTTCGGGGTCTGCAACGTCCGGTGGGGCAAAGCCAGCCGTGGCTCTCAACCCCGGCGTCGCGCGGTGCTGGCGGTGTTCGACTGGACCCGCCCGGTGATTGAGGAATACGTCACCGAGGTGCTGCCCCTGTTCGACACGGCCGGCAGCGGGATGCTCTGGCCGACCGAGCGACAATCCAGGGTCAGCGGGAGCTACATCGGGCTACGGTTCGCCGAGTACCGCGACGAGCTCGGCTTCGACCCCGCCCTGCACCCGCACTGCCTGCGGCACTCCTATGTGACGCATCTGATCGAGGACGGCTTCGACCCGCTGTTCGTGCAGCAGCAGGTCGGGCACCGCTGGGGATCGACCACCGCCCTCTACACCGGCGTCTCCGGCGACTACCGGAACCGCACCCTGCGCCGCGCTCTGGACGCGGCGTTCACTCCACCATCGGCGATCGAGGAAGGCTGACCATCATGACGAAGACCGTGGCCTATCGCTGGCACGTCCGCAAGGTGATGAACGAGCACGGCATGCAGTCCACCACCGACCTGGTGCCGCTGCTGGCCGAACGAGGCGTGGTGATGACCTCCACGCAGGTCTACCGGATCGTGACCGGGCAGCCCGAGCGGTTGAACATGCGGTTCCTGGCCGCGCTCTGCGACATCTTCGATGTCACACCGAACGACCTGATCGAGCCCTACGTCGCGACCAACTCCCGGCGCGGCCGCAAGACCGGCACCACCGGGGCGGCCACGCCGTCGAAGCCGAGCAAGAACCGTCCGACTCGCGCGGTCATCAGACCGGCCGGGGACTGATCGACTGAATGGCGAGCACGATCGTCCGCGGTACCTGTTTCCGCTGCGGACGGGACAAGAACCTGCGCTGGAACCACATCCTGGATCGGGGCGAATGCCGAGCCTGCCGCGCGCAGCGCTCACCCGAGGAGGTCTGCACGGGCTGCGGCAGGACGCGACGGGTCAACGCCCGCACCGACGATGGCGGCGCGATCTGCGTGACCTGCTACGCCCGCACTCGCACCGCCGAGGACGCCTGCGACGAATGCGGCACTCTCGGCCCACTGGCTACTCGGGCCGGCGGGAAGCGCGCGGGATCGCGGAACCTCTGCCCGCGTTGCTACCGCAACCCGAAGCGGGTCTGCGGCGTCTGCGGCCGGCTCAAACGGATCGCGTTGAAAGCCACCGCGACGACGCCGGATATCTGCCCGACCTGCTACCAGGCGCCCGTGATCGACTGCTCGATCTGCGGGCGGCAGGCCCTCGGCCGCCGCACCACCAATCATGGCCGTCCCCGCTGCTTCGCCTGCCAAGCCGCCCAGCAGATCGACGCCGCACTCACCGGCCCAGGCGGGACGATCCGCCCCGAGCTCAAAGGCGTCCGCGACGCGCTGACCGAGCTTCGCCAACCCCGGTCGCTGCTGAGCAACTGGCGGGGTCTTGCAAGCCTGCGCCTGCTCACCGACATCGCCGCCGGCCGGCTCGACCTGTCCCACGATGCTCTCGATGCCCAGCCGCAGGTCTTCTCGGTCAACTACCTGCGCGCCATGCTCGTCGCCGCCGAGGCGCTCCCGCCACGCGATGAGAACGCCACCAGGCTGCACCGCTACGTCACCGAAACCGTCGCCGGCATCACCGATCCCGAGCTACGCGGAGTGCTGACACGCTACGCCCGCTGGCACGTCGCCGGCCGCGCCAAGACCAACCGCCACGGTCGCATCAGCGCGCACGTCGCGGCCCGCTGCCGGGGCGACATTCAGACCGCCAAGAGCTTCCTCGACCACCTCACCGCCTACGGCCATGACCTCGACGATTGCCCGCAAGCCTGCATCGATGCCTGGCTCGGCGGCCCCAGTCGGAGCGCCCGTCTGAGCTTCATCCGCTGGCTCAAACGAGGCGGCTACCTACACCGAGTACGACTGCCCGAGCCCATCGCGCCGAAGGACCCAGGCCACGACGCTGATCCCGACGAACAACTCGCCCTGGCCCGACGGCTCCTGCACGACCCCGACTCCGCCAGCATCGAGGACCGCGCCGCAGCCTGCCTGATCCTGCTCTACGCCCAACCCGCCGCGAAGATCGCCGCCCTAACCACCAGCGACATCAAGGTCAGCGACGGCGACACCTACCTCGCCCTCGGCCCCGAGCCACTGCTGCTCATCCCGCCGCTCGACGCCCTGGTCACCGCGCTGCCGGTCGCCAAGCCATTCGGCACGGCAAGCACCCTCGCCGATCCCCGCTGGCTGTTCACCGGGAAGAACGCCGGCACCCACCTGCACCCCACGTCGCTCATGGCGCGCATGAACCGGCTCGGGATCATCACCCGCGCCAGCCGCAACACCGCCCTGCTGCACCTGGCATCCACGACCCCGCCCGCCGTGTTCGCCTCCCTCACCGGCATCAGCATCGGCACCGCCACCCGCTGGGCCGAACTCACCGGCTCCGCCTGGAACAACTACGCCGGCGCGCGCCGCTGACGCTGAGCAGCCTGGCGCGCTCGGGGAGGGCCACCAGCCCGAACCATCAAGAGGGCGGAGGGTTACAGGTCTCGAATGTCCTCGACACCCTGATCGCTAATCTTGAAGATCGCCACCTCGGGGTTCGTGCCAACGAGGTACCTGTTCAGCAGGTCGCTGACTCGATCGATGGTCTGCGTTGCGTCGTCGATGGAGTCGTAGAGCTTCCGATACAGCTCGGGGCTGTCCCAGCCGGGGATGCCCTTCCATCCGCCGTGGTCGAACAGCAACCGGTGGACCAGATAGTTCCGCGCCTCGACAAGGGTGCGGTACTCGGCTTGGAGATGGTCTGGAAGCTGAGGCTCCACGGCCTTTGCTTTCGCCCCCAGCGTGCTCCGCTCGCGAGGGGGCTTGCCCAGCAGCACCTGGTGGATCGTCTCTGCGGCGGCTTCGGCGACCTGGCAACGGGCGATCGCTCTGCCGAGCAGCAGGTACAGCAACTGCTGAGCGTCCTCCGGGTTACCGGGAACGGGGACCTCCTGCGCCAACAGACCACCTCTCAGATCAGCGTCGCGCATGGCACCAGATGCTTGCGATCCCTCCTCGCCCGACGACCTCAGCCTACCGTCGCCGACCCCCATGGGTTCTGCCGCGCACCTCGTGGCATGGACATTTCAACCGCTTCGAATAATTGCTAGCGCCGGTTGGTGCGTGATGGACGTGTTCCCGGACTTCGACGGCTTGGCGGGGATCAGTGATCTGAAACAGGTCGTCGGTGCGCTGTTCATGTTCGTGCTCATCATCGCCGTACTCATGCTGATCGTCTCCGCGATCTGCTGGGCGATCGCCGCCGCACACGGCAACTACTCCGCCGCCGCCAAGGGAAGAGTCGGGGTGCTCGTCGCCCTCGGCGCCGCCGTCCTCGCCGGCGGCGGGGTCACGTGGATGAACTGGCTCATCGCCCTCGGCCAACGACTCTGACCCTTCAACCCATCTGGCCCGCCCCTTCCGGGGGCGGGCCTTCGTCATGTCCGGGCCGCTGGTGGGCGGGGTGCACCTGTGGGCAGAAGCAACCCTCAGCGTGAATGGAGAACCGTCGTGATCGACATCGACCCCAATGGCACCGGTCTTCCCGGTATCGAGCAGCTCCGCACCATCGTCGGTGCCGTGATGACGGTGGGCCTGATCCTGGCCGTCCTGGCCTTGATCGTCTCGGCGGTCGTGTGGGCTTACGGCGCCAACTCCAGCAACCCGCATCTCGCGGGGCGGGGAAAGATCGGCGTCCTCGTCTCGTGCGGTGCGGCGATCATCTGCGGCGCGAGCGTCGCGCTCGTGAACTTCTTCTGGGGCATCGGTCAAGCCGTCTGAGCGCAGTCCGCGAGGAAGGCAGGTCTTGTCATGGGCATTTGCGATGTCCCGGTGATTTCCACCGTCTGCGACGTGGCCGGCGAAGCCGCCGCCACGCTGGTATCGGCCCCGTTCGACTGGTTGGCCAGTGCGATGGGCGGCGCGGCCGGGTGGCTGTTCGAGGCCGTCTGGACGGTCTTCGACACCACCACGCTGGTGGACGTGCAGCGGCCCGGTTTCGTGTCGGTGTTCAACCTCGTGTTCGGCATCGCCGTGTTCGTGATGCTGCTGTTCTTCGCACTTCAGCTCATCACCGGCATGATCCGCCGCGACCCCACCGCCCTCACCCGGGCCGCGCTCGGCCTGGGGAAATCCGTGCTCGGTTCCTTCGTGGTCATCACCCTGACCGCGCTGCTGCTGGAAATCACCGACCAGCTCTGCGTCGGCATCATCCAAGCCGCCGGCGAAACCACGGAGACGATGGGCGACAAGATCGCCGCCCTCGTCCTGGCCCTGTCCGGGCTCTCCATCGCCGCCCCCGGTGTCGGGGCGATCATCATGATCTTCCTCGCCGGCCTGGCGATCGCGTCCGCGGCGATCGTGTGGCTTTCGCTGCTGATCCGCAAGTCGCTGCTGCTGGTCGCGGTCGCCCTGGCTCCGTTGGCGTTCTCCGGGTCGTCGTGGGATGCGGCACGCGGCTGGGTCGGCAAGTGGGCCATGTTCGTCATCGCGCTGATCTTGTCGAAGCTCGTGCTGGTCGTGATCTTCCTCGTGGCGATCACCCAGGTCGCCGCACCCATCGACGTCGACCTGGCCTCGGTGTCCGATCCGCTGTCAGGGATCGTGCTCATGGCCTTGGCGGGGTTCGCCCCGTATCTGACGTATCGGTTCCTCGCGTTCGTCGGCACCGACTACTACGGGCAGGCCGGCGCCGAGGACGACGCCAAGCGCGCTCTGAACCGGCCCATCCCCGTTCCCTCGAAGCCGTCCGGTGACGGGCCGAAGAAGGTACTCGACGGCCAAACCAGCGGCAGCGGCGGCGGTTCGGGAGGCGGTGCCGGTGCGCCACCGAAGCCCACCCCGACCGCTGGAAGCGGCGGCGGTGCAAGTGCTGCCGGCGCGGGAGCTGGCGCGGGTGGGAGTGCCGGTGCCGGGGCCAGCGCCGGAGCAGGGGCGGGGGCAGGCGCTGCGGCGGCGGGTCCGGCGGCTGCGGTCGTGGTCGGTGCGCAGGTCGTGAAGGGTGCCGCGACCGCGGGGCCGAAGGCCGGGACGGCGTTGGCGGGTGAGGCCGAGACGGCCGCCGCCGGCGCCGGACAGGCCAGCGCCCCACCGCCGCCCGCGACGCCGGCGCCGACCGCGCCACCGAGCCCACGCCCGGCAACCCCGACCCCGCCCGCGCCCAAGCCGACGAAGGAGTGACCGATGGCCAGTCACGCGAAAGAGACCGCGCCGGGTGAGCTGGTGCCGGTGAAGTTCAGCCGCCTCACCCGCCGGGGCGTCCTGTTGGGGTTGTCGGTCGCGCAGCTCGTCACCCTCGGCATCGGTGGCCTGACCTTGATCGGCGCGTTCTACGCCGGCGGCGGGATGCTGCTCGCCTACACCGCCCCCGTCTGGGTGCTCTGCGCCGCGCTCACCTGGATACCTGTCGGCGGGCGACCGGTCGTGGAGTGGCTGCCGGTCACGTTCTGGTGGCTGTGGCGCGTCAGCGTCGGGCAACTGCTCTACCGCCGCCGCATCGTCCGACCCCGCCCCGTCGGCACCCTCGCCCTCCCCGGCGACGCGGCGCGGCTCCGGGAGTTCATCGACCCGGAGACCGGGGCGTGCATGATCCACGACCCCCACGCCGCCACCCTCACGGTCGTGTGCGAGGTGACGCATCCGGCGTTCGTCTTGTTGGACCCGGGCGAGCAGGAACGCCGCGTCACCACCTGGGGACGCGCGTTGGCGACGGTGTGCCGCTCGGGACGGATCGCAACCTTGCAGGTTCTCGAACGGACCCTGCCGGACTCGGGTACGGGGTTGGCGGAGTGGTGGACCGCGCACGGCACCCCGGACGGTTCCTGGGCCGCCGACACCTACGCCGAGTTGATCGAGCGCGCCGGCCCTGCCGGGGAACGGCACGCCACCACGATCAGCCTGTCGCTGGACATGAAGGCCGCCGCCCGGCAGATCAGGACCGCCGGCGGCGGCATCAAGGGCGCGGCCGGCGTGTTGCGGCAGGAGATGTCCACCTTGGTGTCGGCGTTGCGGTCGGCCGACCTCGCCCCCTCCGGCTGGCTCGACGCCGGACAGATCGCGGTTATCCTCCGATCCGCCTACGACCCGGCCGTCGCGTCGGCGTTGGAGCGGCACGGGCAGATCGGCCGCGACCTCGCCACCGCCGGCCCGGTCGCGGTCACCGAGACCTGGGGCAACCTTCGCACCGACTCCGCCCACCACGCCGTGCTCTGGATATCCGAATGGCCGAGGAGCCTCGTCTATCCCGGCTTCGCCGCCCCGATCCTGCTCTCCACCGGCATCCAGCGGGCTGTGTCGCTGATCTACACGCCGATGCTCTCCGACCAGGCGGCCCGAGACATCCGCCGCAAGAAGGTCGAATACATCAGCGATGCGGCCCAGCGTGCCCGCCTCGGGCAGATCGAAGACGCCTCCCAATCGGCCGAGTTCCAAGACGTGCTGCAACAGGAAGCCGACCTCACCGCCGGCCACGGTGTCCTGCGCGTGACCGGCCTCATCTCGGTGTCGGCACCGAGCATCGACGACCTCGAAGCCGCCGTCGCCGCGATCACCCAAGCCGCGATCCAGAGTTCATGTGAGACCCGCCGACTTGTCGGCCAGCAAGCCGCCGCATTCGCCGCCGCCGCGCTGCCGCTGTGCCGTCAGGTGTAACCCTCCGCCGGGGGGTGGTGGTGCACCTGGTGGGCGTCCGATCCTGAACGATGGAGGCCCGTCATGCCCACCTACGAGAACCCCGTCACCGACGCTGCCGAAGCCTACGAAGCGTTGCGAGGGCTGGCCCACGCGACAAGGAGCTGGGAGGAACCGGCCGACACCTACCGTGTCATCAGTGAGGTCGTCGCCGGTATCCGGTGCTTGGGGCAAGTGCTCGACCAGCTCGCCGGCGTCCACCTGCGCCACCAAGACGGCGTGAGCACCGACGATGGCGACCGGATGGCCGGAGCCGTCGCGGCGCTCAGCGCGGCCGATGGGTTCCATCAGGCCGCGGTGCTGCTGGATCGGGCGCACGATCAGCTCAGCGCGGCGTTCGTCCAGTCTGGCAAGATCGTCTGGTACCCTCAACCCGCCGCCGAGGTCGAGCGGTGGGTCAGTGTGGTGTTCTTGCAGGGCGATGAGGCCGACCGGCCGCTGCGCATCCTCGGGGAGCTGGGGCACGTCGACGCGGTGGACTACCTCGCCCAGTGGGACTACGGCGACGAGACCACCGATGCGGCGATGGAGAACGGGCACGTTTACGACGAACCCGGCGAAGGGACCAACGATCGAGTGATGCGCTCCGGCGACTACGCCCTGGTCGTCAACGCCCAGCTCGGCTACGTCTCCCTGCTCCGCCGCCACACCACCATCTCCACCGAACCGGACGAGGCCGAAGCGGCTGGGCCGGTGCAGGGTGGGCCGGAACTGCTGGTGTCGTACTCGTCCCCGAACGCGCCGAAGCCGGCAGTCGCGCCCCAGCAGGCGCAGGGGTCGTGGTTCGAGCCCACTGGGATCACGACGCTCAAGCAGAGCGGCCGGCTCTCGCTCTGACCCGTGCCGGTGGCGGTGGTGCACCTGCCCGGCATGAACACCACAGACCTCAGGCCGTCCTCGTCCCGGCAGGCCGGCACGCTCACCCTGACCGTCTGGCCCGATACCCCGGTCGGCGAGCACCAGCGGTACGGCTACCGCATCGAAGACACCGAGACCGGGCGGAGCCTCGAAGGCCGAGACCTGTTCACCGGCGCCGGTGCCCCCGTCGCGCCCGAGCGTGCGCTGCGCGGCCTCGCCGGATACCTCAGTGTGGCCGGTGAGTCCCGGCAGTACGTCATCGACCACCCCGGCCACAGCGCCGAACACGCGAGCATGTTCCCCGCATGGGTGGCCGAGGCCGCACGGCAGAACGCCGACGCACTCGCCCTCCTGGCCAAGACTCCACCGCCACGACCGGAGCCGTCGTGGTTCGACCGGCCCGCCGGCGATTCGACTGCTCGCGCGCGGGGGTGGTCGCTGTGAGCGAGCGGGAGAAGCTGCACACCTCGGTGCTCGTCGCCCCGGCGTCGGAGCGGCGCAAGTACCGCAAGCAGCGCCGGCAGGCCGCCGCTCGGCTCGTCGCTGAGCATCGCCGCGCCGAGACCGAAGCCGCCAAGGCCAAGGCCGAAGCTGAGCGGGCGGAGCGGCGGGCCACGACGTATCTGCCGAAGGCCGGCGAACCCGGAGCGGCGGCACTGCGGACGCCGGGCAGGTTCCGCCTCCCGCGCCATCAGGACACCAGCGCGGTGCTGTCGGCGCAGTATCCGTTCCTCGCCGAAGGTGGCCTCGGCAGCCAAGGGGTGTTCGTCGGGCAGGATATGTACTCCGGCGGGAGCTTCGTGTATGACCCGTGGGAGTTGTACCGGCGGGGCATCATCACCGCGCCGAACATGATCCTCGCCGGCATTGTGGGTTCGGGAAAGTCGTCGCTGGCGAAGTCGCTCTACACGCGGTCGTTGCCGTTCGGTCGCCGCGTCTACATCGCGTGCGACCCCAAGGGTGAGCACACCGCCGTCGCCGAAGCAGTCGGCGGGAAGGCCATCGTCCTCGGCCACGGGCTCCGAACCCGGCTCAACCCGCTCGATGAAGGCCACCGCCCGTCGGGCCTGTCGGATCGGGAATGGGCGTCCACGTTGGCGTCGCGGCGTCGTGAGCTGCTGGGCGCGCTCGCGGAAACCGTGCTCGGGCGTGACCTGTCCCCGTTGGAGCACACCGCCATCGACACCGCCCTGACCGCGGCAGTGCGGGACGCTGAGGTGCCGATCCTGCCGATGGTCGTGGACCGCCTGCTCACCCCATCCGCCGAGGAAGATGGGCGGCTGGCTGAAGACGGCCGGCTCGTCGCGCACGCGCTGCGCCGTCTCGTCGGCGGCGACCTCGCCGGCCTGTTCGACGGCCCCTCGACGGTCAAGTTTGACCCGTCGTTGCCGATGGTGAGTCTCGACCTCAGCCGGGTCGCGGAGAACGCCGCCCTGCTGTCGGTGTTGATGACCTGCGCGTCGGCGTGGATGGAAGCCGCACTGATGGACCCCGATGGCGGGAAACGCTGGATGATCTACGACGAAGCCTGGCGACTCATGGCCCACCCCGCCCTACTACGCCGCATGGATGCGCAATGGCGGCTCGCCAGACACTACGGACTGGCGAACATGCTCGTCTTCCACAAGTTGAGCGACCTCGACAACGTGGGCGATCAGGGCTCGGCCATGCGCTCCCTGGCGAACAGCCTGCTCGCCAATGCCGAGACCCGCGTGATCTATCG
>NZ_JARKPQ010000375.1 GCF_029975155.1 Propionicimonas sp. | reverse complement strand
AGCGGGCTGCGCAGAATCGGCTGGCTGGCGACGCTGGGCGCCGGCACGCTGGTGCTCGGCATCGTGCTGGCCACCGTCATCCCACTGAACAAGTACCTGTGGACGCCCAGCTTCGTCCTGGTGACCGGCGGCATCGCCGTGCTCGAACTGGTGCTGCTCGCGCTCATCATCCCGGCCAAGAGCAAGGGCTGGCTGATGCGCCCGCTCGTGGTGCTCGGTGGTCACGCGATCGTGGTCTATGCGTTCTCCGAGACCGTCGTCGGGCGAGCACACAACGTCTGGCTGTGGCCCTACTGGGAACCGCTGGTCACGGAGCGTTTCGGTGAGCTGTTCGCCGGCGCCTTGTTCCCGGCGATCGCCGTGCTGGTGTGCTTCGTCCTGGCCTATGTGATGGAGAAGCTGAACATTCATGTCCGCCTGTAGCGCGCATGTCGGCGGGGGAGGCGCCCACGGCGGTTGGGCTGTAAAGTGAAGTGGCGTTGCACGTATCAGCAAGGGGGCCCTTACCATCATGTCCAAGCCGATCCTCGTCCTGAACTGTGGGTCAAGTTCGATCAAATATCAGATGATCGACGTCGAGAGCGAAGAACTGCTTGCCAAGGGCATCGTGCAGCGCATCGCGACCGGCACCACCGGCACGGTTGATCACGAAGTGCTGGTCGGCGAGGTCGGCGACTACCACGTCGACCAACTGCTCGACGACCACGAGACCGCACTGGCCACCGTCTTCCGGCTTTTCGATGAGCACGGCCCCGACCTGACATCGACCATCGCTGTCGCCCACCGCGCCGTGCACGGCGGTGACAAGTTCGCCGATCCCACCCTGGTCACCGACGAAGTCGTCGATACCCTGCGTGAGCTGTCGCCGCTGGCTCCGCTGCACAACCCCGCGGGCATCTCCGGCATCGAAGCGGCCCGCAAGCTGCTACCCGACGTTCCGCATGTCAGCATCTTCGACACCGCCTTCTTCGCCCGGCTACCTGCCGAGGCCTACACCTACGCGATGGACGTCGACCTGGCCAAGCGCACCCGGATCCGCAAGTACGGTTTCCACGGCACCTCCCATCAGTTCGTCAGCCGGGAAGTGGCCAAGCTGCTCGGACGCGACGATCTGAAGCAGATCG
Source organism: Propionicimonas sp. (assembly GCF_029975155.1). Lineage (GTDB taxonomy): Bacteria > Actinomycetota > Actinomycetes > Propionibacteriales > Propionibacteriaceae > Propionicimonas. The sequence continues at coordinate 338 of NZ_JARKPQ010000375.1, read as the reverse complement.
TCTGCCATCTCGGCAACGGCGCGTCCGTCTCGGCCGTCGATTCCGGCCACGCGATCGAGACCTCGATGGGCCTGACCCCGCTCGCCGGACTGGTGATGGGCACCCGCTCCGGTGACATCGATCCCGGCATCGTCGGCTATCTGAGCCGCGAGCTCGGCCTGAGTTCCGCCGAGATCGACGACGAACTCAACAAGCGTTCCGGCATGCTCGGTCTCACCGGCCACACCGACATGCGCGATGTGGAAGCGGCGATCAACGCCGGCAATGAACAGGCCAAGCTCGGCCTGGACGTCTACATCCATCGCCTCGTTTTCTACATCGGCGGCTACGCGGCGCTG
>NZ_JARKPQ010000365.1 GCF_029975155.1 Propionicimonas sp. | reverse complement strand
GCGCTCCTGGAAGTACTGGTCGGCCAGCGCGGCCTCCTCCAGCTGGACGGCGAGGTCGAGCAGCTCGTCGTTGCCACTGTGCTTGCCCAGGATCTCGTCCGCGTGCCTCTTCACGATCGCCGCGCGCGGATCGTAGTTCGTGTAGATCCGGTGACCGAAGCCCATCAGCTTGGTGGTGTCCTTCTTGTCCTTCACCCGGTTCACGTACGTGCGGACGTCGATACCCTCGGTCTTGATCGACTTCAGCATCTCCAGCACCGCCTGGTTGGCGCCGCCGTGCAGTGGGCCGGACAGCGCGCTCACCCCGGCCGCGACGGAGACGTAGATGTTCGCCCCGGACGACCCGACCATGCGCACGGTCGACGTCGAACAGTTCTGCTCGTGGTCGGCGTGCAGGATCAGCAGCACGTCGAGCGCGCGGGTGATCGCGTCGTCGAACGGGTAGGGCCCGGTGGGCAGGCCGAACGACATCCGCAGGAAGTTCTCGATGTAGCTCAACGAGTCGTCGGCGTACAGGAACGGCTCGCCGACGGAGTTCTTGTAGCCGTACGCGGCCAGCGTGGGCACCGAGCCGAGCAGGATGTGCGTGGCCCGCTCCAGGTCGAAGGCGTCGTCGCCGTGGCGGGACACCGCGAAGGTGGACAGCGCGTTGATCGCGGCCGACAGCACCGGCATCGGGTGGGACTTGCGGGGGAGCGAGCGGAACATCTCCCGCATCCGCTCGTCGACGAGGTGGTACTTGGCGATCTTCTTCGAGAAGACGGCGAGTTCCTCGGTGGTGGGGAGCTCGCCGTGCAGCACGAGGTAGGCGACCTCGAGGAAGCTGGACTGCTCGGCCAATTGCTCGATCGGGTAGCCGCGGTAGCGGAGGATGCCCGCGTCCCCGTCGATGAAGGTGATCTCGGACCGGCAGGACGCCGTGTTGGCGAACCCGACGTCGAGGGTCGTGTCACCGGTCGCGCCCAGCAGCTTGGCGATGTCGTAGCCGTTGTTGCCCTGAGTGGCCTCGACCAGGGGCAACTCGATGCTCACGTCGTCGTGGCTGAAGGTCGCTGTGCTCATGCATCCTCCGTCGGTTGCGGACGGCATGGCGGACCGTCCGGGCAAGTGTGCCAGTCACCATACCCCCGCGCGACGGCGGTCGGGCAGGGAGTGCCCGGCCGCCGCCACCCGAGGTAGTTGACGGATAAATCATCCCGGCGTAGGATTTAGTTGAGAGTTCAACCAGATCAGACCAGCAGGAGGAAACCCCCGATGACCACCTCAACCATCACCAGCGTCCGTGACCTGTCCGGCACCTACACGCTCGACCCGTCCCACTCCCGGATCGGCTTCGTGGCCCGGCACGCGATGGTCGCCAAGGTGCGCGGCGCCTTCAACGAGGTCAGCGGCACCGCCACCATCGACGGCGCCAACCCGTCCGCGTCCAGCCTCGAGGTCACCATCCAGGCCGCCAGCGTCGACACCAGGGACGCCAACCGCGACGGCCACCTGCGCTCCGGCGACTTCTTCGACGTGGAGACCTACCCCACGATCACGTTCAAGGCCACGGGCTTCGCGATCACCGACGACGAGACCGTCGAGGTGACCGGCGACCTGACCATCAAGGGCGTCACCCGTCCGGTCACCGTGCCGTTCACTTTCGGCGGCGCGGCCGTCGACCCGTTCGGCAACAGCCGGATCGGCTTCGAGGGCGACGTCGTCGTGAACCGCAAGGACTGGGACCTCACCTGGAACGCCGCGCTGGAGACCGGCGGCGTCCTGGTCAGCGACAAGGTCACCCTCGAGTTCGAGGTCTCGGCCATCAAGGCCTGATCCGCGGCTGACGCCCTGCCGGCACTCCCGCAGACACTCCCCGAACACGGCGGAAGCTCCCGAATTCCCGGAGCTTCCGCGAATTCCGGGAGCGCCTGCGGGAGTGCCGGCCGCCCATCGCTAGGGTGGCCGGGAGGCAGAGCGAAGGGGTGGAGGATGGCGAACGCAGTTGCGTCGGCGCGGACGCAACGCTGGGACCTCGTCGTCCTCTGGGCCTATCTCGTCTCACTCGCGGCCGTCCGAGCCGGTCGGATGGAGGAGCGCGACCCCTACTGGCAGATTCGCGCGGGGCTGGAGAACCTGGCCGGTATGCCGCTGGCTCGGCCCGACACCTGGACCTGGTCGGGCGTGGAGGGCGACTGGTACCCGAACTCGCCGTTGTGGAACATCCTGCTCGGCCTTGCCTATCGGACCGGCGGCTTCTGGGGATTCTTCCTGCTGAGTGCCGCGACGATCACGCTGCTCGGCGTGATGGTCTACCTGCTGGGCCGCAGGCTGGGAGCCCGGCCGCTGCCCGGCCTGCTGGGCCTGCTCCTCGTCACGGCCGCCGCGTACCCGATGCTCAGTGCGCGCGCGACGCTCGTCGTCCAGTTCCTCCTGCTTCTCGCGGTGTACCTGGCACTCCGGATCCGCGACCTGTCGTCGGCACTGCGTGCGCCGACGCTCGTCGGCGTCGTCTTCGCAGCCTCGCTCTGCCTCTCTGCGCTGGGGAACTGGATCCACCTCTCCTTCCTGCTGCTCAGCCCGGCCATGGCGGTCGTGTGGGCCGGCATCTGGCTCCTGACCCGTGAGCTCGCGGCACGCACGCGCTGGGCCCTGATCATCGGGGGTGTGCTCGGCTGGGGCCTCGGGATGCTCCTGTCGCCCTACGGCGTGGTCACCGGCCTCGCCCGATCGAGGGCCGTGCAGGAGGCGTGCCAGGGCCTGATCACCGAATGGAGTTCGCCGTTCGATCCGAACCTGTCCGGACAGCTCGCGGTCACCTTCGCCTTCATGTCCGCCGTCGCGCTGCTGCTCGCCGCGCTGACGACATGGTGGCTCGTGCGGAAGTGGCGCGCCGGGGAGTCGGTGGTGGAACTGGGTGCAGTCGCCCTGATCGGGGTGCCCGCGGCGGTCGCCGGACTGATGGCGACCCGGTTCCTCGGTGTGTCCCTGCTCACGCTCGCGCCGGTCGCGGCTGCGGGCGCCACCTATGCGGCCGACCGGTTCCGGCGTCGCCTGAGGGACTGGCCGCGGCGGGACACGATTCGCGCGAAGCTGAACGACTACGCCCAGGGACGGTTCTGGCGGATCGTGCTCACCGCGACGATCGTGCTGCTGTCCCCCGGGACGCTGCTGCTGGCCAGCCAGCACGGGGTGCCGTCCGAGCAGGCGGTGGCTGCCAGGCTGCCGTCAGGGTGCCAGCTCTTCTCCCGGCCGGGGATCGGCGGCGCGATCGTGCTGCTGAGGCCCGACGCCCCCGTGTGGATGGACGGGCGGGCCGACTTCTTCGGCCGCGACATGCTGCTGCGCGGATACTCCTATTTCGGAGGCACCAGCGACGCTCCGGTGCCGGACGGAACGACCTGCGTGATCCTCGACCTCGAGGCGGACGCGACGCCCGTCCTCCGGGAGCGGCTGGAGACCTCGCCGGAATGGCGCCTCGATGGCCGCGAGGGCAGATACGAGCTCTGGCTGCCCGTAGCCGCCGGCTGACGAACCTCTCGTCCTCCTCAGCCGATCGGGGCCAGCCCGGCGTCCACGAGCGCCTCGGCGAGCACCGCCTCCAGCGCGTCCACAGCCTGATCGAGTTCCTCGCGGGTGATCACCAGCGGCGGGGCGAGCCGGAGGGTCTGGCCGTGGGTGTCCTTGGCGATCACGCCCTTGTCCAGCAGGCGCTCGGAGAGCGCGCGGCCCGTGCCGAGGGCGGGATCGATGTCCACCCCGGCCCACAACCCGATCCCGCGAACCTCGGTGACGCCGTGGCCCACCAGGGTGGCCAGCCGGCTGTGCAGGTGCGCGCCGAGCTCGCGGGAGCGGGTCTGCATCTCCCCCGTCTCCAGGAGCCGCACCACCGCCAGGCCCACCGCGGCGGCCAGCGGATTGCCGCCGAAGGTCGAACCGTGCTGGCCGGGCCGCAGCAGGCCGAGGACGTCCCGGTCGCCGACGACGGCGGACACCGGGACGACGCCACCGCCGAGCGCCTTGCCGAGCAGGTACAGGTCGGGCACGACGCCGACCTGTTCGCAGTAGAACGTGCTGCCGGTGCGGCCGAGCCCCGACTGGATCTCGTCCGCGATCATCAGGACGCGGTGCCGGTCGGCGATCGCCCGGACGCCGGGCAGGAACCCCGGCGGAGGGGTGATCACGCCGGCCTCGCCCTGGATCGGCTCCACCAGGATCGCCACCGTGTACTCGTCGATGGCCGCCTCGATCGCGGCCAGGTCGCCGTAGGGCACCTTCAGGAATCCGGGGGTGAACGGGCCGTAGCTGAGCGTGGCGTCGTCGTCGGAGGAGAAGGAGATCACGCTGATCGTGCGGCCGTGGAAGTTGCCCTCCATCACGATGATGTTGGCCCTGTCCTCGGGCACGCCCTTCACCTCGTAGCCCCACTTGCGGGCCAGCTTCAGCGAGGACTCGACCGCCTCCACGCCGGTGTTCATCGGCAGCACCATGTCCTTGCCGCACAGTTTCGCCAGTGCCTCGATGAACGGCCCGTAGGTCGCCGAGTACACCGCGCGGGAGGTGATCGACACCTTGGCCAGCTGCTCGACAGCGACAGCGACCAGATCGGGGTTGGAGTGGCCGAAGTTCACCGCGGAGTAGGCGGAGAGGAAGTCGAGGTAGCGGTTGCCGTCGACGTCGGTCAGCCAGGCGCCGGACCCGCTCTCGATCACCACCGGCAGCGGATGGTAGTTGTGGGAGCCGTACGTCTCGATCTGCTCGATGGCCTGCTGCTGCGCTGCGCTCGACCTGGTCATGGCTCCCTTCCCGTCCGCCAGACCAGCGATCCTACCGAGAATGGATCAGCGCAGTGCGGACCGGAGCAGTCCGGCCAGCCGCTCCGGGTCGTGCGGACGGATCGCGTACGCGGCCCGCGCGACCGGGCGGGTGATGCCGAGCAGCCGGACGAGGTCCGCGCGGGTGGCGTCGATCACCGCCTCGCTGGGGGTCGCTTCGAGGGTCGCCTTGAGGTCCCTGAGATCGTCCGGGCCGTAGCCCATCACCGGCAGCACCGAGTGCGCTTCGGGATGGCGGGCGTACACGTCGACCAGCCGACCGACCGCCTGCGGCAGCGGGCTGAGGATCCCGCTCGCTCCGACCAGGTGGGCGGCCTCCACACCGGCACCGGGGCGCAGCGCGCCGAGGCTGAGGGTCAACTCCTCCTCGACCACGACCACCGTCCGTCCGGAGGCGTTCGCGCCCTCCTCGACGACCACCGGTGAGTCGGCGGTGAGGAGCACGGCTCCGGGGTTCACGGCGCGGACGGTCCGCTCGATGATCGCCACCTGTTCCGCGGACGCCGCGTCGCACTTGCTGACCAGGACCACGTCGGCCATGCGCAGGCCGACCTCGCCGGGGAAGTACTCGGACGATTCCTCGGCCCGCAGCGGATCGGTCACCACGATGTGCAGACCGGCGCGCAGGAACGGCAGGTCGCTGCCGGCCCCGTCCCAGAGGATGACGTCCGCCTCCGCCTCCGCGGCGGTGACGATCGCGCCGAAATCGAGTCCCGAGTACACGGTCGTGCCGGGGAGGCCGTCGAAGGGCTCCCGGACGGGTGCCGCGCAGGCGTCGATCATGGCGTCGTCGATCAGGGCGACGGCGTGCTCGCGGTCGGGGGCGAAGCTCTGTGCGCGCAGCGGGTGCCGTACCACCGCGACCCGGAGACCCCAGCCGGTGAGCAGTTCGGCGAGATAGCGGACGGTGGGCGACTTGCCCGCCCCGGAGCGGGCGGCCGTCACCGCGATCACCGGGCGGGCGGACGGCAGCATGCACCGGCGCGGGTTGACCAGGTGGAAGTCCGTCCCCGCGGCCAGCACCCGGGCGGCGACGGCCGCCACTTCGGCACAGCCGATCTCGGAGTAGGCGAACACCACCTGGTCGACCGCCTGCGACGAGACGATCTCCGACAGGTCGGCCTCCGGCAGGATCGGGATCCCGTCGGGGTAGCGGGGCCCGGCGAGACAGGCCGGGTAGCGGCCGGACGGCCCGCTGCCCACCTCGGCCGAGGTGAAAGCGACCACCGTGACCGCGGGGTCGTCCCGGTAGAGGGTGTTGAACACGTGGAAGTCCCGGCCCGCGGTGCCGACGATCAGGATCCTCATGGCGGCTCCTCCCTGTCTCCATTGTCCTCCGGCGGAGGCGCCCCCGCTCCCGGAGGACTAGGGTCTGGTCATGGAAGACTCCCCGATCGTGATCGGCTACGACGGCTCCGACTTCGCCGTCGAAGCGCTGCGCAAGGGGCTGTGGCTCGCCTCGAAGGTGGGCGCCCCCGCAAAGGTCGTGCGGGCCTGGACGATCAGCAACGCTCCCCGCCCGAAGACGTGGGAACCGGGCTTCGTGCCACCGGTGGACGACTTCGCCGAAGCCGTCCTCGAGCAGTTGAAGGCTCAGACGGCGGCGATCGTGGCCGAGTTTCCCGGCGTCGCGGTCAGCTACGACGTGCCCCACGGCGCGGCGGGCCGCGAGCTGATCCGTGCATCGGAGGGCGCGCGGGTGCTGGTGGTCGGCACGCGCGGCCTCGGCGGGTTCTCCGGCCTGCTGCTCGGTTCGGTCAGCGACCAGGTGGTCGAGCACGCCCACTGCGATGTGCTGGTCACCCGGCGCACGTCCGGCGACCAGGCGCCGCCCCGGACGCTGAAGCTCGACCAGGTGATCGACCCCGACCACTCACCAGGTCAGTAGCGAGGCGGCCCAGAAGACCCCGAGGACGCTGCCGAGGATCAGGAACGGGCCGAAGGCCAGCGAGCCCTTTCGGTCCCTGCGCCGGGCGGCGAGCAGCACCATCCCGGCCACTGCGAAGGTCGCCCAGGCCGCACCGAAACCCAGCAGGACGGCGCCCCAGCCGAACCAGCCGCAGAAGGCACCGACGACGGCGGCGAGCTTCACGTCGCCGAAGCCCAGGTCGGGCGAGAAGACCATCATCGCGAAGTAGAGCACGAACAGCGCCACCGCCGCGATCCCCGCCCTGGCGAGGGCCGCCCAATTGCCGGTCGTCCACGCCGCCAGGGTGAACAGGACGGCGGTGAGCCCGATCAGGGGCAGCACGATCCGGTCCGGCAGCCGCTCCTCCGCGAGGTCGATCACGGTGAGCAGCCCGGACGCCACCGCCAGCACGGTGAAGGCCAGCATCTCCGCCCAGCTGGACGCGAGTCCGGCGAGGCCACCGAGCACCGCTGCCACCGGCACGTGCAGCCACCGCCGCAGGATCGGCGCGTCCGAGGTCGCGCAGCGCAGCATGAACCGGGTCAGGGCCCAGGCTGCGAGGCCCGCGACGAGAGCGCAGACGAGAACGGACACGGCGTGACCCTATCGCTAGCCCATGCCGGAGAAGGCGTGCATGATGCCGATCGCACCCGGCCCGATGACAACGATGAACATCGCGGGCATGATGAACAGGATCAGCGGGAAGACCACCTTCACGGGGATCTCCATCGCCTTCCGCTCGGCGTACTGGCGGCGCTCGAGCCGGAGTTCGTCCGCCTGGGTCTGCAGCACGTCGGACAGGGCGATGCCGTAGGCCTCCGCCTGGATGATCGAGCGCACGAAGCGGTGCAGCGTCTCGACCCCGGTCCGCTCGGCGAGGTCCTCGTAGGCGGCGCGCCGGCTCAGCCCGACCTGGATGTCCTGCAGCGTGCGGACCAACTCGTTGGCCAGCGCACCCTTGCCGTTCTTGGCCACCCGCAGCATCGCCGCGTCGAAGCCGAGCCCGGCGTTGACGGCGATGCTCATCTGGTCGAGCGTGTCGGGAAGCTGCCGCTTGATCGCGGCCTGCCGGTCCGCGCCCGCGCTCTGCAGCCGGATCATCGGGAAGAACAGGGCGATCAGGAACACACCGATGCCGAGGAGCATCCCCAGCGGCGGCTGGACGAGCCGGGGGACCAGCACCCCGATGACCGCGCCGACCAGGCCGAGCAGGGCCATGCTGGCGAGGATGCGATCCGGCGTCTTGTGCTCGGGCCGGCCGGCGTTCGCCCACAGCTTGGTGATCGTCTTCAGCAGTGGCGCGGGCGCGGTCCGGCGCAACGCGGTGGCGAGACCGCTCTCCTTCCGCTGCTCGGTCACCGAGACGGCGACCTCCTTGGGCTTCGCCTGCTGCCGGCGGAGGTTCGCCAGCATCTGCTTGCGGACGGCGCTGGCCCCGCCGAAGGCGAACCACAGCAGGACGCCGAATCCGACGCTGAACAGCGCGATGGCGAGGATGGCGACAGGTTGCACGACGTTCTCTCCTCAGTACTTGAGGTTGATGACCTTGGTGAGCCAGAAGCCACCGATGCCCAGCATGACCGCGCCGGCGGCGAGCATCATCCAGCCCATGGGCTCGGTGAACAGCTTCATGATGTAGTTCGGGCTCAGCACGAACAGGAAGAGCGCCACCACGAACGGCAGCAGCATCAGGATGATCGCGCTCAGCTTGCCGTCCGCGGCGAGCGAGGCGACCTGGCGCTTCATCTGGCTGCGCTCGCGGATGGTCTTGCTGACGTTGTCGAGCACGTCCGCCAGGTTGCCGCCCACTTCTCGGTTGATCCCGATGGCCTGGGTGATCCAGTAGAAGTCCTCGTTGCGCATCCGCGCGGCGACGTCGTCCAGTGAGTCGATCATCGAGCGGCCGACGCGGGTCTCGTTGGTCACCCTCGCGAACTCCTGACTGACCGGCTTGGCCGCTTCCTGGGCGATGGTGCCCACGGCCTGGGGCAGGCTGTAACCCGCCCGGAGGCTGCCGGCTATCATCTGCAGGACCTCGTCCAGCTGGTTGCCGAAGGCACGCCGGCGCCGGTCGGCGAGCACTGACAGCAGCATTCGTCCGATCACCGGGCACAGCAGGGCCATCAGCACACCGACCACCGGCGCCCCGAGGACCAGGCCGAAGGCGAAGCACGCCAGTGCGGCGGCGCCGGTGATCACGATCAGGTCCTTGGCCGGGGTGGTGACGCCGGCCTCCTCGAGGATCGAGTCGACCGAGCCGCTGCGACCACGCATGGCCTTCTCGACGGTCGCGGTGGCGGCGTTGGCGAGGCGCTGGACGCTCGAACCCTGCTGGCCCGCTCCAGGCCGGCGTCGCGACAGCGGCAGCTTGGTGCTCGGCAGGGTCACCAGGAAGACACTGATCAGTGCGGCGACGCCGAGCAGGGCCCAGGCGATGGTGAGCGCCGCGTGGGAGGCGAGGAAGGCATCCATCAGCGGTGCCCCGCAGCCCACAGGTCGCCGGTGCCGAACACCGCGGGGGAGAGCCTGATCCCGAGGTCGTCGAACTTCTGCGTGAACGCGGGCCGGACGCCGGTGGGGCGGATCCGGCCGAGGAAGCGGCCGTCCGGTGCGACGCCGGCGGAGTAGTCGAACTCGAACACGTCCTGCAGGGTGACGGTCTGGCCCTCCATGCCGTGCACCTCGGTGATGGAGGTGACCCGGCGCGAACCGTCGCGCAACCGGGTGAGCTGGATGATCACGTCGATGGCGCTGGACACCTGCTCGCGGATGGCCTTCAGCGGCAGGTCCATGCCCGCCATCAGCACCAGGGTCTCCAGGCGGGCGAGTGCGTCGCGGGACGTGTTGGCGTGGATCGTCGACAGCGAGCCGTCGTGGCCGGTGTTCATGGCCTGCAGCATGTCCAGGGCCTCGCCGCCACGACACTCACCGACGATGATCCGGTCGGGCCGCATACGCAGGGAATTCTTGACCAGGTCACGGATCGTGACCTCACCCTTCCCCTCGACGTTGGGCGGCCGCGACTCCAGCCGGACCACGTGGTCCTGCTGCAACTGGAGCTCGACAGCGTCCTCGATCGACACGATCCGCTCGTCGTTGGGGATGAAGCTGGACAGCACGTTCAGCAGCGTGGTCTTGCCGGTGCCGGTACCGCCGGAGACGATGATGTTCAGCCGGGCGGCCACGCAGGCGTGCAGCAGTTCGGCGATCTCCGGGGTGAGCGAGCTCTTCTCGATGAGTTCCGCCACGCTCATGGCGTCCTTGGAGAACTTCCGGATCGTCAGCGTCGAGCCGCTCACCGCGAGCGGTGGGATGATCGCGTTGACGCGGGAACCGTCCTCGAGGCGGGCGTCCACCAGTGGGGACGACTCGTCGATCCGCCGGCCGACCTTGGTGACGATCCGCTCGATGACGCGCCGCAGGTGCGGCTCGTCCTTGAACCGGACCTGGCTCAGGGTGAGCTTGCCGGCCCGTTCGATGTACACCTTGTACGGGCCGTTGACCATCACCTCGGTGACCGCGCTGTCCTCGATCAGGGGCTGCAGCGGGCCGAGTCCGAGGACGTCGTCGTGCACCTCCCGGATCAGCCGCTGGCGCTCGCGCGCGGTCAGGGGCAGCTTGCCGCCCTCGATGATGGAGTTCAGCTCCTGCTGCACGATGCCCTGCAGGGCCGGCTCGTCGAGGGTGGGGTCGTTCAGCCGGGCGCCCATGCGCTCGAACAGCTGATCGACCGCGTCCTCCTTGATCCTGGCGAGGGCGTCGTGGGTCTCGACCACGACCGGCTGCACGGGTGCGCGATTGGCGAGCCGGTGCTCGTCAATCGAGGCCGTGGGCGGAATCCAGGCCACGGCCGGGGTATCGGGAGAGCCGGACGCCTCCGGCATGGGCAGCCACGGCGCGGGCGGCGCGTTGTCCGCGGCACCGGTGTGCGCTGTGGGAGCCTGCGGACCGGGGACGGGCCGGCTGTCCGCGGCCCTGGCCGGCGGACTGCTGACCGTCGGCATGCCGGGCTCGCGCGGGATGCCGCGCTCGCCCTTCTGGGCGGCGAGGACACGTTCGGCGAGGTTCATGCGTGCTGCACCTCCTTCTTGTGACCGAAGTCGAGGAACCGGCGACCCTTCGCGCCGGGCTTCTCCTCGGAGTCGATGCTGTCGACGAGGGCCCGGAGCTGCTTGGCCACGGGATCCCTGCTGCCACTCTGCAGCAGCGGGATGCCCTGGTTCACCGAGATCGGGACCGAATTGGACTGGGGGACCTGGAAGTCGACCTTCCGGCCGATGGACGCCTCGACGTCGGTGACGGAGATGCCGCGGCTGGGATGCATGAAGTTCAGCACCACCGACCGCGACTCCAGCATCAGCCCGATGTCCCGGAGCGTGTCGAGCTCCTTGCGCAGACCGCGGACGCCGGGCACGTCGAGGCTGGTCACCAGGACGAGGATGTCGGTCTGGTCGAGCACGGCGAGCGTGTGCTCACTGAGCCCCGGGGCGGTGTCCACCACGACGTACTTGAACTGCCCGGCGAGCGTGTCGAGCAGCCTCACGATGTCCTTGCTCGTCACCGCGTCCGCCGCCGCCGGCGACTCGGAGCCGGGCACGACGTACAGGCCGGTCTGGTGCTGGTAGAGGTACGACTTGAGCGCCAGGGGATCCTGGGAAGCCGGTCCGTGCGCCATGTCGGGCAGGGTGAACTCGGGGTTGACGTTGAGCGCGCTGCCCACGTCGCCGAAATGGATATCCAGATCGACCAGCACGGTGGACTGGGGTAGGCGCTGGGCGAGACCGACGGCGAGGTTGGTGGACACGGTGGTTTTGCCCACGCCACCTTTGGGCGACGCCACCGTGACCACCTTCCCCCGCTTGGTGACAGCGCCGGGCGCGCCAGGCGCCGGCTGCTGGGTCACCCGCGGCCCGGAGTGGGTGGCGGCCCTCTCCAAGGCTCTCTTCATCTCCTCGACCGGGGCGGCGGGAGCGACGATGTCGCGCACGCCGGCCCGCATGGCGTCGAGGCCCACCTCCGCGGCCCGGTCGGAGACCAGGACGGAGGCGATGGTGAAGTTCCGGTCCAGATCAACGGCGAGCGAGAGTGCGGCCGGGACCTGGTCGCCCGGGTCCAGCACGGCGACCGCCGGAAGCGGTGCGCCCTGCAGATGGGTCAGCAGAGACTGGACGGAGTCCGGGAACCCTGCTGGCGCGATCGCGTAGCCATCCGGTCCCCAGGCCTGCTGGACGAGGCCCACCACCTGGGGATTCTGGCTGATGACGAGGACGGGGCTCATTTGAAGATCGTCTTCACCTTGGCGTCCGGCGTGCTGCTGTGATCGCCCTCCTTGGGTTCCAGGGCGAGCCAGACACTGCCGAACTCCGCCGCCCACACGACCTGGGTGGCGTCCTTGGGCTCGACGGCGAAGGTGACCAGGACATCACTCGAGGGTGCTGTCGTCCCGTCCTCCTCGGTCTTGCTCGGCGCGCCCTGCACCCTGGTGACGAGCACGTCGCGCAGGGCGAGCTTGGTCAGCGCGACCTGGTTCTCCTCCTTGGAGATGAACAGGGCGACCTTGTCACCGGCCTTGATGTTGGTGCCGATGACCCGGCTCGGGCCGAGCTGGACGGTGAACTGCTGCAGGTCGGACGGGACGGCGACGTCGCCGGTGCTCGTCGTGTTGGGTTCGGCGAACCGGCCGGGCAGCAGCTGTTCGCCGATCTGGATCTCGGTCACGGTGGCGAGGTCTCGCACGCTGTCCGTGTTGGTGAGCGCCTGCGGGACGACCGCGACCCGGGGGACCTTCTTCAGTTCGACGTACACGCCGAGACTGGCGCCCGGCGTGCCTACCGGGATGGTCTGCGTGGCGACCAGGACCTCGGTCGTCTCGAGGCTGGACATCGCCCGCGTCTCGGCAGTGTTGACATAGGTGTAGAGCAGGACCGCGCCGATGCCGGCGAGGAGGACCGCGGCGACCGCGGCGATCATTCGGCGTTGCATGAGGACCGCCTTGTTGACTCGAGTGGTTGACAATGTTCGACAGCGGGGCTGTCGGGTGGCGCTCCCCGGTCCGCCGCCAGCGGGCCGGGAGAGTATTGAATTCACTGAGCCGGGTGCTGGTGCGGCCTCCCGGTGAATTCGCGGACGCTTTGTCGTCCGAACGGGTGACAAAATGCCACCGGTGTAAGTCAGGGAGTCGGGTCATCCTCTCGGGTGACACGACTCGTCGGATACTTGATGGTGCCGGATTGCTGCACGGCGACCAAAATGCGTGGATGTCCTCCACACGGGTGACAGTGTGTGCTTGGTAGCCGCTGGCAATCCGAATCGGGATCGATACGCCAGAGGCACCCCGGGCACGCGCCCGGGGTGCCTCTGCGTCGTATTGGCTGGGCGCTGCCTACGGGGTGGTGATCTCGGTGTTGATGTCGTTGAACATCGTGCTGAGGCTGGTGCCCAAGGTGGCCACGATGGTGATGATGACGGCCGCGATCAGTGCGACCATGATGCCGTACTCGACGGCGGTGGCGCCGCGCTCCTTGGCGTTGACGATGGTGCCGACGATCTTGGCGGGCAGGTTCTTCATGAGAGACCCCTTTCAGGTGTTTGGGATAGGTTCCGCCGTGTCCCCGGAATCCATCCTCCCCGGGAGATCACTTCGGAAGAATGATTACACCGGCTCCGGGGTGTTGTCAAAGGGTTCTGTCGATGAACTTCGAGAAATGTACTAAAGTGGGTGAAGACGGCTTCTTCTGGTCCCCCGAAAGAGGACTTCATTGGTCCGGACGGTCACCCGGAAGAGGACATCAATCTCGATTGATAATTGATTGCGGTCACCCGAAAAGGGGACATGAGGGGGTTGGAGTGCAACGCTGGGTGAGGTGGTCGGCGGCGGTCCTGGGCGTGCTCGCCGCCACCTGGATGACTCCCGCGGTCGCCCGGGCGGAGACCGGAGTGGACGAGGTGGTCGCAGCGCTCGGGCTCACCTCGGAGCCGGCCGACTATGTGGTCCTGGTGGACACGTCCGGGTCGATGAAGGCCGACGGTCGCTACGCGCGCGTGCGCCACGAGTTGGGCACTCTGATCGACGGGCTGGACTCGGACGATCGCGTCTCGCTCCTGACCTTCGACTCGAAGGCGGTTCGGCGCTTCCGCGGCGCGGTCGGTGAGAATCCCTCGGCGGTGACCTCGAAGCTGCCGGCGACCGCCGCCGGCGACCACACCGACATCGGCGCAGCGATCGCCGCCGGGCTGACCGAGCTGGAGCGACCGGACACGCACCGACTCGCGGCGCTGATCCTGATCACCGACGGCAAATTGGACGCGCCCGGGTCGAAGTACGCGAACGTGAAGAGTTCGGCCTGGAAGCAGTTGAAGGCCAGGGCTACAGAACTCGGTGGATCGCACCAGGTGGCCGCCTATGCGGTCTCGCTGTCGGCGTCGACGGACGCCGGGCTGCTGAAGAAGGTGTTCCCGCAGGCCACCGAAGTCGCGGCCAGCCAGGTCGGTGCCCAGTTCGCGGGCGTGGACGGCGATCTCATCCGGCTGCAGGCGGCGGATGTGTTGCGGAACGAGCTGTCCCAGCCGATCCAGGTGCACTGGACCGGCGACCTCGGCGCGGCGCTGGCCGACGGCACCCCGGTGGATGCCCAGGTCGAGATCGTCTCGCCGTTCACCCACGTGCCCGTGAAGCTGACCGATCTCGCGGTGCAGGTGCCGCCCGGTCTGGAGGTGCGGCTGACCGGACTGCCCGATGCGGTCGTGTTGCAGCCCGGGGCGCGGGTCGCCCTTCCGGTGAGCGCCGTCGTGACCGGCTCTGCCGGTTCGGGTGCCCGGGTGGGTCTCACGGCGACGGTGAGCTCCAGTTGGCGGACGGCGGCGGACGGATTGGGCGTCGAGTTCGCGCCCGTGCTCGAGGGCACGGCCGAGGTGCCACCTGCGCCCATCAAGCTTCCGCCCAACCTGCTGCCCACGATCGGCGCGGTCCTCGGCCTGGCGGTCGCGGCACTCCTGCTGTTCGTGGCTGTCCGTGCCCTGTTCACCCCCAGCATGAGCGGCCTGCTCTCCTTCCGCCGGGAGGGCAGGGAACTCGGGGACGTGGTCCTGAAGGGGCGGCGGATGAAGCTGTCCGCCCCGGAGGCGGCCGCCGAACTCGCGGGGCTCTCCGGTCGGGCGGTGGGGGCGAGGGCCGCGGTTCGCGGCGAGCACGCGGTCCGGGTCGACCTCCGATTCGGCGCCACCAGCGCCCGTGGGCTGGTTCCCGACGGCGGAGCGGTGGACCTCGGTGACATGGAAGTCGCCTATACCAGCGGCCGGCGACGAATACTGGACAAGATCGGGTTGCCGCGTACGGTCGACGCCGCCGTATCTGAGTGAGCTTTCAGTCCCCCATTCGGGGGACTCGGCGTGCCGACACGTCCCCTTTCGGGGGACAACACCCGCCTATTCGGACGACCTGGCCGGCAATCCATTCATGTCCAGAGAATGGGTCTCCGGTCGCTCGGACGAGGGACAATCATTGCTCGGCGAGCGCGCTGGCCAATCCATCTGCTCTGCTCTCTAAAATCGCGTTGACTAGGTGAGATGCTCTCAGTCGCGCGGCGCCACGCCGGAGTGGATGTGCAGGACAAGCGGTCGGTCGTGAGCTAATCTGGCCGATTCGGCCGAGCGCATTGACACGCGTGTTGCCCGCACCTAGACTCGTTTTGAATTCTGGAGGGGTCCGGAGTCACTACAAATCGGCAGAATGAATACGGAGAGCGCGTGCCTACCAAGGGGGGATCGCGCAAGTGCGAGCGTGGGGCGGCTGCACTTGAGTTTGCGATAGTACTGCCCGTCCTGCTGCTGCTCCTGGTCGGGATCGTCGACTTCGGCATGGTCATGGGCGCTCAGACGCAGGTCGCGAACGCGGCTCGCGAGGGCGCTCGCGCGGGTGCGCTGACCGGTAAGCGGCCCCAGGCGATCAGCGCGGCGACGGGAGCCATCAGCGGCATGCCCGGTGCCACCAACGCGGGTACGTCGGTCGACGTCATCTGCACAACGGATGCCGGCCTGGCTTGCTCGCTGACCGATTCGTCTCCCGACACCGGGGGCACGGTGACCGTGACGGTGACCTATGTGCACACGTGGCTGTCGCCGGCGCTGCTCGGCTTCTCCCCGAACATCACCCTCCACGGTCAGAGTCAGATGAGGATCGAGGCATGATGAAGTTCTGGAGGAAGCGTCGGCCCGAGCGGGGTGCGGTTGCCGTCGTGGTTGCCCTTTCGATGGTCGCGCTGATGGCCGCGGCGGCGGTCGGCGTCGACGTCGCGCGCCTCGTCTACGAACGCCAGCAGCTGCAGAACTCGCTCGATGCCGCCGCCGCCGCGGGCGTGATGGAGTTGCCGGACAATCCGGCCAAGGCCGTCCTCAAGGCGCAGAAGTTCGCCAGCGACAACATGGTGGCGGCCAATCTCGGCAGCATCGTCCCGAAGATCGCCCTGCGTTGCGTGACGAGCTACAACACCACGACCAAGTCGCCCGACTGGCCCACGGTGAAGGCGGTGTGTGGCATCACCAGCACCGCGTTCAACAAGCTCGACTGTGACGAGTCCGCCGGGGTCTGCTCCGTGACCTGCACGACGGCGAACAAGTGCAACACGATCGTGGTCAAGTACGACAAGCAGGTGGACTTCACCTTCGGTCCCGCGATCGGCATTCCCACCGGCTCGACCGGAAGCATCGTGTCCGCCGCCTGCCGGGGCTACTGCGGCACGGTCAAGCCGAACCCGATGGACGTCGTGGTGATGGCCGACCGGACGCCGTCCATGAACGACACTCAGCTGGCCGCCATGAAGTCGGGCATCCAGGACATGCTCGGGGCGATGAACCAGGAACAGCAGTACGTCGCCTTCGGGGCTCTGGGCATCAGCGCGAAGAACGCGAGCGCGACCACGGGCAAGGCGAAGATGGTCGCGACGACCTCGACCTCCACCGAGGGCTTCACCGATGCCGACTACGCCAGCTTCAA
Organism: Propionicimonas sp.; assembly: GCF_029975155.1. Lineage (GTDB taxonomy): Bacteria > Actinomycetota > Actinomycetes > Propionibacteriales > Propionibacteriaceae > Propionicimonas. Next base: position 27,408 of record NZ_JARKPQ010000365.1, on the reverse strand, counting down.
CAGCAAGGGCGTGACCACCTGGAGTTCCCAGAACAAGAAGTGGCACTTCAACGGGACGTGGATCCCGATCAAGTACACGAACAAGTACCAGAAGACGGTGTCGGGAATCACTCAGCTCGACACCACCACCGAACTGGGCAGCGCCGTGACCGGGCTCGATCAGTCGAGCCATCCCGGCAGGTACCCGGTGCCCTGGCACATGAACAGCTCTGCGAACACCATCGCCACCTCGAAGTACAACCAGAAGTCCGAGGATCAATACGGCCAGCAGATCGCCAACTATGGCAACACCCACCTCGCCTCGGCGCTGAAGGCCGCCGTGCGCTATTCCCTCTACACCGATCCGCAGGCCGATCTCGGGTTGCCCGACCGGAGCAAGTACGGCACGGTGCAGAAGGTGGTGATCTTCGAGACGGACGGCTCGCCGGTGGAGGTCTTCAACAGCCACAGCGATGCGCTCAACCTGACCAACGACCTGGATGTCGGTGCGACCGGGAGCACGCCGCCGGTGAACGGTGTCCAGCAGAAGGCGTGTGACAACTTCCTGGCGATTGCCGATGCCGCCAGGGCGACCAACAAGGTGAAGCTGATCATGATCGGCGTGGGTGCGGCGAATACGTCGGTCTGCGGCAGCAAGACCGTGCCGCAGACCCTGTCGGCGGCTGCTTCGCCCAGGTCAGACGGCACCCGGGGGAAAGGCCTCGACTGCAGCATCGGCAACAACGCTGCCATCGAGAACAGCGACGGGGACAACTACTTCTGCGCGGCGAGCTCCGACGAGCTCAAGAGTGTCTTCCTGGCTGCCTTCGGCAGTCTCAACGAGAAGTCGACGCTGATGCGCCTGCCGAACGCCGGCGCCTTCACCGACTACTCGTAGCGAGTGCTCGTGGCCGCCGTGGCGGCCGCCAGCCGATCGGGTGTGACCAGGGGAGTCGGCTGGCCCTCGACGACCTTCGCACGGAAGGTCTTCGGGTGGCCAGACCTCGGGTGGATATTGACAAAGTGGACAGTTTTCCCGGGTAGTCGGCGGATTCGGTCCACTTTGTGGTGGATGGTTCGGCGGGGATGATCGCGTCCTGGCCGCAGGTGGCCTCGGCCGTGTTCCCGGCGGCTACCTCCGGACACCGCTGTACCTCGACCGCGGCCGGTGGCCAGCGACTGACCGGAGTACCTGCGTATCCAGTCGGTGATATGTCCGGGCGCAGCCGCCGGAGAACGGCCCGCCCCATGGTGTCAGCGCAGGGCTTCGACCAGGCCATCGGCGATGGCTTCGGCGGCCTTCGCCCGGAAGGCTTTCGAGGTGAGCAGGGCCGCGTCCCTGCTGTTGCGCATGTTGCCCATCTCGAGCATGACGGCCGGCCGTTGGGAGAGGTTCAGCGTGCCGAGGTCTGTGCGCAGGCTGAGGGCGGTGCCGCCGCCGATGTAGGTGGAGCGCGGCATCGAGGTGCTCTTCTCCAGGGCGCGGCGGAGGTCCTTGGCGAGAGCCAGCGACTGTCGCTCGACAGCGGTGCCGCCCACCATCGTGGTGCTGACGATCACGTGGAAGCCGCGGGCTCCGCGGCTGAGGTTGCCGTCGGCGTGGATGGAGACCAGGGCGTCCGCGTTCAGCTGGTTGGCGAGCTTCGAGCGCAGGTTCACACACGGACCCTCGCCGTGGTCGTTCGGCCGGGTGAGGCGGACGGTGCCGCCCCGGGCGCGGAGTTCGCTGGCCAGCGCGTTCGCCTGCGCCCAGTTGTAGGCGTGCTCGGAATAGCCGGCGTTGGTGGCCGTCCCTGAGGAGTTGCAGGGCTTGGTCCGGCCGTTGCCGCTGGGCACCTTGCGCAGTTCGCGCCGCGTCCAGACGCCGTTGTGGCCGGGGTCGATCACGATGGTCCGGCCGGCCAGGGGACGGGTGGCCTGCGCGGGGGCCCTGGAGGCGCTGGAGGTCGGCGAGGCCGTGGGCGAGGCGGTTGCGGGCGAGGCAACTGGTGCGGTGGGCGTCGACGGGGTGGCGGACGCGCTCGTGCTCACCGCCGGCGGCGCCGGGGTCCCGTCCGGCTGGCACCCGGCCAGCAGCGCGCACAGGACGAGGGCCGGGACCGCAATCGACGTACGCACGCCCCGACGATAGCCGCGACGGAATACCCTCTGCGGGAAAGGCGATTCTGGGACGAGAGGAGTGCCATGGCAGAGGAGTTCACCCACAACCGCGCGGCCGGCCAATTCGAGGCCACGATCGACGGGGCGTTCGCGGGCGAGGCCCACTACGTCCTGTCCGACGGGGTGGCGACGTTCGACCACACCGAGGTGCGGCCGGAGTTCGGTGGCCGCGGCGTGGCCGGACGGCTCGTCCGGCACGCGATGGACGAGGTGCGTGCCGCCGGTGAGTGGAAGGTGCGCCCCGACTGCCCGTACGTCGTGAGGTGGTTCGCCCAGAACCCGGAGTACTCGGACCTGCTGGCCTGAGCCGAGTGAACGGGAATGGGACCTGTCCCCGCGAGAGCCGGGGACAGGTCCCATTCCCGTTCAGGATCAGAGGGGCTACCGGCGGTCCGTGATACCCCCGGGGGCGGTGGCAATTGGGGCCATTGCCGCTTGTCCGCGACCCCAGCAGGATTCTGGCCGGGGGGGCCGAGAATGCTGGAACAGCCGACTGCTACCACGGAGGTTGACCGGCTGCGGCGGCGCGCCGAGGGCGACCTTGCGGAGGGTGCCTTCGGCGCAGCCGACGCCGCGTACGAGGAGTTGCGCCGCCTCGGCGCCCTCACCCGGACGGACGCCGCCAACTGGCTACAGGCGCTGCGGACGCTCGGCGTAACCGGCCAGCGACCGAGCCTCGCCGAGCTGGTGGCCAGCTTCCCCGACGACCAGGACATCCTCGAATTCGTCGCCGCTGAACTCTGGCAGCGCGCGGAGAGCCGGGCCGAGGACGCTGGCAGCGCCGACGACGAACTGGCCCGGCAGGCGTGGGCCGCGGCTCTGCGGATGGCCGCCCCGGTGCCGGAGAGCGACGCGGACGGAGTGCGCCTGATCGGCCTGCTGGACCGCTTCTTCCAGGCCGGACGCAGACAGCGGACCCCGATCGGCAGCTACGCCGAGTTCGAACAGGCGCTGATCCGGTTCGCGGCCGCCGGGCCGCAGTCGACACTGCGGGCGGCCGACCTGCTGGCCGCGGAGAGTCCGGTGCTGGCCCTGGAACTCGTCGCCGGCGTGGAACTCTCGGCCGCGGCGGTGCTGGTGCGCGCGGTCGCGTCCGCCGAACTGGAGGACCACGTCGCCGCCGCCCGGCTGTTCGACGAACTCGCGGAGCGCTGGGGCGTCCGCGTGACCGAACTGGACGTCGAGGACCGCTCCCGCTGGATCCAGGCCATGACCGACGTCGGCAGGTTCGCGGAGGCGGAGGAGGCGTGTGTCCGCACGATCGACGCGATCGAGGGACGGCTGGACGCGGCCTGGCCCGCGGCGGACATCGGCCCGGACTCCTACGAGCACTGGCGGCACGTGTACCGGCTGCTGGCGTACCGGCTGGCCGCGCAGCAGGGCCGCTACCGTGAGGCCTGGGACCACCTGCGCCGCTCGGTCGAGGTCGACGACACCGGTCTGGCGGCGGAGTTGCGCCGGTCGATCCTGCGGGTGCGGATCCTGTTCGCCGACCCGCCGATGACGCTGGGGATCCTGGAGGACCTGCGCCAGCTCGACACGCCCGATCCCTACGACACCGCCTACGCAGAGGCGTGCCTGTGGGTGGGCACGCAGTGGGGCACCCCCGTCGCCGAGGGCCGGCAGCTCGACGCAGGCAACCCGTTCTCCGGCGCCCGGTACACCGGTCAGGCGGCCGCGCGGGCGCTGCTGTCGCGGTCCGGGCCGGAGGTGGACGGCCGCCAGCTGCTGCGCCTCGCGCTGCTCGCCGGGGACGACGATCGCGCGGTGGAGTTCCTCGCCGCCGAGCCGCTCACCCCGTCCGACCCCTGGACCGTGCAGGTGCTCGGCGCGATGCTGGCACTGCGCCGCGGGGACGACGTGGGCGCCCACGCCCTGCTGGACCAGGTGCTGCCCCAGCGCAGGCACGACCTCGACCTGCGGGTGCTGGACGCGCAGGCGTCCCTGATCAGCGGCCGCTACGGCGATGCGCTGCGGGAGGCGATGGCGATCACCGACAGCGTGGGCGAGCACATCCTGGCCCGCGCCATCCAGGCGGAGAGCGAGTTCGAGGCTGCGCTGGCGATGGCCGAGGGTCCCGAGGGCGGGACGGGCAGCACCGGCTCGGTGGAGAACGCGCAGCAGCTGATGGTCGCGGTCGCCGACTACCGTGCCGCGGCGGACCTGCACCGGGACACCCGGGCCTACCTGGAGTCCGGACGCTCGCGTCCGGGTCTGCGGGTCGGTTCAGAACCACTCGCGCCGCGGCTGTTCAGCGAGGTGTGCCGACGGGGGCTGCACGCCGCGATCCTCGCGCAGGAAGCGCTCGACCGTCTGGGGCTGCGCGGGGACGCGCAGCTCGTCACGGACGCTCAGGACCTGATCCAGCACCTGCGCTCGACGACCCGTCCCTGCTGCCGGACCTGGGGACCGCGGTGGGCACGGTTGCTGCACCAGGTGCGGCACCTGCCCGACCGGGACGAGGCGTCCCGGCTCGCGTTGCTGATGATCGCCTACCGCTGGTCCAGCTGGCGCAAGCGGCTGCAGAACGCGGCCTTCCTCGCCCTCGGCGCGCTGGTGGCGTGGCTGGGGCTGACCGATCAGCTGCCCGGCCCCGACTCGGACACCATGCGGGTGATGGTGGTCGGCGTCGGCGTCCTGCTGTTGCTGATGCCGTTCGCCCGCAGCCTGAAGGTCGGCGTGGTCGAACTGAGCCGGGAGGCGGACGCCGCGCCCCTCTCCGGACGCACGAAGTCGCTGCGCACCAGCCGCCTGCTGCTGCGTGCCAACCACCTGGGCACCTTCGCGCTCCCGTCACCTCCCGAGAAGGGCCGCCGCGCCCACGCCCAGTCCCGCGCCGACGCGGCACCGGCCCGGAGCTCAGACGTTCCCTGAGGAGACCGCGAGGAACGAGCGGTCGTCAACGAAGGGCACCGGGCGTCGTCGAGCTCAGCCAGCACGTAGGGACGCTCAGCCAGCAGTCGGGCTCAGCTCGGAGCCAGCGATCGAGTGCGTCTCGACAAGCTCGAGCGGTTTCGGTGGACCAGGGCTCAGCCGGCACTCAGCATGCGGGCCTTCTCCGACTCGGGAAGGAACGATGCCTTGATGCTGTTCGCCGCGAGGGTCGCCAGGTGGTCCTCGGTGAGGCCGAAGGCGTCCCGGACGACGGCGAGGTTGTCGTCGAGGTAGCCGCCGAAGTAGGCGGGGTCGTCGGAGTTCACGCACACCAGCAGGCCGGCGTCCAGCATGGCGGGCAGCGGGTGCTCGGCGAGTGACGGCACGGCTTTCAGCCGCACGTTCGACAGCGGACACACCGTCAGCGGGATCTGCCGCTCGGCCAGGTGCTGCACCAGCGAAGGGTCTCTCATCGCATTGATGCCGTGGTCGATCCGCTCGGCGCCGAGCTGGTCCAGAGCCTCCCGGACGTAGCTCGCGTCCCCCTCCTCTCCGGCGTGGGCGACGGTGCGCAGTCCGTCGGCCCGCGCGCGGGCGTACAGGTCCGCGAACGGGGCGGCCGGGAAGCCGACCTCCGACGAACACAGCCCGATGCCCAGCAACTCGACCCCGGTGGCCAGCGCCTCGGCGTAGGCGCGTTCGGCGTCCGCGGCGGGCAGGTGGCGCAGGAAGGTCACGATCAGGCCGGAGCTCACCCCGTGGTCGGCCTCGGAGCGGGACAGCGCGTCCGTCACCCCGGCCAGCACCACCGGCGCCGGGACGCCCCGCGCGGTGTGCGCCTGCAGGTCGCAGAAGACCTCGGCGCGCACCACGCCCGCTGCGGCGGCCCTGGCCAGGTAGGCGTCGGTGAGTTCGGCGAAGTCGGCCTCGGTGCGCAGCACCTGCATGTTGGCGTAATAGAGGTCGAGGAAGTCCTGCAGGCTGGCGTAGGAGTAGCGGGCGCGCAGGTCGTCGAGGTCGGCGTACGGCAGCCGGACGTGGTTCCGCTCGGCCAGCTCGAGGACCATCTCCGCCTCGAGCGTGCCTTCCAGGTGCAGGTGCAGTTCCGCGAACGGCGGCATCGGCGTCCTTCCTCGTCCGGTTGTGCGGCGATGGTATCCGTCCACCTCGGCGGAAGGGGTCAGGTGCGGTGGAGTTCGATGCCGATCTGCTCTGCGTCCAGCTGGGCGAGGGCGGCGTCCAGCATGCCGGACGGGTAGGTACCCAGGTTGCGCAGGGCGATCAGTTCGTCGCGCTGGGCGGCGATCAGGTCCAGCCGCAGCTGCCGGAACGTGCGCATCCGCTCTCGCGCGGCCGGGCTGCCGGGACGGAAGTCGTCATCGTCGGAAGGGGTGCGGGCGAGCCGCTCGCGCGCCTTCTCGACGAGTTCGGGCGGGAAGGACTCCAGCTCGCCGGAGGTGAGGCGCGCGAACGCCGCCCGGTTCAGTTCGGCCTGCAGGGCCTCCCACTGCTCGGGGTCGTCGTCCGAGGTGTGGCCGGTGAGCCCGAGCCGTCCGGCGAGCCAGCCGAGGGTGGAGCCCTGGACCAGCAGCGTCCCCACGGCCACCAGCGCGGCGGCGAGGATCAGCAGCGAGCGGTGCGGCGTTCCGGACGGCAGGGTCTGGGCCGCGGCGATCGTGACCGCGCCGCGCATGCCGGCCCAGACCAGGATCACGCCCTCGCGCCAGCCGAACTGCTCCGCCGCGAGGTAGTCGAGATCGGCGAGCCGTTGCTGGACGAGGCGCTGCCAGCGGCCGAGCTGCGCCTCGTGGGAGCCCTCGGTCGCGCCGGCCTGCCGGGCCATCCGCCGCACCTTGCGGTCCTTGCGGGACGGTCGGTCGGGATGGCCGAGTTCGGGCACCTCCCCGTCCGCGAGTCTGTCCTGGAGTCGGGTGAGGTGCTGCCGGACGGCCGGCGTTCGCCGGTTGCGGCGGGCGAGCGTCCAGACCGACCACGCCACGAACACGGCCCGGACGGCGATCGCGAGCGTGGCTGCCACCACAGCGACGACCACGGCGAGGCCGAGGCTGCCGTGGGCGTCCAGCAGGTCGGCGGCGAGGGTGGGCGCCTCCAGCCCGACCAGCAGGAACACCGCGCTCTCCAGCAGCAGTTCGATGGTGCGCCAGACCGCTCGTTCGGTGAGCCGCTCCTCCGCGCCGAGCCGCCGGGGCGAGCCGTAGCCGGTGACCAGGCCGGCGGTGACCGCCGCGACCAGCCCGGACGCGCCGAGGTGCTCGGCGGGCAGGTAGGCGATGAACGGCACCACGAGGGAGAGCGTGACGTTGCTGGTGACCTGCGTGATCCGGGAGCGGACGCTGAGGTTCAGCTTGCCTACGACGAAGCCGATCGCGACGGCCGCGGCGACGGCCCACAGGAAGTCGAGGGAGACCTGCCAGACCGAGATCGACACGCCGACCGCCGCCACGGCCGAGCGCAGCAGCACCAGGGCGGACGCGTCGTTGAGCAGACTCTCGCCCTCGAGGACGGTCACGATCCGCTGCGACACCCCGGCCTGGCGGATCACGGCGGTCGCCACGGCGTCCGTCGGGCTGACGATCGCGCCGAGGGCGATCCCGACACCGAGCGGGAGACCCGGGACGAGGGCGCAGGCCGCGAGCCCGACCAGGAGGGACGAGACCACCACCAGGATCACGGAGAACGCCGAGATCAGCCGGAAGTCCCTGCGGAACTCCATGGTCGGCGTGCCCACGGCGGCGGAGTACAGCAGCGGCGGCAGGATCCCGCCCAGGATCCATTCCGGCGGCACCGCCACCCGCTCGACGAAGGGCAGCAGGTTCACCGCCAGACCCAGCAGGACCAGCAACAGCGGCGCGGCCACCCCCACCCGCGGTGCGATCACCGAGACGGCCACCACCAGCAGGACGCCGATGATCGCAACCAGTTCGAGGCTCACGTGCGGCTCCTCTCGATGTCGGGAGACCATCTTCCCCGACCTGAACAGTAAGGGGACGGGTCCCTTTCCGTTCACCCCTCGTTCCGCCGGCAGTGAACAGTAAGGGGACGGGTCCCTTTCCGTTCACCCCTCGTTCCGCCGGCAGTTGGACTTGAACAGTAAGGGGACGGGTCCCTTTCCGTTCACCCCCCGTTCCACCGGCAGCTGGACTTGAGAGAGTGGACTGAGACCGCCGAAGTCGACGGTTTGAGTCCACTTTGCGCGGGCCCGGGGGCGACTGAGCGGACCGAGAGGGAACCGTCTCCGCTCGGCCGGGTGAACGGGAATGGGACCTGTCCCCGGTCGTTCGGGGTCAGCCGAGGCGGCACTCCGGCTCGTCGGCGATCGCGACGCGGACCTGCTCGGCGTGCCGCGGCGACATCGGGGGCAGCTCCGACAGCGGGAAGAACGCGGCGGCGGAGGCCTCGCCGTCAGCGGGGTACGGCTCGCCACTGACCCAGCGGCAGCGGAACACGTGGTCGATGTACTGGGTCTGGTCACCGTTGTCGTAGGTGATCACCTCGGTCACGGTCAGCCAGACCAGCCGCTCGATCTCGACGACGATCCCGGCCTCCTCCTCGACCTCGCGGACAGCGGTCAGGTGCGGGTGCTCCGCCGGGTCGACGATGCCGGCGACCGGCGTCCAGCTACCGGTGTCGGCGCGGCGGACGAGCAGGACCTCTTCCTCCCGGTGACCGTCCCGGACGACCACCGCCGTCGCGCCGGAGAGCCACAGGCGGGTGTTCCCCACCTTCTCGCGCAGGGACAGGACGAACTCGGGCGTTGGCACCCCAGCACCCTACGCTCACGCGAAGGAGGGCTCGATCCGGGGTCTCGACCCTTCGCCAGGCTCAGGGCAGGCCAAGCTCGACCAACGGTTGGGGGGTACTCGACCAAACGGTTGGGGGAGGACACCTCAGTGGACGGGCGCCCCGACCGGCGCGTCCTCGGGCTTGCGCAGGAAGGTCACGCCGACGATCGCCAGCAGCCAGAGCGCGCCGACGACGAGGAAGGCCGTCCGGGCACCGGTCGCGAGGGCGAGTTCTGCCGCCGCCCCGGCCGGTTGCGCGGCGGCCACGGTCGACATCACCGTGACGAACAGCGCCGTCCCCGCCGCGCCCGCGACCTGCTGGACGGTGCCCACCACGGCCGACCCGTGGCCGTACAGGTGCGGCGGCAGCGAGCCGAGCGCGATCGTGAACAGCGGCGTGAACAGGAACGCCAGGCCGAGGCTCAGCAGCATGTGCGCGGCCAGCAGCTCCCACCAGGGCAGGAGCGGGGACACCTGGGTGAACAGCCCCAGCGACGCCAGCACCGCCACCGACCCCGGCACCAGCAGCCAGCGCGGTCCGACCCGGTCGTACAGCCGGCCGACGACCGGTCCGAGCAGGCCCATCAGCAGCGCACCGGGCAACAGCAGCAGCCCGACGTACAACGGCTCGGCGTGCAGCACCTGCTGCAGCAGCAGCGGCAGCGCGATGATCGTGCCGAACAGCACCGCCATGGCGATCGCCATCACCGCGATCGTGGTCGCGAAGATCGGGTGGGTGAAGGTACGCAGGTCGAGCAGCGCGGAGTCGGTGCGCTGCAGCACCAGCTGGCGCCAGATGAACAGGCCCAGCCCGACCACGCCGGCGCCGAGGGCGATCTCCATCGCCGCGGTGTTGGGGCTGCCGACCTGGCTCAGCCCGTAGACCAGACCGCCGAAGCCGAGCGCCGTGAGGGGCACGCTGAGCGCGTCCAGCCTCACGCGTACCGGCTCGTTGAGGTTGGGGACCCGCCGCAGCCCGATGATGAGGATCGTCAGCGCGATCGGCAGGACGAGCGCGAACACGAACCGCCAGGGCAGGAACTGCAGGATCACCCCGGACATGGTCGGGCCGATCGCGGGTGCGGCCGAGATCACCAGGCTGATGGTGCCCATCACCCGGCCGCGCTGACCGGACGGGACGAGTTCCATCACCGTGGTCATCAGCAGCGGCATCATGATCGCCGTGCCGCTGGCCTGCACCAGCCGTCCGGCGAGCAGGCTGGGGAACGCCCAGCCGAGCGCTGCGATCAGGGTGCCGACGCTGAACAGCGACATGGCAAGGGTGAACACCGTCCTGGTCGCAAAGCGTTCCATCAGCCAGCCCGTGACCGGGATCACCACGGCCATGGTCAGCATGAAGCCGGTGGTCAGCCACTGGGCGGTGCGCTCGTCGATGGCCAGGTCGGTCATGATCCGGGACAGCGCGACGTTGAGCGCGGTCTCGTTCAGGATCACGACGAACGCGCCCACGAGCAGCACCGCCAGAACGCGGACGGACTGGGCCGGCAACCGGTCGGACGCGGTGGTGGTCGGGGCCTGGTCGGCAAGGGTCATGAATTCACCTTTGGGACGGAAGATGTGTGGCCGCCGCGGCGACAGGCGGCAGGGTCAACAGATGAGCAAGCGCAGACCGGACCGGATTATTCCGGGCCGGCCTGCGCTGTGACTCCGGCCGAGTCGGCGAATGAGCGACATCCCGCGAAGACCCGTGTGGTTCCCCTCCGCGCCTGTGGGACGCGTCGCTTCAGCTCCCCCCGACAGCGTGCTGCCGACTCGGATCGGCGCCTGCCGCGTCGGGTAGCCTTCGAATCCCGGGAACTCATCACTGCGTCTGGTCGACGGTCCGGCGGATCAGCCTGCGCCGACGGGATCGGTCCTGATGGCGGTGTTCCCGTGCACGATTCCCCCGATTCGTGCGCGACCCGATGGCTACCCGTCGGGCATTCCCCTCCCCCTCGTGGAATTCACCGTATTGCTTCGCAGCCCTCGTTATGCACAGTCTTGGCTGAGTAGAAGTGCGTATCCGCGCTGCGGGGGCGCGAGGATGCCCGCGAAGGGACGGTATGGACGCTCCGATTCTGCGGTTGACAAGGCCTGCCGGGGCGCAGGGCTCAGATCAGGTAGTTCTCGATCCGGACGAGTTCGGCGGCGTCCAGCTCCAGGTCGGCCGCCTTGGCGGAATCGAGGATCGACGCCGGCCGTGACGCGCCGGGAATCGGGATCACCACCGGCGCGAGCGACAGCTCCCACGCCAGGACCACCTGGTACGGCGACACCTCGCGGGCCAGGGCGATCTCGGACATCACGCTCTGCGTGGCGCCGACCTGTGAGGCCCGGCCGATGCCGCCCAGCGGGCTCCACGGCAGGAAGGCGAGGCCCAGCTCCGCACAGTGCTCGAGTTCGGCGAGGCTGTCCGTGTGCCGGGGGCTGAACTGGTTCTGCACCGACACCAGCCGGTCGCCGAGGATCGACCGCGCCTCGTCGATCTGGGCGATCGAGGCGTTGGAGATGCCGGCCGACTGGATCACGCCCTCATCGAGCAGGTCGGCCAGTGCGCCGATCGAGTCGGCGTAGGGCACGTTCGGGTCGGGCCGGTGGAACTGGTAGAGCCCGATCGCGTCCACCCCGAGCCGGGACGCGGAGGCCTTCGCGGCCTGCGTGAGGTAGGCCGGGTCGCCATTGTGGGTCCAGCTGCCGTCGCCGGGACGGAGGTGGCCGCCCTTGGTCGCGACGAGGACGTGGCTGGTGTCGGCGCCGTAGCTGGCCAGGGCCTCGGCGATCAGCACCTCGTTGTGGCCCATCTCGTCCGGGCCGAGGCAGTACGCGTCCGCGGTGTCGATCAGCGTGATGCCTGCGTCGAGCGCGGCGTGGATCGTGGCGATGGACTGTTCGCGCTCCGGCCGGCCCTCGATCGACATGGGCATCGCGCCCAATCCGATGGCGCTCACCTGGCGATTGCCGATGGTCCGGTTCTGCACGGCTGTCCTCCTCGCTGCTGCCCCTACGCTACGACCAACCGGAGCAGCGCTCTGCCGGTTTCCGAATCTCGCCGGCGGAAGACCCTTCGTGACGCGCCGCCTCGTTCCTCGCCGGCACTCCTCAGGGAGCGGTGGGGCGCGTCCGACCCCACTGTCATCCCGGGCGCCGACCCGGGATCTCCGATGGACTCGTGATCGAGGCGACCGGCTCGGCCAGCCGGCGTCCCCACGCGGTCGCGCGCGCCAGCTCACCGTCCGCGAGCGGACCTTCCATCCCGGTCACCCAGAAGGACGGGCCGGCCGTCACGGTCGCTCCGCGGCGGCGCAGGGCCTTCGCGGCGGCCCGGGTGGCCGTCCCGAGCTGGATCCGGGTGTGGATCGAGGTGTCGAAGGTCGCCACCCGGAGGCCGTCCGGCAACACCACCGTCTCGATCCACTCCCTGATGCCGGTGTGCGCGGGAGTGGCCGCGCCCTTGCGGGCCGCGTCCGAGCGGCTGCCGGCGTTCGGCATGGACAGCGTGTGGGTGGGCGCGCCCACCACGAGCAGACCGAGGTCGTCCGGCAGGACGGCGGGCGCCTCGGACGCGTGCACGACCTGGACGCCGTCCCGCCCGCGCACCTCCGCGATTCCTCGGGCGATCGCGTCGGCGATGGCGAGGGTGTTCCCGAACAGGGACTCGGTGACGATCAGGGCGGCCATGGTCCGCCAACCCTAAGCCGCGGCGAGCCTGCTGCCCCCCGGCTGTCACGGGCTGGTCGGCGCTTGAAGTTGAATAGGCAACAATGCGTAGGTTAGGCTCTCCTCACCGTCTAGCAGCGCCTGGCCGCTGCCCGAGAACTAAGGAGTTCCGAATGGCCACAAGGTCCAACGGCTCGGCCCAGAAGGTGCGTGCGCTTGGTCTGGTCAGCATCATCATCGGCGCACTCATGATCGTCGCCGGTGCCACGACCTGGGGCATGGTCAGCAGCAAGCTGGCCTCGGAGAACATCACTGTCTCCGCCGATGCCCCGATGTTCGCCGGCGCGAAGGTGACCGGCCCCCTGGAGGCTTTCGTCCAGGCCGACGTGATCAACCACCACGCACTGGCGGCCACCAACGGCAAGACCTACGCGGAACTGGGCAAGGATGACCCGCTGCGCCAGACCGCAATGACCGCGTCCTTCCTGCGCTCGTCGCTGTTCACCTCGGTGATCGCGTTCGGCGTGGCGCTGTTCGCCATGGGCGTCGGCGTGCTCGGTCTCGCGATCGGCTGGGCGCTGCGCCTGGTCGCCGCGCCGAAGCCGGCCGGGGTGGCGAGTGCCGACGACCTCGTCGGCGCGTCCGAGTAGGCCGCAAGCCAAGCACGCAGGAGGGCCGGGACGGGATTCCGTCCCGGCCCTCCTGCGTCTGGCTTACTTCTCTACTTCGACGACCTCGGCATCCGGGGCGTTCTTCTTCACCGACTCGATCCCGGCCTTGGCGTTGGCCTTGCTGGCGTAGCCTTCGCCGCCGGTCGCGATCGTCTGGCCGTTGGAGGCCTTCAGCCGCCAGCGGTATTCACCCTTGGCGTCGGTGTACAACTCGAACTTGCCTGCCATGACACCCTCCTGTCGGGGCGGACACCGGCGCCCGCCGGGGAACAGGCTAGGGCCGGGAGGGCGCCGGTGTGGTCAACTCCGCCGAATCTCTCACGGCAGCTGCAGCCAGGCGGCGGTGTCCTTCGGCAGGAGGCCTCCGGACAATTCCTCACTCGCCACCAGCACGGTCGCCCCCTCGGGCAGTGGCAGCGGCTCGTCGCCGAAGTTCACCCAGCACGCGAACCCGGGCTCCCGGGTGAACGCCAGCACGCTCCCTGAGCTTGGCCTGTCCTGAGCCTGTCGAAGGGACGAAGGGCCTGAGCCGGACGCAGGATCCACCCAGGTCATCTCGCCATCGCCCAGCGCCGGGTGGTGCGCGCGAATCGCCAGCGCCTTCCGGTACAGCTCGAGGCTGGAGGAGGGGTCGCCGTCCTGCGCCTCGACGCTGTGCGTCCCCCAGTCGGCGGGCTGGGGCAGCCACGGTGCGGCGGCCCCGTCCGGGCTGAAGCCTGCGCTCGTGCCCTCGAGCGCCCACGGCAGCGGGACGCGGCAGCCGTCGCGTCCGACATCCTTGCCGTCGGTGCCGGCGACGATCGGGTCCTGCCGCGCGTCCAGCGGGATGTCCTCGACCTCGGCGAGGCCGACCTCCTCGCCCTGGTAGATGTAGGCGCCACCGGGCAGCGCGAGGCTGAGCAGGGCGGCGGCCAGGGCGCGGCGGCGTCCGGCCTCGAGGTCGACCGGCAGGCCGAGGTAGGCCTGCAGGTTCGGGAAGCCGGGCTGCAGCAGTTCCTGCGGACGGGCGTACCGGGACACCGGCCGGCAGACGTCGTGGTTGCCGAGCACCCAGGTGGCCGGTGCGCCGACCGAGATGTGCGCGTTCAGGGTGGACGTGATCACCTCGCGCATCGCTCCGGCCAGCCACGGTGCCATGAGGAAGTTGAAGTTGAAGGCGGTGTGCAGCTCGTCCGGACGCAGGTAGGCGGTGAGCCGGTGGTCGCGGCCGACCCAGATCTCGCCGCAGAACGCCTTGGGCTCGGCGTAGGAGTCGGCCACCTCACGCCAGGTGCGGAAGACGTCGTGGACGCCGGGCTGGTCCCAGTGCGGGTGCTCGACGCCCTCCGGGGTGTCGTCGGGCAGGGGGAAGCCCATGCCGTCGAGGTCGCGCAGGTCGGCGTCCTTGATCAGGCCGTGGGCGACGTCGATGCGGAAGCCGTCCACGCCGCGGTCGAACCAGAACCGCAGGGTCTCGGTGAATTCGTCGGCGATGTCGGGGTGGTTCCAGTTCACGTCCGGCTGCTCGGGGGCGAACAGGCGCAGGTACCACTGGCCGGGCCGGCCGTCGGCCTCGGTGACCCGCGTCCATGCCGGGCCGCCGAACTCGCTCTGCCAGTCGTTGGGCGGCTCGTCGCCGTTCGGCCCGCGGCCCTCGCGGAAGACGAACCGCTCCCGCTCCGGCGAGCCCGGACCCGCGGCGAGCGCCGCCTGGAACCAGCGGTGCTGGTCGGAGGTGTGGTTGGGGACGATGTCGAGAATCACCCGGATGCCCAGACCGTGCGCCTCCGTGATCAGCGCCTCGGCGTCCGCCATCGTGCCGAAGACCGGCTCGATCGCGCGGTAGTCGGAGACGTCGTAGCCGGCGTCCTTCATCGGCGACGGGTACCACGGGTTGACCCAGATCGCGTCGATGCCCAGTGAGGCCAGGTACGGCAGTCGCGACCGGATGCCGTTGATGTCGCCCACGCCGTCACCGTTGCTGTCGGCGAAGCTGCGCGGATAGATCTGGTACACCACGGCATGGCGCCACCAGTCGCGGTCGACGGGAAGTGAGGACGGCGCGGACACGGTCATCGGGGCCTTTCTGTACCGATAAAGAGCTGTACCGGTAAAGATAGACTGGTGCCGAGCGGTTCGCAACCGGGCGGGTGAACGGAATCGGGGACAGGTCCAATTCCCGTTCAGCAGCCAGTCGATCGTCGAACCCGACGAGACGTGGTGAAGGGTCTCGACCCTTCGACAGGCTCAGGGCCGGCCGAGCTGGACCAGCGGCTTGTCGGGTGAACGGAAATGGGACCTGTCCCCAACGGTGGAGGAGGATGGATGGCGAGGGTGACGCTGCAGTCGATCGCCGACCAGGTCGGCGTCAGCCGCATGACGGTGTCCAACGCCTTCTCCCGGCCCGACCAGCTGTCCGAGGGGCTGCGCGAGCGGATCCTCGCGGTGGCGGACGAACTCGGCTACCTCGGCCCCGATCCGTCCGCCCGTTCCCTGGCCACCGGCACGACCGGCACCATCGGGGTGCTCTGGGCGAAGGAGCTGCGCTACTCGCTGGCGGACGAGGTCTCGGCCCGGTTCCTCGGTGCGGTGGCGGACGAGTTGGCGCCCGGCGGGCTCGCGCTGACCCTGATCCCCGCGGTCGCGGACGGCCCGGTGATCCCCGCGAGGGACGTGGCGATGGACGGGGCGATCGCCTTCTCGTGCGATCCGCTGCTGCCGGCGCTCGACTGGCTGCGGCGGCGGGATCTGCCGCTGGTCTACGTGGACATGGATCCCGGCCCTGGCGAGGTCTCGATCACCATCGACGACCGCGGCGGCGCCCGCGCGGCGGCCCAGCACCTGGTCGACATCGGCCGCCGCCGGGTGGCGCTGCTGACGTCCGGCTACGGCCCGGATCCGGGGGTCGTCACCGGCCCGCTGCCGGCGGACGCCGCCCGCCACCACGTGATCGCCGTGCGGCAGGCCGGCTGGCTGGACGCGCTCACTGCCGCCGGCATCGACCCGCTGGTCGTCAACCAGCCGAGCACCTATGGGGACGCCAGGCGGGCGGCTCGGCTGCTGCTGGCCGCGCGGCCCCGTCCCGATGCCGTGCTGTGCCTGACCGACGTGCTCGCCCAGGCCGTCCTCGCCGAGGCCAGCGACGCCGGGGTCGCCGTGCCGGAGGACCTGGCCGTGGTCGGGTTCGACGACCATCCGCTCGCCCTGCGCACCCGGCCGACGCTGACCACCGTCCACCAGGACGTCGACGGCAAGGGCCGGGCCGCGGCGAGGGCCCTGCTCCGGCTTGTCGCCGGCCACGCGGACGCCACCCTGCCGCGTCCTCGCAGCCGACGCCTTCCGGTTCGGCTGGAGGTGCGGGAGAGCACCACGACCAGGGCCGGGTGAACCGATGGGACGGCTGCCGCCTATCCACAGCGGCCGTCCCATCGGCGGCGGGGGGAATTCAGCGGGGGGTGCCGAAGTCCTGCGTCCAGTAACTGCCGTACAGGCCGCCAGTAGCGTGGCCCACGCCCAGCTGCTTGTAGCTCTTCTTCATGATGTTCTTGCAGTGGCCCTTGCTCTTCAGCCAGGCGTTGACCACGGAACTCGGCGTCCGGTAGCCGGCGGCGATGTTCTCGCCGGCGGAGGAGTACCGGTAGCCCGCGTCCTTCATCCGGTCGAACGGGGAGTCGCCGTTCCTGGAGTAGTGGCTGAAGTAACTCTTCGCGGCCATGTCGGCGCTGTGGGCTGCGGCGACCTTCGCGAGAGTGGCGTTGGCGCGTAGTGCGGGCACCGCCTTGTAGGTGGTGGAGCCGCACTTGCGCTTCTTCGCCCGGGCCGCGTTGACCAGGCGCAGCACCTCGGCCTCGAGGGTCCTGACGGTGTAGGTGCCCCCCGTCGTGGTCCCGGCCGCGGTGGTCACCGAGAGCGAGTGGCGGCCGGCGGGCAGGGCAGGGGTGAGCACGGTGATCGAGGTGGCGGAGTTCGCCGCGATCCTCGCCGGCTTCCCGTTGATGGCGACCGCTGTCGCGCCGGCGAGATTGGCGCCCTTGATGGTCACCACGACGTTTCCGGTCACGAGACCGCTGGCCGGTGAGACGGACGAGATGGTGCTGGCGGCCACCGTGGTGGCGCCGGAGGTGTCTGCCACCGCGAGCGTCGTCGGGTAGCTGAGGGACGCCGCAAGCGTGGCAGCGATTGCTGCCACGGTGCGGGCACGAAAGGTACGGCAGGTCTGCATGGCGGTGCATCCTTCAGGGGTGTTCAGTTCTCCGTCGCTTGCGCGGCGGGTACCCTCCCGTACGGGTCCACTATGCACCACTACGTAGTTCTGCGTACAGATGGGGCCGGAATCATCTCTCGATCACATGTCGAGGGTCGACGCAGGCTGGCGGGTAGGACATAATGCCCTCCCTCCTGACCCGGGAGACGTGGGCTCCCGAACCCGCCCGCGCGGACAGAGGCATGATTGGGCCATGACCGTTCCCGCCGCCGGCCCGCCCGGGTCCGCCGTGCCGGAACTTCACGTGGCGAACGCCGCGTTCGTCACGGACCGCCTCGCGGTGGGCGGCGATCTGTCCCCCAACTTCGCCCGGGCGAGGGAACAGCTGGACGAACTGGTCGAGGCGGGCATCACGCACATCGTCGACCTCCGCGAGGAGTGGAGCGACGAGGTGCTCGTGCGCACGTGGGAGCCGCAGCTGCGCTACCTGCAGCACCGGGTGGCGGACGCCGGCCAGCGGATCGGCCCGGAGTGGTTCGGCGACCTGGTCGCGTGGGTGGACGATGCGCTGTCCGACCCGGCGGCGAAGGTGCTGGTGCACTGCCACATGGGGGTGAACCGGGCGCCGTCCGCGGTCCTCGCGCTGCTGCTCGCGCAGGGGACGGGGCTGCGTCCTGCGCTGGACGCGATCCGCTCCGTCCGCCCGGTGGCGGTGATCGACTACGCCGGCAGCGCGCTGGACTGGTACCTCGGCAGCATCGGCGCGGATGCCCGCAAGCGGCGCAACGCCCGGCGGACCCTCGCCCGCTGGCGCGTCCGCAACCATCTCGATGTCCAGGAGGTGATCCGCGCGATCCGGGACACCGAGCATCCGGGCAACCGCTGGCTGGTCCACCTGGGACCGGACGATCCGCGGGCCCTCGCCGCAGTGGTCACCGAGGCGCCGGACACAGCAGTCGGGCTGTCGATGGACGTCTCGCCGCGAGAGCTCAGCCAGCTCGACGAAGTGCTCTTTCTCACCGCGGAGGGCCTCGTTGGACGGGCCCTGGTGGTGGGGCCCATGCAGCCGGCGGAACCCCACGCCCAGCTCCTCCCGATCCTGGTCACCAACCTCTTCGACCCCGTGCCGCTCGACCTGCCGTCCGGCGTGGACGAGTGGCTGGCGACCGGCGTCAACCCCCGCCTGCTGGACCCCACCGAGTACGACCAGCTCGCCATCGCGCGCCCCCACACCCCCTGAGGAGCGAGCGCCCGCGCTGGACCCACCAGACGTTCAATGGGCCTCCCCCTTTGACGTCATCCCGGCGCACGCCGGGATCCCCGCACCGGCCTGAGGACGCTCGTGGGAGATCCGGGAGGACGGCGGGTTGGGCTGGTCGGGCCCTTCGTGACGGTCGCAGAGCGACCTCCTCAGGGAACGGCGGAGCGCGGCTCGGCGAACGGTGGGTGACGGTGGACGGGAGTCTCGACAGGCTCGACCAACGGTGAAGCGGGGTGGGCAGCACCGTCCGGTGGGCCAACGCGGACGCTCGCTCCTCAGGGGCCGGTGGGCCGGGGTTACGCTGAACGAATGAGTGAGATCCGGTGGTTGGGTGATCTGACGAGGCATGACATTGCGATCGCGGGCGGCAAGGGCGCGAACCTCGGTGAACTCGTTCGGGCGGGGTTCCCGGTGCCGGACGGGTTCGTGATCACCACCTCTGCCTATCGCCGCTTCGTGGCAGAGCACGGCGTGGCCGGACTCACCGGCGGCGCGGTTCTGCACTCCGACCTCGCCGAGGGCATCCGCGAGGCATACGCGGCCCTCGGCGGCGGACCCGTGGCCGTCCGCTCGTCCGCGACCGCCGAAGACCTCGAGGAGGCCAGCTTCGCCGGCCAGCAGGACACCTACCTCAACGTCGTCGGGGCGGACGCCCTGCTGGCTGCCGTCCGCGACTGCTGGGCGTCGCTGTGGTCCGAGCGCGCCGTCCACTACCGCGCCGAGCGAGGGGTCGATCCGGACGACCTCGCCCTCGCCGTGGTCGTGCAGCGACTGGTCGTGGCGGAGGCGGCCGGCGTCATGTTCACCGCAAATCCGACCAACGGCCGCAGCGAGGAGACCGTGATCACCGCGGCCTGGGGCCTGGGCGAAGCGGTCGTCTCCGGGCTCGTCGACACGGACATGATCGTCGTCGACACCGACGCCGGCCGCGTCCTCAGCAGCCACGTCGCGGACAAGGCCGTCCGGATCGATGCCCTTCCCGGCGTGGCAGAACCTCACCCGGCCGTGGCCGGCACAGAGTCCGACCCGTCGGCGAGGGGGCGGACGGAGACGCGCGAAACCGACGACACCTTGCGCCACGCCGCGGTGCTCAGCGACGCGGACGCCCTGCGCCTGGCCGAGATCGGCTCCCGGATCGAGGCTCACTTCGGCGCCCCACAGGACATCGAGTGGGTGCTGACCGGCGGTGAGTTCAGCATCGTCCAGTCCCGTCCGATCACCGCGCTGCCCGACCGTGTCGGGCCGGTGCCGGACGACTGGCCGGTCCCGCAGAAGGGCCTGTACTTCCGGGCCAGCATCACCGAGCAGCTCCCCGACCCGCTCACGCCACTGTTCGCCGACCTGATGGCCACCGCCGTCCCGGCAGGGCTGAATCGCATGCTCAGCGACATGTCGGGCGGCCAGGAGTACGGCGACATCGGCTTCCCCACCATCAACGGCTACGCCTTCTACCGGTACGGCTATGACGCTTTCGGCAAGATGCTGAAGTCCTCGCCGCTGCTGATCCGGATGGTCGTGGGTGATCGGGGAGTCTGGATCGAGGACCGCTGGCGCCGCCGATTGGCCGAGTACGCGGACGAGGTGGCCGCCGAGACCGCCCTCGACGCCGCGGCGACGCCCGCGTCCGATCTGCTCGCCGCGGTCGGACGGCTGGCGGACGCCGTCGCGTACTACTACACCGCCGTCCAGACCGTCATTCCGTTGGCGTCGATGGCGGAACTCCTCTGGACGGGGGTCTACGACCGGCTGCTGAGGCGTCCCGGCGACCCTTCGGCGGACACCTTCCTGCTGGGCTACGACTCCGAGCCGATCCGCGCGGAGAAATCGCTGTACGACCTGGCGCGCTGGGCCCGGGAGCAGGGGCTCGCAGAGGTGCTCGCCGATCCGAAGGTCGACGTGCTCGCCACTGACGTCCCGGCCGGGATCGAGCCCAGCGCGTGGGCACAGTGGCACGAGCGCTTCGCCGCGCACCTGGCCGACCACGGGCACACGCTGTACAACCTGGACTTCGTCAACCCCGTGCCGGCGGACGACCCGGGTCCGGTGCTGCAGGCGCTGCGGTTCAGCCTTGCCGAGGACGCGCCCGATCCGCACGTCCGGCAGGCGCAGGCCGCGGCGCGGCGCGAGGAGGAGACTGGACGGCTGCTGGCCCGCCTCGACCGTTGGCGCGCCACCCAGGCGCACGGGCTGCTCGCCTGGGCGCAGCACACCGGGCCGTTGCGCGAGGACGCGCTGGCCGGGATGGGGCTGTTCCTGCCGCCGGCCCGGCGACTGCTGCGTGAGTTCGGTGGACGGCTGGTGGCGGCCGGCGTCCTGGACGATCCGATGGACGTCTGCTGGCTCACGCTGGCCGAAGCGCGCGCTGCCGCGTCCGCTCTGGACGGGGAGACGGCCGTGGCGGCAGACCTCCGCGACCGCGTGGCAGATCGCAAGGTGATCGCCCGCGGTCAGCGGCTGGCGACGCCACCGCAGTACCTGCCGAAGAGCCGGGCGATGGACTCCTTCGAGTGGATGTACCCGGCCAGGGAGGGCGGCGCGAAGGGTGGCGTGCTCAACGGGACCGCAGGCAGCGGGGGCGTGGTCACCGCTCGCGCCCGGGTGCTGTCCGGCCCCGAGGACTTCGCGTCCTTCGAGCCGGGCGAGGTTCTGGTCGCGTCGATCACCACGCCGGCCTACACCCCCTTGTTCGCAATGGCGGCGGGCGTGGTCACCGACATCGGCGGGGTGCTCAGCCACGGCTCGATCGTCGCCCGCGAGTACGGCATCCCGGCCGTGCTCGGGACGGGCGCCGCGACCCGCCTCATCCACACCGGCGACGAGATCACCGTGGACGGCGCCGCCGGCACCGTCCGCCTGCCGGGAGCCGCAGAGCCGTCCGCGTCGTCCGAACCGGCCGCCGACAAGCGCAAACTCATCCTGATCGCCGGCGGCGTGGCCCTCGCCGTGGCAGTCGTCGCCTGCCTCCGGCGCCGCCGTCGTTAGTCGGGACAGGCCCCACGCGGCCCCAACAACGGGGACAGGTCCCATTCCCGTTCACTCCGGTCGGAGACTCCGGGTGAACGGGAATGGGACCTGTCCCCGGTTTGCTAGAGGTCGACGGACCGGGCCAGGACGGCGGGGTCTGCGGCCAGGCCGAGGCGGGTGCGGATCTCCCGGGCGAGGGCGGACGCGGAGTCCGGCGTGCCGTGGACGGTGAACACCTGGCCCGGGGCGGGGGACAGGGCGGCGAGCCAGTCCAGCAGCTCCGAGCGGTCGGCGTGGACGGAGAATTCCTCGTCCTGCAGCACCTCTGCCCGCACCGGCACCTGCCGGCCGTGCAGCTTCAGCTGCTGGACGCCGTTCAGGAGCGCCCGGCCACGGGTGCCCTCGGCCTGATAGCCCGCCAGCACCACGGCGTTGCGGCTGTCCGGCAGCAGGTGTTCGAGGTGGTGCAGCACGCGTCCGCCGGTGGCCATGCCCGAGGAGCTGATGATGATGCAGGGCATCCGCGGGTTGTTGAGCTTGATCGACTCCTCGGTGCTGCGCACCTCGCGCAGGTGCGGCAGGTCGACGAACCCGCCCACGTCGAGATCGGGGCGCAGCTCGCCGGCGAACCGGCGGTCGCGGTAGACGTCCAGCGCGGCCAGGGCCATCGGTGAGTTCACGAAGACCGGCAGTTCCGGGATCCGGCCCGTCCGCAGCAGCTGGGTGAGCGTCTGCAGCACCACCTCGGTGCGGTCGACGGCGAACGCGGGGATCAGGACGGAACCACCGCGCCGCGCCGCCCGCCGGATCAGGTCAGCCAGCGGCTCGTGCTCGGCACCGGACGGCTCGAAGTGCTCCCGCTCCCCGTACGTGGACTCGACCAGCACCGTCTCCGCCCCCGGCGGAACTTCCCGCGACCGCAGCACAGGGTGCTCGGCCCGGCCCAGGTCGCCGGAGAACAGCACGGACGCGGACGGCGCCTGCACCCGGATGCTGGCCGAGCCCAGGATGTGACCGGCGCGCGTCCAGCGGGCCGTCCAGCCGTCGCCCAGGTCGACGTCCGCGTCGAAGTCGACGACCCGGAACAGCCGCAGGGCCTTCTCGGCGTCGGCCTCGGTGAACAGCGGCAGCGGCGGGGTGTGCCGGGAGTAGCCGTGGCTGGCCGCGTGCTCGGCGTCCCGCTCGGCGAGGAACGCCGCGTCCCGCAGCACGATCTCCGCGAGTTCGCACGTCGCCTCCGTCGCCAGGATCTCGCCGTCGAACCCGTCCCGCACGAGGACGGGCAGGTAGCCGACATGGTCGGTGTGCGCATGGGTGATGAGGATCAGTTCGAGGCTCGAGGGCGGGACGGGGAACGGACTCCAGTTCAGTTCCCTGAGGTTCTTCTCGCCCTGGAAGACGCCGGCGTCGACCAGCATCCTCCGTCCGGACTCCTCAAGGAGGTACTTCGATCCGGTCACCGTCCCGGCGCCGCCGAGGAAGGTCAGGCGAGTTCCCATGGGTCCAGCTTGGCCTACCCGCCCGCCAGGCGGGGCCGATCGCGGCCTATCCCCGTTCGCAGAGCTTGGGCCGGTCGCCGTTGCCGAAGCGGTAGTCGTACTCCCGGTCACCGGCGCGGACGACGACCTGCATTCCCTGCACGAGGGCCTGGGTGTACGAGCGGCCGGGCTTGGGACAGCCGAGGGCGCCGTTGTTCCAGGTGACCGAGCGGGCACTGACCAGCTCGACCGCGTCGGTCGGCGCGCCCCGGCCGGTGAGGTCGTCGAGGATCGCCGTCCATCGGGCGTCAGGCACTCCGGACGGCGCTGAGCCCGGCGTGGTGACGCTCGGCGCCGGGGTGCCGGGAGTGCTGTTGCTGGGTGTGCTCACTGGCGTCCCTCCCGGCGCGCAACCGGACAGCGTGATCATCAGCGCCAGTGCGGCGAGCGTCCGCCTCATGCCGTCCTCCTCGTGGTGCCTCAAGCCTAGGTGCTCATCGTCCACCGTCCCTCACGCCCGCCGTCTCCCTGCGAACGTCGTCATCCCCACGCTCACCGTCTTCCCGGTGGACGCCGGGATCCCTGCACCACACAGACGACCTCACCACAGGGATCCCGGGTCAAGCCGGGGATGACGGGAAGGGGCCGGGATGACTACCCCGCACCGTCTTCCCGGAGGACGCCGGGATCCCTGCACCACACAGACGACCTCACCACAGGGATCCCGGGTCAAGCCCGGGATGACGGAAAGGGGCCGGGATGACTACCCCGCACCGTCTTCCCGGCGGACGCCGGGATCCCTGCACCACACAGCCGACCTCACCACAGGGATCCCGGGTCAAGCCCGGGATGACGGGAAGGGGCCGGGATGACGGGAAGGGGCCGGGATGACGGGAAGGGGCCGGGATGACGGGAAGGGGCCGGGATGACCGAGAAACGCTCAGTCCGTGGCTTCGCGGGCGATCCGTTCCAGGTTCTCGACGTAGCGGGGCCACCAGTCGGCGGCCACGTCCGGCAGGTTGCCCGCGCTGGGTCGCCAGCCGGCGGCGCCGTCGATGAGCTCGCGCACCAGGTCGGCGTGGCCGGCGTGCCGATTGGTCTCGGCCACCATGTGCACAAGGATCTGTTGCAGCGTCACCCGGCGGCGCTCCGGCGGCCACCAGGGCACGGCGCCCGGCGCGTCCAGGGACAGCGCGTCGATGGTCGCGTCCGCGTGGTCGCACGCGCGGCGATAGAGGGCGAGGATCTCGGCGACGCTCTCGTCAGCGGTGGCGTACATGTCGATGTTCGGCTCGTCCTCGTCGTCCATCCACGCCGGTGCGTCCGCCAGCGGACGGCCGAACACCTCACCGAAGTAGCCGGACTCGATGGCGGCGAGATGCTTGACCAGGCCGAGCAGGTTCGTCCCGGTGGGCACCAGAGGCCGCCGCAGGTCGTACGGCGACAACCCGTCCAGCTTCCACAACAACGCCTCCCGGGCCGTTCGCAGATACCGGTGCAGCACGTCCTTCGCCGTCTCCATCACGAACACCACCCTGCCACGCCCCGCCGACACCGGCTCAGCCCAGCGCCTTCGCCTCCCTGGCTGCGGCCCGTGAACCCTCGGTGTCGCCGAGCCGCCAGCGCAGCCCGACCAGGACCTCCAGCGTCGCCGCGAACTCACCGCTGTAGGCGGGGTCGGCCGCGGCCAGCGGACGCAGCAGGTCCGCCAGCCGCTCGGTCGCCGAGGCGAGCGGCAACAGCTCCTCGCCGGCGGCGCGGACGGCGGCCCTGGCCTGCTCCAGCTGCCCGGCAGCCATCCGGGCGTGCTCCGGGTCGACGGGGGGACGGTGCTCCGCCTCGAGCCGGCGTCGGCGCTCGTCCGCGGCGGCACGGGCGGCGGCATCCCCCAGCGCCGCGCGTTCCTCGGCCTCGGCCTGGGCGCGCAGCCGGGCCTGGGCTTCGGCCGCGCGAGCAGCAGCCTCCTCTGCGGCGGCGTGGCGTGCCGCCTCCGCCCGCTCGGCCTCCAGCCGGGCAGCGGCGTCCTCTGCCGCGGCGCGCATGGCCGACTCGGCCCGCTCCGCGTCCGCGCGGGCGGCGACCCCGGCGAACCCGGCCGCCTGCTCCGCGCGCTGCCAGGCGGCGACCGCGGCCGGGTCGGGCTCGGACACAGCGAGGCCCGGCGCCGCGAGCGGTGTCCAGGTGATCCGCTCGCCCAGCCTGGCCGTGGGGGTCTCGGCGGCCGGGTCGCCCGCCCCGAGCCCGGTCGCCTCGATCGTGCGTCCGGCTGCCCGGAGCGCCTGCGCCAACCCCGCCCGCACCGCCCGGACGTCGTCACCGAACCGCGCCACGACCTCCAGCTCCTCCCGGCGCATTGCGATGCCACCGGACGGGTCGCCGGACGCGGCCAGCCGCTGCGCATACGGCTCGTAGGTGGCGACGACCGGGGCGAGCGCCGCGCGCGCCACAGCCGGACGCGGACGGTCACCCACCCCCGCCACCGCTGCCCGGTGCACCTCGAGCGCCAGCCAGTGGTGGGCGAGCGCGGACTCCGGCCGTCCGGCCGCCCAGCGGCAGTCGGCCGTCAGCAGGTGCACGGCGAGCGCGAGGTACGCCGGGGGATCGGTCAGCGCGTGGAGCCCCGCCTCCGCGGCGTCGGCGTGGGCGTTGGCGAGCGGGACGTCCGCGTCCAGCAGCGCGCGGGCGCGGGCGACGAGCGCCCACAGCGACACCGGCTCGGGCAGGTTGGCGGCCAGCGGCAGCCGGCCGAGCTGCGCGCGCCAGGCGTCCAGCCCTTCGAGGGTGCGGCCGGCCGCCTCGGCCTGCCCGAGGCCGGCCTGGACGGCCGCCAGCTGCACGGTCGCCGTGGCGTAGCGGACGGCGTCCGGCACCGAGGCGTACGGGCCGGACGGTCCGCGCGAGGCGAGGATCCGTGCGGCCTGGACCACGGACTCCGGTGCGTCCGCGGCGGCCTCCACGAAGTCCCAGGCCAGCAGTCGCGCCGCGGTGAGGTCGACCAGCGCGTCCGCGAGCTCGTCGGTGCGCTGCGGGTCGGACATCGCCGCCGCCCGCAGCCGCCGCACGTCCGACG
This sequence comes from Propionicimonas sp., assembly GCF_029975155.1. GTDB lineage: Bacteria > Actinomycetota > Actinomycetes > Propionibacteriales > Propionibacteriaceae > Propionicimonas. The sequence goes on along the minus strand of NZ_JARKPQ010000365.1, from coordinate 1,308 downwards.
CCAGCGCGCGGGCCCTGTTCTCCACAGTGTCCAGTGTCATCTGCCCTCCTGGTCCAAGGATGGCCCATGTCCGCGGGATCCCCGGGTCTGGCACCTACGCCGGCCACGCTCACCAACCGATGGTCGAGCTTGGCAGGCCAAGCTCGACGAGCGGTTTCGGAGGATACGGGCCACCCCCTGCCCAAGCCGGACGCGAGCGCGTAGGTTCGTGGCGAAGGAGGCGAGCCGATGACCCAGTGGGAGAACCTTCCGGAGCCCCGTCCCGACCGTCCGGTGCAGCCGGTGACGCCGTCGTGGTCGGCGTTCACCGCCGATCCGAGGGTGCCGGCCAACCAGCACTTGCGGGCCTCGGACGCCGACCGCGACATCGCGACGCGGCTCGTCCAGCAGGCCAGGGCCGAGGGACGCCTGGACGCGGCCGAACACGACGAGCGGGCGCTGCAGGCGGCCAGCGCCCGGACGCTCGGCGAACTGGCCCCCCTGGTCTCCGACCTGATGGTGGCGAGCGCGGCGCCGGGCCCGGTGCCGGGACGGCCGCCGGCGCAGGTCGCCCGGGTCGTGACGGGCTGGGTCGGTCTGGCGGTGCTGTTCAACGCGATCTGGCTGATGACCGTGCTGACCACCGGCCATCTGCTCTACTACTGGCCGATGTGGCCGATGCTCGGCACCGGCATCCCGGTCATGATGGCGCTGTTCTGGTCCCGTTCGCCGGAGATGGACGCGCGGCACCAGGCCCACCGGGACGCGCGGGACTCCCGTCACGACCTGCGCCACGCCCGGCGGGACGAGCGCCGCGGCCTGCGCCACGGCGAGACACCACAGCTGCCGCCGGCGCAGGAACCGCCGTCCGACCTGCGCTGAGTGAACCGCCGGGGACCGGTCCCGTTCCCGGTCCGCTGAACGGGAAAGGGACCTGTCCCCGGTCGTTCAGGCGGTGATGCGGGCCGGCCCGTTGAGGTAGTCCCGGCCGCGGCGGGCGGAGGCCTGCGACAGCCAGGCGTCCTCGATCACCTCGGCCAGCTCGGCGCGGGTGAGTTCGCCGATCCGGCTCAGCCGCACCAGCACGGCGAGGTAGCCGTCGAAGTGGGGGGTGGTGAAGAACGGGGTGCCCGGGTCCTGGACGAGCGACTGCTTGGCGTCCTCGTCCGCCAGCCGGAAGATCACGACGTCGCGGTAGCGCTCGCCGGTCTCGGGATCGAACGCGTCCGGACGTGGAGTGCGGAAGTACACGAACGACTTCGGGCCGACCCGGTAGATCGGGTTCCCGGACGGTCCCCGGACCAGCTCGACGTGCGGCAACGCCTGGGC
>NZ_JARKPQ010000356.1 GCF_029975155.1 Propionicimonas sp. | reverse complement strand
CTTCTCGTCATCCCGGGCCTGACCCGGGATCCCTGTTGCCGCATTGCCAGACCGGTGCAGGGATCCCGGCGTCCGCCGGGATGACGGGTGGTGCTTCTTCTCGTGGGGCCGCTGCTTCTCGTCATCCCGGGCTTGACCCGGGATCCCTGTTGCCGCATTGCCAGACCGGTGCACGGATCCCGGCGTTCGCCGGGACGACGAGTGGTGCTTCTTCTCGTCATCCCGGGCCTGACCCGGGATCCCTGTTGCCGCATTGCCAGACCGGTGCAGGGATCCCGGCGTCCGCCGGGACGACGGGCGGAGCCGGAGCATGACGGTGGGTTGGGCCGGTGCGAGCGCACCTTCGTGACGCTGGCTCGTCCCTCGCCAGCTTCTCAGGGAGCGGCCAACTGCTCGAGATCCATGGTCGCCGGGCCCTCGATCAGGCGTCCGGAGGCGTCGAAGCGGGAGCCGTGCAGCGGACAGTCCCAGGACAGCTCGGCATCATTCCAGGCCAGGATGCCGCCGAGGTGCGTGCACACCGCGGAGACCGTGCAGGTGCGTCCCGCCACCCTGGACCGGGCGACCGGACGGGCGCCGAGCCGGCCCACCACCCCCACGCCCTCGGCGACCTCGTGGGGCAGCGAGCGCGCCTCCGCGCCCAGCCAGCCGGACGCCGCGCTCCCGGCCACCTCGAGGTTCGCCGTCGCGGCCTCCAGCCAGCCGCCCGGACCGGAGGCGGCGTCCAGCTCCTCGGCCCAGTCCGGCAGTCCGCCGGTCAGCGCGCCGGCCAGTCGCAACCCGGCGGCGACGCCGTTGGTCATGCCCCACTTGTGGTAGCCGGTGGCCACGAACACGCGGCCCCCGCTCCACGACAGCGCGCCCACCAGCGGCATCCCGGTGGCCGGCGCGTAGTCCTGCGCCGACCAGGCGTGCGTCCACTCCGCGCCGGGGAAGTGCCGGCCGGTCCAGGCCTCCAGGTCCTCGACCAGCTGCCGGGGCGAGTCGTGCCGGCCCACAGGATGACCGTTGCCGCCCACCAGCAGCACCTCGCCCGCGGGTCCCGCCGCCGTGCGCAGCGACCGGGACGGCGGATCGGCCGACAGGTACATCCCCTGCGGCAACGGACCGGGCACGCGGAAGGCCAGCGCGTACGACCGCTCCGCCCGCAGTCGCGCGAAATGGCCGCCGCGGTCGAGGATCGGCGTCCCGGTCGCCAGCACCACCTGCTCGACGCGGACCTCGCCGGCCGACGTGCTCACCCGGCAGCCGCCATCGACGTCCACGTCGAGCACCCGGCAGCCGGTGTGCAGGGCCCCGCCGTGAGCGAGGAAGTCGTCGAGTAGCGCGTCCAGCACCTCGGCCGGGTGGAGTTGCGCCTGGCCCGGCAGCCGGATCGCGCCCGCGAGGGCGTACGGCAGGCCGATGTCCTCGGCCCATTCCACCGGCAGGCCGGCAGCGACGGACGCGTCCCGCTCGGCTTCGAGCGCCCGCAGCCCACCGTCCGCGTTCGCGTAGGTGAACGCCTCGCGCTCCTCCGTCGCCAGCCCGCGCGCGGTGAGGAACGACAGCAGCCACTCCTGACCGGCAAGGTTGGCCCGGACGTACGCGCGCACCGCGTCCTCGCCGTGCCGCCGCAGCAACGTGGAGAGGATGGTGCCCTGCAGCAGGCTCAGCTTCGCGGTGGTGTTGCCCGTCGCTACCGCACCCACCGACCGGGCCTCGGTCACACAGGTACGCATGCCTGCCGTCGCGAGCAGGACGGCTGTGGTCAGGCCGGTGAGGCCCGCGCCGACCACGGCGACGTCGTACTTCTGCCCCGGCTGCAGCGGCGTGCCCCGCTCGGGGACGGGGTGGGTGTCCAGCCAGAACGAGGTCATGGTCGCCCATTACCCCGATCCGGCCCGCGACTGCGGGGTGAGCGCTCCCGACCCCCGGGGTATGGGCCTAGTGCCTTCGGGCGAGGTCCGGTGCCTGCCCGGGACGCCACCGGACCAGGTGTGCCGGTTGAACACACAGCCGGCACACCGCCCGTGGCTGCTCACGTGTGCACGCCCGTCGACCCGTACTAGGGTTGCTGGTGGTCGAGCCCGACCGCCCCGGGCAATGCCCGGGACCCCAGCGATGCCTCGAGGAGCCGCGGATGACGTCGGATCCCGTCTGGCTGCGCTGGATCGCCACGCAGGGCGAGATGGGCGCGCGGGTCGCGGCGTTCGACTGGGCAGCCACGTCGCTGGGACCGCTCACCGAATGGCCGCTGGCTCTGCGCAGTGCCGCCATGCAGTGCGTGGGCTCGCTGATCCCGATGACCTTGCGCCTCGGCGACGAACGCCTGCTCGTGTACAACGACGCCGCCCTCGCCGTCTACGGGGCGGAGCGGTTCCGGGAGGGGCTCGGCAGGCCCGACCACGAGATCTGGCCGGACACGACTCCCCAGCTCGAAGAGGTGCTGCAGCCCGTCCTCGCCACCGGGCGTCCGTTCTTCGCCGCCGACCGGGCGGTGTACATGAACCGCAGCGTCCCCGGTGAGGAGTGCTACTTCACCTTCTGCTACAGCGCGATCATCGGTGACGACGGCGAAGTGCTGGGCGTGCTGGCGACGTTCGTCGAGACCACGCGCGAGGTGCTCGCCGAGCGCCGGCTGTCCACCATCGCGCAGCTCCAGCGCCAACTCTCCGGTGCGGCGACAGAGCCGGAGCTCGCCCGCGTCGCCATGGACGTCCTGGCCCGCAACGGCGCCGACCATCCCACCGGCGCGCTGTACCGCGCATCCCGTCCGGGCGCGGAGGTCGCCAGCCCGCTGGCCGACTTCGGCGACTCGATCGACTGCACCCGCGCAGCACAACTGGTCACCGACTGCCTGGCCACCGGCGAGCCTCAGCACGACCCGGACAGGGACGGCACCGACCCGCTGCACGCCTTCCCGGTGCTCGACCCCGAGCAGCACGCGCCCACCCACGTGCTGGTGATCGCCCACCACCACGCCCGGCCATGGGACGCCGTGTTCGAGACCTACCTCGGCCTGCTGGCCAGTTCGCTCGGGGCGGCCCTGCTCACCCAGGCGGAGCTGTGGACGGAACGCCGGCGGCTGGCGCGCGCCGAAGCGCTGGACACGGCCAAGTCGGCCTTCTTCGCGGGGGTCAGCCACGAGCTGCGCACCCCGCTGTCGCTGATCGCCGCGCCCGTGGCCGATCTGCTGGAGCGGCACCAAGACCTCGACGCGGACGTCCGGCAGGATCTCGCGCTCGTCCAGACCAACGTGGACCGGCTCGCCCGGCTGGTGGACGCCATGCTCGACTTCACCCGGATGGAGGCCGGCCGGGTCGTGCCCAACCTGCAGCCGGCGAACCTCGCGGTCCTCCTCGGCGGACTCGCGGCGTCCTTCGCCCCCGCGATGGAGCGTGCCGGCCTGCAGTTCACCGTCGACGTGCCCGAACTCGACGGTCCCGTGCTGGTCGATCCCGACTTCCTCGAGCGCATCGTGCTCAACCTGCTGTCCAACGCCCTGAAGTTCACCCCGGAGGGCTCGGTCGCGCTCCGGCTGGTGAACGCGGACGGCGCGTACGAGATCGCCGTCACCGACACCGGGCCCGGCATCGACGCCGACGACCAGGAGCGTGTGTTCGCCCGATTCGAGCGACTCACCCCGCCACCCGGGGCACGGGCCACGGCCGGCGCCGGCATCGGGCTGGCGATGGTCCGCCAGCTGACCGAGCTCCTCGGCGGCACGGTCGGTCTCGAGTCCGCGCCGGGACGGGGCAGCACGTTCACCGTCCGGCTACCCGTGGAGCCCGCGCTCCCGGCGGGTGTGGCCGGGCAGTCGATCACGCCGCGGCGCGCCCCGTCCTTCCTCGCGGAGCTGGAGTCGTGGTCCGGGACCGGCGCCAACCGGGCCGGTGCCGCGGCCCCGCAGCTGCTGGTCGTGGAGGACGACGCCCAGCTCGCCCGGTTCCTCGCCGACTCCCTCGGGGACGCCTACCGCATCGACGTGGCGTCCGATGGCGAGACCGCGCTCGCCTCGATCCGCCAGCGCCGTCCCGACATCATCCTGTCCGACCTCGCCATGCCGGGGATGGACGGTCTCGAGCTCGTCGCGACCATCCGGGCCGACCCCGCGCTGCGCGACCTGCCGGTCGTGCTGCTCACCGCGCGGGCGGACGAGGAGGCCACGGCCACCGGCCTCGGCGGGGGCGCCGACGACTACATCGCCAAGCCGTTTGCGATGTCGGATCTGCGGGCGAGGCTCGCGGCCAATCTCGAGCGGGCGCGCGAGCGCATGATGGACGCCGCCTGGCGCCGGGCCGCGCTCGCGTCCATTCAGGACGGGGTGGTGATCTTCGACTCCGACGGTCTCGTCCTCGAGATCAACCGGGCGTTCACCGAGTTGCTCGGCTATTCGCTCGAGGACGGCCCGATCCGTCCGCCGTATCCGTGGTGGCCCACGGAGGACGAGGACCCCGAGACCCTCGCCGGGATTCTCGCGGCCCACACCAAGGCCACGCACGGGGGCTCGGTGGACGGGGAGTTCCGGTTCTACCGCAAGGACCGCCGGCCGGTCTGGGTCTGGTCGGCCGGGGCCCCGGTGCGGAACCGGGAGAGCGGGCACACGGCCCACGTCCGCACGATTCGGGACATCACCCGGCAGAAGGCCGCGCGCGAGCGGCGAGCGGCCGCGGCCCAGGTCAGCGCGGACTTCAGCGCGGCCGAGGACCTGGACACCCTGCTGGCGGTGGCCGAGCACGGCTTCGAACTGCTCTTCGACGGGGGCAGCACCGTGCAGCTCACTCTCGGCAAGCGGTCACTGCTGGTGAGCGGCGGGCTGGTCGTCACCGCGGAGGACCTGTCGGACCAGGTCCGGACGGGCCTGTCCGGCGAGCCGAGCGCGGACACCACGAGCCTGCGGCCGGGCATCCTGCTGGTGCCGCGCAGCAGCCAGTCCGGGTGCCGGGCGTGGGTGCAGTTCGCGCAGCCGCGCCGGATCGGACCGGACGAGATGATCGTCGCCGACCTGCTCGCCCAGGCCTTCGCCCTCGCCGTCGACCGGGTCGTCGAGGCGCAGCACGCCGCCGACCGGGAGGCGAACCTGCAGCAGGCCCTGGAGAGCCACCGCCTGATCGGTCAGGCGATCGGCATCCTGGTCGAGCGCCACCGCATCGTCCCCGGAGCAGCCTTCGACCGCCTCAAGGGCGCCAGCCAGAACCGCAACCTCAAGCTCCGCGAGGTCGCCCGCCGAGTCGTCGAGAGCGGCCAGGAACCCGAGGACGCCTGACGGCCCGCTGGTCAAGTCCCCCTGCTGCGTCATCCCGCTCCCCTGCTGTGTCATCCCGCTCCCCTGCTGTGTCATCCCGGCGAACGCCGGGATCCCCGCCGCCAGCCCGGCGACCCGTCCACAGCGATCCCGGGTCAAGCCCGGGATGACGCAAGGTGGCCGACGACCGGCCCGGCGACCCCCAGCCCTCCTACGTCATCCCGGCGAACGCCGGGATCCCCGCCGCCAGCCCGGCCACTCGTCCACAGGGATCCCGGGTCAAGCCCGGGATGACAGTGGCAAGAGGCCGACTCCCCCCAAACCGCTGGTCGAGCCTGTCGAGACCATCACCACCGGCGGGTCGGGGGCGACCTCCGCGTCCTGACTCAGCTCCCGGTGTTGCCGACGAAGCTGCCCGGATCGGCGAGGAACTGGTCCCGGCAACCCTCGGAGCAGAAGTAGTAGGTCTGGTCGTCATAGCTCGCGGACGGAGCGTTCCGCTGGTCCACGGCCATGCCGCAGACCGGGCACGCGGCCTGGTCCATGATCGTCATGATCGGCTCCCTTCGGTTGATCCCGCAGGAATACCCGTTACCGCCGAACCACCAAACCGCCGGACGCCAGCCCGTCCGTCCGAAGGCCAGGTCGACGCCGCGCAGCCGGTAGCCCTCGATCAGGTCGTCCCAGCCGAGGGTCGGCTCGCCGACCAGCCGCGGCTGCCGCGCGAGCAGGCGGGTGAGCAGCACGTCGGTCTCCAGCATCGCCAGGGGCTGGCCCGGACAGCGGTGCGCGCCGTCCCCGAAGCTCAGCACCGCGGGGTTCACCCCGGACGGCAGCGTCCGTCCGGGACAGAGGCCGAGTGGCTCCTCCCCCACCGCCTCCGGGTCGGCGTTGGTCTGCCGGACGCAGATGTCCACCAGGTCACCGGGCCGGATCGCCCACGTCCGCTCCCCCTCGAAGACCTCCAGTTCGCCCTGCGCGCGACGGTAGAGGTGCCCGACCACCGGTTCCAGCCGGATGATCTCGTTCAGAATGGCGAACCGCTCCGGCTGCCCTGCGACGAGATACCGCTCCCGCAGCCGCGGCTGCCCCAGGAGGTGCCAGCAGGCCATCGAGATGAACTCGCGAGTGGTCACCATCCCGGCCGTGCCGTAGGTCACGCACTCCACGAGGATGTCGGTGTCGGTGTAGCCCTCGGCGATCAGGTGGCTGATCACGTCCGCGCGGGGTGCGCGCCGCCGCGTCCGGATCGCCGGACGGACATCGGCCAGGTAGAACCGGACGACCGGCACCAGCCCGTTCACCGCGGCACGCGCCCACTGCCGGGGCGTCCGGCCCAGGTCGGGCTGCGTGATGTCCAGCGGCGGCTGGTTGAAGAACGTGACGAGCCGCCGGGCCATCCTCGGCACCGGCGAATCGGTGAGCCCGACGACGTCGGCGGTGACCTCGACCGAGTAGTCGAGGGCCAACTCGTCGAGCCGGCAGCCACCCGCCAGGTCGGCCTGGGCGAGCAGCCGGTCCGCGCAGGCCTCCATCCGCGCCGTGTAGCGCTCGGCGACCACGGCCGGAGCGAAGAACCGGCCGACCTTGCTGCGCTGCTCGTCGTGCAGCGGACCGTCCGAGATCAGGATCGGATGGTGCGTGAGGCGTCCCTTCGGGATCCACTCGGCGGTGAAGCCGGCCTGCGTGGTCCGGTCGCGGGCCCGCAACACCTGCCGTGCGACGGCCAGCGAGCGGATCCGCCACACCGCGCCGTCCCGCTCGACCCGGGGTGCGTCCGGCTCGTCGGGTTTCGCGGCCCGACGCAGGTTCGGCCCGTCCGCCATCGTCCCCCTTCCGTTACAGCACAGGGTAGGTACCCACCCATCGAACGCCTCCGTTCCGGTCGTTCGCTCCAGCGTGGGTAGGGGCGTTTGAACGAAACGGAGGCGTTCGGCGGACGGTGGCGGGGTAAGGAGCGCGCATGGACTTCGATGGGAAGATCGCCCTGGTCACCGGTGCCGGCTCGGGGATCGGCCAGGCCGCCGCGGAGGAGCTGGCCCGCCGGGGAGCACAGGTGGCCGTGGTCGGGCACAGCCTGGACAGCGCCCGGGCGGTGGTCGACGGCATCCGGGACGCCGGCGGCGTCGCCGAACCGTACGCGGCCGAGCTCAGCGAGCCGGACGCGGTCGAGGACCTGTTCCGGGACGTCGGCGAACGCTGGGCACGGCTGGACGTCGTGATCGCCAACGCCGGCGTCAACGGCGTCTGGGCGCCGCTGGAGGAGCTGTCCGCGGACGAGTGGAGCCACACGATCGCGGTGAACCTGACCGGGACGTTCCTGACGGTCAAGCACGCGCTGAGCATGCTGAAGGCCGCTGGCGGCGGTGCGGTGGTGATCACCTCGTCCGTGAACGGCACGCGGGTGTTCAGCAACAGCGGCGCGTCCGCGTACAGCTCCAGCAAGGCCGGACAGGTGGCGTTCGCGAAGATGGCCGCCGTCGAACTGGCGCGGCACCGGATCCGGGTGAACGTGATCTGCCCCGGCGCCATCGAGACCGAGATCGACGACAACACCGAGCAGCGCAACACCGACGGCCTGCACCCACCCGTGGAGTACCCGGACGGCCAGATCCCGCTCACCGGCCAGCAGTCCGGCCGTTCGGCCCAGGTCGCAGACCTGATCTGCTTCCTCTGCTCGGACGCCGCCTCCCACATCACCGGCACCGAGGTCTGGATCGACGGCGCCCAGTCGCTGCTGGTGGGCTAACCGCCCGACCGCCCCGACCCACCCCGCCCAACCCCAGGGGCCCCTCGTCCCCCACCCCCCAGCGCAGACGCCCCCGAGGTTCACATCCGCCCCTGAGATTTCGGGGGGGGATGTGAACCTCGGGGGCGTCTGTGGCGTGGGCGGCGGCGATCGGGGTCGACGGCGGCTCCGAGGGACGGGGACGGCCCTGCGGGCCGCACGCAGCATACGGCGGGTGGTGTCCACCCAGGGCTGTGTGGACACCACCCGTCAGGATCGTCGACCTCCGGGTTGGGGCGCCTCAGCTACGCCTCGTCCGGTTGCCGACCTCCGGCGATCCGGGCGCCACCACCCAAAGAGAGGGAGAAAGGCAGCGTCCCCGGACCTCCGAAGCCCACCTCAGCTGAACTCCAGCCCGTGGAGTGCAGCCCCGTCCCGCAGGGCCTTGCAGGAGATCTCCAGCCCCTCGATCCGGCCGAGGTGCGGGTCCTCGTGCTCGATGTTCACCGCGATATCGGGGTTCACGTCGTGCAGGGCCTTCAGCCAGCGTCCCCAGAACTCGACCGACTGGCCGCGGCCGATCGCCACGAACTCGTACGACGGGTTCTCCGGGTAGTCGTTCACGGAGTAGCGGCCACCGATGCCCAGCCGCCCCTCGCCCTCATGACGACGCCACGCGTTGTTCAGGAAGCCGTTGACCTGCAGGTTCTCCGGGTAGATCGCGGTGTCCTTCGCCGCAGAGATGAACACCCGCTCGCCGAACCGCTCGATCGTGCCCACCGGATCGATCCCCTGCCAGAACAGGTGGGACGGGTCCATCTCCATGCCGATGTTGTCCAGCCCGACCGCGTCGATCAGCCGCATCAGGGTGGGCGGGTTGTAGACCAGCTGGTGCGGGTGCATCTCGATCGCGAGCTTCACGCCCTTGTCGGCAGCGTATGCGGTGGTCGCCTTCCAGAACGGGACGGCCAGGCTCCACTGGTAGTCCAGGACGTCGGAGTAGGCCGAGTCCCACGGCGAGACCACCCAGGACGGGACGGTCGAGACCGGCTCGGCCCCCGGCGCTCCGGACTGGGCCACCACGACCGGGACGCCCAGCAGCGAGGCCAGGTCGATCGCCCGGCGAAGCTCCTCGGCGTGCCGCGGACCCACCTCGCGGTCGGGGTGCAGCGGGTTGCCGCTGTTGTTCAGCGCGGTGAGGGTCTGGCCCCTGGCGGCCAGCTTGCCCAGGAACTCCTCCCGCGCGTGCTCGCTGACCAGCAGCGCTTCGGGGTGCAGGTGGTAGGGCGGGAAGAAGCCGCCGGAGTTGAGTTCGAGGCTGGTCACCCCGTGGTCGACGGCGACGTCCAGGACGCCGTCGATGTCCCGGTCGTGCAGGCACGAGGTGAACATTCCGAGCTTCATTGCTGTCTCCTTGGTCGGTGGGGCTCAGTGGGCGAGGACGACCGGGCGTTCGGTGCGGCCGGCGTCGATGGCGGCCTGCGCGGCGAGCATCGTGCGCGTCGCGGTGGCGAAGTCGGTGTCCATGGGAGTGCCGGTGAGAATGGCGCGAACGAAGTCCTGGGTCTCCGCGATGAACGCCTCGCCGTAGCCGGTCGGGTTGCCGCGGAAGCACATCGGCATCACGTTGCCGAAGTGGGGGGCCTCCGGTCCGGGGATGATCCGGCGCGGGCCGTCCGTCGGCGGCTGGTTCGCTCCGGACTGGTAGAGCGTGTAGTGGCTCATCTCCTCGAAGCTGAACCGAATGTGGCCGGCCGAGCCGAACACCTCGACGGACAGGTCCACCGGGATGCCGGCGGTGACCCGGCTGGCGACCATCGTCCCCACCGCTCCGCCGGCGAACCGCAGGCTGACCAGGGCGGTGTCGTCGGTGTCGACTGCGCCGCGCGTGCCGGGCGCGGAGGGGTCGGGCCGGGTCGGGATGCTGGTGTGCAGCACGGACGCGCTGACCTCGCTGATCGGGCCGACGAGGAACTCCAGCGCATCGAGCGCGTGGGTTCCCATGTCCATCAGAGTGCCGGCGCCGGCGGTCTCCTTGAGGAACCGCCAGTTCAGCGGGGTCTCCGGATCGAGCGCGTAGTCGGCGTAGAAGCGGGCGGTGGCCAGGTACGGGGTGCCGATCGCACCGTCCGCGACAGCCCTCGCCGCTGCCGCCAGCGCCGGGATGCGCCGGTAGGAGAAGCCGACGCCGGCGACGACGCCCTTGGCGGCGGCGAGATCGGTGAGGAGCTGCGCCTCGGTCGCGTTGCGGCCCAGCGGCTTCTCGGCGAGGACGTGCTTGCCCGCGTTCAGCAGCGCGGTCAGCGTGGGGGCGGACAGGTGGTTGGGCAGAGCGACGCTGACGGCGTCCACCGACGACGTGGCGAGCAGCTCCTCCACGCTGCCGACACAGCGCTCGAAGCCATAGCGCGCGGCGACGGAGGCGGCGAGGTCGAGGTTCGGGTCGACGACGGTGTCGAGCACCAGCCGGACGTCCCTCAGGTCGTGCGCCATGGATACGTTCCGGTATCCGAAGGCGTGTGCCTGTCCGGCCGGCCCGGCTCCCACGAGTGCGATTCGCAATTCGCGCGTCATCTCAGATATCTCCCGACGTCCCTGTCTTTCCTGCGTTGACCATATGCTAACGCGCTTTAGCGCTTTGTCAAGACATACTCGGGGACGCGGTGCACGTCGTCGCGTCGCCGGGGGCCTGTATGGTCAGGAGGTGTGCGCCGCTGGTGGCAGCAGCACAGGGGAGGTGGCAGCCGGAGGTGGCTCGCGTAACTCAGGAGGATGTCGCGCGCGAAGCGGGCGTATCCCGCGCCCTCGTGTCGTTCGCCTTCCGCGACGTCGGCCGGGTGAGTCCCGCCACGAAACAGCTGATCCTAGACGCCGCGCAGCGGATCGGCTACCGGCACAACCGCATGGCGGCGCGGCTCGCGAGCCGGCGCACGAACACGATCGGGATGTTCATCCCCGACCTCAGGAACACGGTCATTCCGGACATCTACGAGGGGGTCCGCGAGGCCACCGACGCCGCGGCGGAACAGCTGGTGATCGCCGTCTCCGACGCCGACGGCAAGCGGGACCGGGCCGCCATCGACGAGCTGATGGGCGTTCAGGTGGACGTCTCCATCGTGCCGGGCTGCGTCCTGCCGTCCGAAGAGCTGCTCGAACTCGCCCAGGTCTGCCCGATGGTCGTGGCCACCCGCGAGGTCGCCGGGCTGGACAGCGTCCTCTCCGATCCGGTGAGGGGTTCGGCCCTGGTCGTGGAGCACCTGGTCCAGTTGGGGCACCGCAGGATCGCCCACATCGCTCCCCCGGTGGGGACGGTCTTCCACCACCGCGCGGACGCGTACGCGGACGCCATGCGGAGCGCCGGCCTGGAACCGAAGGTCGTGCACTGCGGGTTCAGGCAGTCCGAGGCCGCGGCGGTGGCCGGCGACCTGCTCGACGCGGCCGTCCCGCCCACCGCGATCTTCGCCAACAACGACGTCGCGGCCCTCGGCGTCCTGGACGCGATGGCGGCCAGGGGTCTTCGCGCGCCCGACGATCTCTCGGTCGTCGGCTACGACAACACCCCGACCAGCGCCCTGCCCGGGATCTCGCTCACCTCCGTCGACCAGCAGGCCCACCGCATGGGCCGGCTGGCCGCCGAGACCGCCGTACGCAGGCTGCGCGATCCGGACGCCGTTCCCGTCGTCCGCATCCTCGACCCCAGCCTGATCGTCCGCGCCTCCAGCGGCCCGCCGCCGACCTGAGCGACGCCCGCCACGTCATCGCGGCCAGCACCCTCCCTGCCATCCCCGGCGAACGCGTCATCCCCGGTTCCCCCCTTGTCATCCCCGGTTCCCCCCTTTTCATCCCCGGTTCCCCCTTGTCATCCCCGGTTCCCCCCTTGTAATCCCCAGCTTACCCCTTGTCATCCCGGCAAACGCCGGGATCCCCGGTGCCGACCCGGCAGGCTGGCCACGGAGATCCCGGGTCACGCCCGGGATAACAAAGGAGGCCCGGGACGACAAGGGAAGCCCGGGACGACAAGGGAAGCCCGGGACGACAAGGGAGCCCGGGACAACACGGGAAGCCCGGGACGACAAGGGAAGCCCGGGACGACAAGGGACGCCCGGGACAACAAGGGAAGCCCGGGACAACAAGGGAAGCCCGGGAGGAGCGGAACGCCAGGGTGCCGCGCGCG
>NZ_JARKPQ010000346.1 GCF_029975155.1 Propionicimonas sp. | reverse complement strand
CAATCGAGGCGGGTTGCGCTTACCAATCTCCGCTCGAAGCGGAGCAGCCATGACCTCTGTGGGTCCCCGGGAGCAAGCGGCAAGTGTGGTCGACCCCGAGGTCAAGCCTGGCGGCGATCACGCGGTGAATGCGTGGGTGGTCAGGGCCGGTAGCCAAGGTGAGGCGGAGTCGTCCAACCTCGAGCGCGGCCGCGCGAGCATCGGGTGGCCCGAGGTCCCAGACATGTCGGCTGTGACCTCCCGCGAGCAGCTTCGCGAGATCGTCGACCAGCGGTATCCCGCCGCTTCGGCTCAGAGCCGTGCCGCCACAACAGGGCAGCTGTGGGCCTTCCGAAGCTCCATCGCTGCCGGCGACCTGGTTGTGATGCCGTTGAAGAGCCGGCCGGGCATGATCGCCTTGGGGCGATCCACGGGCACCTACCGCTACGATGCCGACGCCCCCGAGTCCGCAAGGCACTACGTGCCTGTTCAGTGGCAGCCTGACCTTGTCTCACGCGACTTGCTGCAACCGGATCTCCTGGCGATGGTGAATGGGGCCAGGACCGTCTTCAGCGTCTCTCGCAACGACGCCGCGGAGCGCCTTCAGGCCGTGGCGGATCATGGCGTGGATCCCGGCTTCGGATCGGGCGACGGGTCTCAGGAGCCCGTACGGCGTTGGCTGCTGTATCGCACGCTGCTTGACGTGCTGGCCGAGCACGGAAGGCCGCTCCGTCGTAACGAAGCTTACGAACGTGTTGCCGAACGGCTGGACGGCCAACTCACCGACTACGAACTTGCGACCTTCCGCGACACCGACGACACAACGCGGTGGCGACACAACCTCGGCTGGGGCACTACCGACATGGTCGCTGCCGGTTGGATGACCAAGACACGCGACGGCTGGGCGATCACCGACGCCGGTCGGGAGGCACTCGCGTCGCATCCTGACGGTACGGGCCTCGATGTCGACTCCGCCCGCGCCTACCGAGACCGGCTGAAGGCCCGAAAGGCCGACTCCGGCAACGAGAGCGGCTACGCCCAGATCCTGGAGGCGGCGCTGGAGCTCCTTGAGCCGGGCCAGTGGACGACCTACGACGAACTGGCTGTCGTAGCGAACACGAATGCCCAGACGGTCGGCAACTTCATGAACACGACGACCGCGGACGGGGCACACCGAGTCCTCGGGAAAGAGGGTCGTCCGGCGTCCGGTTTCGCATGGTTCGACGGGCGCGCCGACGATGTGCACGACGTTCTCGAGACCGAGGGCGTCCAGTTCGACGAGTCGGGGGCAGCGAGCGAGGGGCAGCACGTTCGTACCGAGGACTTCCGTGCCTTCTTGGAGGAGAAGGGAGTGCTGATCGCCCTGCCGCGACGCGCCTGGCTGGTCCGGGGATCGTCGGTGGACGGTCATGACCTCGTCCCCGGGTGGCGCCGGGACGGCTTCGCGTCGCTGCGGGCGTCCAAGCTCCGCGAGGTGGAACCGGGGATCGGGCGTCCGGAGCTGAAGGCGATCGTGGACGAGGACTACTCGCAGACCTCCTATGCCGCCAAAGCGGCCAAGCTGGACGAGTTCCACGCCTTCCTCTCCCGCATGCAGGTGGGCGACCTCATCACGACCACCAGCCAGGGACAGCTGTACCTGGGCCGCGACACCGGGCAAGTTGAATACGTCCAATCTGCCGGCGGTCTGTCGAACCTGCGCCGGACCGTGGACTGGGCCCCAGAGGGGTTCGACTCCGGCGATCTGGCGAGTGAGATCAAGGCCCGTCTGCAGGTGCAGTACGACGTGGTGGAGATGACCCAGCAGTTGGATCTGTTGGAGAAGTTGCTGGCGGCGCAGACCGCGGTCGTCGAGGACGACGAGCCGCCGGCCCAGCCGGTCGTCACACGCGAATTGACCCTGCCGGACGCGACCGATGAACTCGCCGACAAGCTCAACGTGGATCGGGGGTGGTTGCAGGAGTGCATCGACCTGCTGCGGGACCGTCCGCAGCTGATCTTCTACGGACCGCCGGGCACGGGCAAGACGTTCCTCGCCCAACACCTCGCCGCCCATTTGGCCGGCGACAACGTGCGGCTGGTGCAGGTCCATCCGGCGTACTCGTATGAGGACTTCTTCGAGGGCTACCGGCCGCTGGAGGAGGGCGGGTTCAAGCTCAAGCCCGGTCCGTTGCGCAAGACGGTCGACGCTG
>NZ_JARKPQ010000345.1 GCF_029975155.1 Propionicimonas sp. | reverse complement strand
ATCGGCGTACTGGGACGAGAAGAAGATGACCACTGCGGTGGTCATGACGTACTCGATGGTCTCGGCGAGCCCGGTAACGAATCCGCCCCACGGGCCCATCGCGGCACGGGCGAACGAATAGGCGCCGCCGGTGTGCGGCATAGCCGAAGCCATCTCGGAGATCGACTCGATCATCATGACGTACATGACGACGACGATCACCGCCGCCACCAGGAATCCACCCCAGCCGGCCGTGCCGATGCCGAAGTTCCACCCCGAGAAGTCACCAGAGATCACGGCCGCAACGCCGATGCCCCACAGCCCCCAAACGCCGGCGGTGCGCTGGAGTTTGCGCTTGTCGAAATAGTCATCGTCCGCTCGTTGGTATGTCACCCCCGATACGGCCAAACCTTCGTTGTCGGTGATAGTCGACATGCGCGTGCCTTTCTCTTGAGGACCATGGGTCCGTTGTGGAGGGCCGCGGCGCTACGAGACCGGTGGGGATTGGCCGGTCCCGTCTCCAGGACCCGACCGGAACGTTAGGAGCCCCCGACCGGCGCTGATTCTGATCTTGGCGCGGTTTACACGCTCGTTACCGGGCGATCGCAAGGTTTAACACGGCCTCGATCGCCTGTAACAATCACGCCGTGACGCGGCACGACGGGCACCCGCCAGGAGACACTCTTCGCAAGAAACTGTCACGCCTCGGCCCGGTGCCGACCTCCTGAGCATCGCCCCCGCCCGCGACTAAGTTCCGCCTCCAGGCACTTTGACGGCGCCCGGATCAGCCGCCGCGGCTGTCGATGGGCCCGCGTCACCCGGGTGCTTCGGTAACCGCCCCAGCCGGCAACCTATGCTTGCCCCATGGCCGGAGCAGTCGGTGCCGCCACGGGGGCCTACCGTGCGCTCGACACCGCTGCCCTCAGACTTCTTCGAGCCAACAACATGCCCGTGATCGTGGCCACCTGCGGCCGGCATCTGGTGGATCGGCGGGTCATCGCGTATCCCGAGTTCGTGACATTGGTAGCCGATGATCTCAGCGAGCTACGGGACGAAGGCATCCCCCTGCTGCGCACTGCCCAGGAGTACGTCGCCGACTGGATTCGAGACGGAATCCTCATCCGCCGCGCAACCGCAGCCCGGGACGAGCATTGAGCCGTCTCCCACCGCCGCCGACGCCATCGCCTTCCTCGACGCGATCAATCGTCCGGTGGCAACAGTGACATCGTCGCGGCTCGCCAATGTCTCCAATCTCCTGGCATTACTGGCCCGCGACACCGATCCCGATCCATCCAGCCGAATTGCGGCCTTGCGCGCCGAGCGCGATCGCCTCGATGCTGAGATCGCCCGGGTGGAATCCGAGGGATCTGTGCCTGCCGACGACGCCTCCGCGAGTGAGCGCCTTTTTGAGATCCTGCGTCTGGCCGAGGCCGGACGCAAGGACGCTGCACCGTCACGCTGAGCTGATCGTTGCTGAGCCTCATCTATACCGCGGCGAGATCGGGTATCTGAGTGCCGCAGAACGGACCGTTCTCGCCGAGATTCGTCGTGGCGACCTCCGTTGGAGCAAGAACGCATCGACAAGGCATACGCGCATGCCGAACTGACAGCCGCCGTGGCGACGATCATCCGCCTCGCCGAGGACCGCGGCTGACGGCATGGCAAAAGGCGGCCTGCGGGCCACTGCCCACAGACCGCCTACGACGCCATCAGACGAATTCGTCCGGGTCCTTACCGACACGCTGACCGGTGTCAAGGCTTGCGATGCGCTCGAACTCGTCGCCGGTGAGCTCGAAGTCGAAGACATCGATGTTCTGACGGATCCTCTCCTCGTGCACCGACTTGGGAATGACGACCAGCCCGTTCTGCAGGTGCCAGCGGATCATCACCTGGGCCGCGGTCTTGCCGTGCGCCGCCCCGATCTCGGCCAGCAGCGGATCGTGGAGCAACGTGTTGGGCTTGGACGAAGGCCCCCAACCCGAACGGTCACTGCCGCCAAGGGGGCTCCACGACTGGGTCGCAATGCCATGATCATCATCGAACGCCCTCGTCAGGTATTGAGGGAAATGAGGATGCAACTCGATCTGGTTGATGACAGGGACGATCGTCCCATGGTCCAACAAGGCCTGCAGGTGATGCGGCTTGTTGTTCGCCACGCCGATCGCCCGAGCACGCCCGGACTCCGCGATCGCCTCGAAAGCGCGCCAGGTATCAATGAACCGCTGGGTATCTCCCAGCGGCCAGTGAATCAGATACAGATCGACATAGTCCAGGCCGAGCCGCTCCAGACTGGCGTCGAAGGCCGCCAGTGTCGAGTCGTATCCCTGCTCGGCGTTCCACAGCTTGGTGGTGACGAAGATCTCCTCGCGGGGCACCGACGAGTCCCGCAGGCCTTTGCCCACCGCTGCCTCATTGCCGTAGATGCGCGCCGTATCGATATGCCGGTAGCCGGCCTCGTCGATAGCGAAACGCACCGCACGCTCCGTGTCCTCGTCACTGGCCTGCCACACGCCAAGCCCCAACTGCGGGATGCGAACCCCGTTGTTGAGGGTGACAAGCGGCACCGGGGCCGGCGAGCCCGTGCCCGTCGTCACCTCCGGCACTTCATCGAAACGCAGCGACCTACGTGTGCCGGCGCGCGCAAGAGCACCATCAGCCATATCTGACCTCCTTGCCAGGTCCCCGGACCGATGCCCCGGGATCACGTCCTCCACGGTAGCCGCGCTGCGCAGAAGACACAGCGGAGTCCTAGGGTGCGC
>NZ_JARKPQ010000054.1 GCF_029975155.1 Propionicimonas sp. | reverse complement strand
CAGGCCGGTGCGTCCGACGGTGCGGTAGGGCATCCGTCCGTCGTAGCGGTTGGAGTCGGGAACGTAGGCGTCCAGGATCGACATCAGTGACCTCTTTCGTGAGCTTCCACCGTATCGCTGGCGAGGCCCGCCCGCTGGTCGAGTGCTCCGTCGCTGGTCGAGCCCCCCCGTCGCTCATCGAGCTTGTCGAGATGCCGAGCGGGTCTCGACAAGCTCGACCAGCGGTGAGGGGTGTGGCGAGCCTGTGGGAGTGCGCCGGCCGGTGAGGGTGTGGCGAGCCTGTGGGAGTGCGCCGGCCGGTGAGGGTGTGGCGAGCCTGTGGGAGTGCGCCGGCCGGTGGGGGTATGGCGAGCCGGTGGGTGCGCCGCCGGTGGGGTGTGGCGAGCCGGTGGGGGTGCGCCGGCCGGTGAGGGTGCGCCGGCCGGTGAGGGGGCGCGACCAGCGGTGGGGGTGCGGTCAGCACTCGATGACGTTCAGGGCGAGGCCGCCGCGGGCGGTCTCCTTGTACTTCACGCTCATGTCGGCGCCGGTCTGGCGCATCGTCTTCAGGACGGAGTCCAGGCTCACGATGTGCCGGCCGTCGCCGCGCAGGGCCGTCCGGGCGGCGGTGACCGCCTTCACCGCGGCGATCGCGTTGCGCTCGATGCACGGGATCTGCACCAGCCCGCCGACCGGGTCACAGGTGAGGCCGAGGTTGTGCTCCATGCCGATCTCCGCGGCGTTCTCGACCTGGCGGGGCGTCCCGCCGAGCACGGACGCCATCCCGCCGGCCGCCATCGAGCAGGCCGCGCCGATCTCGCCCTGGCAGCCCACCTCAGCGCCGCTGATGGACGCGAGCTCCTTGATCACCACACCGATCGCGCCGGCGGTCAGCAGAAACCGGACGACTCCCTCGTCGCTGGCGCCATGGACGAACCGACGGTAGTACATCAGCACCGCAGGTACTACACCAGCGGCACCGTTCGTCGGCGCGGTGACCACTCGTCCGCCGGCGGCGTTCTCCTCGTTCACCGCCAGTGCGTAGAGGGTGATCCAGTCCATTCCCCTCAGTGGATCGGACGTGTCGGTCTCCACCTGCAGCAGGTGCAGCAGCTCGGGCGCTCGCCGGCGCACCCTGAGCCCGCCGGGCAGGACGCCTTCCGTGGTCATGCCGGCGTGCATGCACTCCTGCATCACGCTCCAGATGTGCAGCAGGCCCGCGTCGATCTCGGCGTCCGTCCGCCACACCCGCTCGTTCTCGCGCATCAGCCGGGCGACGGAGAAGCCGGTCTCCGCGCAGTGCGCCAGCAACTGGGCGCCGGTGCGGAACCGGTACGGCAGGATCGTCGCGTCCGGCACGATCCGGTCCGGCCCGGTCTCGGACTCGTCCAGCACGAAGCCGCCGCCCACCGAGTAGTAGGTGCGCCGGGCCAGCTCGGTGCCCGCCGCGTCCCGGGCGGTGAACACCATGCCGTTGGCGTGCACGGGCAGGGCCCTGCTGCGGTGCAGCACCACGTCGTCGTCCGGATCGAAGTCGATGACCGGGCCGCCCGCGAGGGTGAGCCGGTGGGTCGTCCGCACCTCCTCGACCAGCGGACGGACGGCCGGTGGGTCCACCGTCTCCGGCACGTGTCCGGCCAGCCCGAGCACGACCGCAGGGACGCTGCCGTGACCGTGCCCGGTCGCGCCGAGCGAACCGAACAGCTCCACGGTCACCCCGGCAACCCGGGGCAGGACTCCGCCCGCGGCAAGGGAGGACACGAATCGTCCGGCGGCCTTCATCGGCCCGACGGTGTGCGAGGACGAGGGGCCGATGCCGACCCGGAAGAGATCGAAGACGCTCAGCGCCATACCTCGACCCTACGCCGTTCCAGGGCTCCCCACGAAGGACGCCGGCCGCAGTGCGAATCGTCCTGCAGGACGACCACGTACGCCGCTGGGGAGGACGCGCGATCACACAGCCGGTTCCTAGGGTCGGACCGTGACCACCTCTGCTCCCGTCCTCGCCGACCAGATCGCCGGCGCCACCGACCTGACGAAGACCTACGGCGCCGGCGAGGCCATTGTCCACGCCCTCGCCGGCGTGACGGTGAGCTTCGCCCGCGGCTCGTTCGCGGCGATCATGGGGCCGTCCGGCTCCGGCAAGTCCACGCTGATGCACTGCCTGGCCGGCCTCGACCGGCCCACGTCCGGCGCGGTCACGCTCGGCGGCCAGACCCTCACCCGCCTCACCGACCGCCAGCTGACCGCCGTCCGGCGCGACCAGGTCGGGTTCGTGTTCCAGGCCTTCAACCTGCTGCCGACGCTCACCGCCGAGCAGAACATCCGGCTGCCGCTCGAACTCGCCGGCCGCCGGCCGGACGCCGCCCTGCTCGCCGAGCTCATCGACTCGCTCGGCCTGGGCAACCGGCTCACGCACCTGCCGTCCCAGCTGTCCGGCGGTCAGCAGCAGCGGGTGGCGATCGCGCGGGCGCTGGTCACCCGTCCCGCCGTGCTGTTCGCGGACGAGCCGACCGGAGCCCTCGACTCCCATTCCAGCCACGAGCTGCTCAACTACCTGCGCTACACCAGTCAGGCGTTCGGGCAGACCATCGTGATGGTCACCCACGACCCCAACGCCGCCGCCTACGCCGACCGGGCGCTGATGCTCAGCGACGGCACGGTGGTCGACGACCTGGTCGCGCCGACCGCGGACACCGTGCTGGCCGCGATGAAGCGGCTGGGCGCCTGATGCTGCGGCAGGCGTGGTCGGAGGTCCGGTTCCACCCCGGACGGTTCATCTCCACGATCCTCGCGGTCGCGATCAGCGTGGCCTTCCTGAGCGGCTCGGCCGTCCTGGTCGCGACCGAGGGCCAGGCGCAGGGCAAGGCGAGGAACGTCTCCCTGGCCACCGCGGACGTCGTGGTCACCATCGCGCAGGGCGCCGAGGGGACGGGCGTCCGCGAGGCGATCACCGGGACGACCGGCGTGGCCGTCTTCGCGCCGGTGCTCGTCGACTCCGAGGTGGTCACGGCCGGAGGCGTCTCCCAGGCACTGCAGCTGGTGGCCGTCCCGCCCGCAGGGCTGCGCTGGGCGTCCCTCGCCAGTGGACGCTGGCCGTCCGCTGCCGAAGAGGTGGCGCTCAGCGGTGGCGCGGCCGGCGCGCTGGGAGTCCGCGCCGGCGATCAGCTCGTGCTGGAGGGCCGGGACCAGAACGTGACCGTCGTGGGCATCACGAACGAGCCCAGCGGGCTCTTCGTCAAGACCGGCTACGCCGCCGACGACCGGTTCGCCGCGGCCGGCTACACGGACACGACGGCCACCGCCTGGACCGTCCGCGCCGCCCCGGGCGTCGACCCGGCCGAGCTGGCGGCCCGGCTGAACAGCCGCCTGGCCGCCGTCAACCCGGACGCGCACGCAGCCCCGGCCGCCGAGGTGAGAGCGGAGTCGGTCGCCAGGATGGCCGGTGACTTCGACGTGTTCGCCAACGTGTTGTGGGCGTTCGCCGCCGTCTCCCTCGTGGTGGGCATGATCACCATCGCCAACACCTTCTCGATCACGCTCGCCCAGCGGAGGCGACAGATCGGGCTGCTCCGTGCGGTCGGCGCGTCCAGCGGCCAGGTGCGGGGACGGTTCCTGTTCGAAGCCCTCCTGCTGGGCGTGCTCGGCTCACTGCTGGGCATGGCACTCGGCCTCGGCATCGCCGTCGCGGAGACCGCCTGGAGCACGGCGCTGTTCTGGGGGCTGAGCGTGCCGACCGGACAGCTGGCGATCGCCCTCGGGCTCGGTGTGCTGGCCACTGTCGTCGCGGCCGTCGTACCGATCCTGCGTGGTACCAGGGTCGCGCCGCTCGAGGCCCTGCAGCCGGCGCTCACCACGGAGGAGCACCGTCGCGCGTCGGTGCTGCGATCGGTGGCGTGCGGGTTGTTGCTGCTCGCCGGGGCCGGCCTGGCGGTGTTCGCCGTGGTCCGGACGGACCCGAACGCGCTGTTCTACGCGATCGCGGCCGGAGCCCTGATCTCGCTGGGAGTGCTGTTCGGCGGGCCGCTGTTCGTGCCGAGCCTGCTCCGGGCGTCCGGACGGCTGCTGCGCTGGACGGGCACCGTCCCTCGACTGGCCGCTGACAACGCCGAACGCAACCCGCGGCGGGCCACGGCCACGGCGACGGCGCTGATGCTGGCGGTCGGGCTGATGGTCACGTTGCAGGTGGCGACGGCCAGCGTCCGGCTCACCGTCCTGGACGACCTCTCCGCGCGCTACCCGGTCGACCTCCAGGTGACCTGGACGGACGCCGAGGGCCGGCCGGACTCGCTCCCGGACTCGATCGCCAGGCAACTCGAGGACGTGCCGGGGACGGCCGGCGCGGTGGCGCTCGCGGGCGGCGCGGCCACCGTCGGCGACATGGCGTTCACCGTGCTGGGCTACGACCCGAAGGTGCCGGACGTCACGGGCGTCGGCAGCGCTGTGGCCGACGACCAGGTTCTGGTCAGCAGCCATCTCGCCGACGACCTGCCCGGCACGGTGAAGGTGACCGGGGACGCCGGGAGCATCACCCTGCGTGTGGTGTCCTCGCGGCTCGTGGACATGGGCCAGGTGATGGTCTCCGCGCCGAACCTGTCCCGGATCACCACCCCCGTGCCGCGGATGACGATGTGGCTCTCCGTTCCCGACCGCGGCCGCGCGGTGGACGTGGCGGCGGCGGTGAACCGCATCGTCGGCAATGCGGACCGGGTGGGCGGCTCCGTCGTCCAGGCCGCCGTCTACGAGCAGGTGATGAACATCCTGCTGGCGATCACGACCGGCCTGCTCGCGGTCGCCGTGCTGATCGCCCTGATCGGGGTCAGCAACACGCTCGGGTTGTCGGTGCTGGAGCGGACGCGGGAGTCGGCGCTGCTGCGGGCGCTCGGTCTGCAGGCGCGGTCGCTGAGGGTGATGCTGCTGTTCGAGGCGGTCCAGATCGCGTTCGTGGGGATCGCGGTCGGGGTCGTCGCGGGCTGCTTCTTCGGCTGGCTCGCCGTGACCTCGCTGGCCCGTGGCGGTGGCTTCGAGGGTGTCCGGTTCACCGTGGACCTCCCGCAGACCGCGGCCATGGTCGGGATCGCGGTGGTCGCGGCTGCACTGGCGTCCGTACTGCCCGGACGGCGGGCGGCGAAGGCCGTCCCGACCGAGGCGCTGGCGGACCTCTGAAGCGTCCCCCGGCACCGTCCGTGTCCCCACCCCCGATACCGCTCGTCGAGCCCGTCGAGACGCCTCGGTCGGTGCCGGCCCTAGCATGAACCCATGGCGATACTCCCCCACGGCTCCTGGCTGTCCGGACGGTTCGTGCGACTGCGGCCGGTGATCGAGGCAGACCTGCCGGCGCTGGCCGAGATGCTGGCTGAGCCGCGGGTGTACCAGTCGGGCTACGTGATGCGGCGCCGTCCCGAGACGCCGGAAGCGACGCTGGCGATGGCGATGGAGTACCTCGATCCGACCCCGTGCGACGGGGAGGGAAAGGGCCGGGTGGCCTACGCCGTCCGCTTGGCGGAGGATTCTGCGCTGGGGGCGGCCGGCACCATCGTGGGCACCACGTCGCTGGGTGAGGCGTACCTCGTCCACGAACGGCTGCATCTGGGCTGGACGCTGTACGACCCGCGGGTGTGGGGCACGGTCGTGAACCCGGAGACCAAGTACCTGCTGCTGCGGCACTGCTTCGAGGATCTCGGCTACGGCAGGGTGAAGATCCAGACCGATGCGCTGAACACCCGCTCCGTCGCCGCCATCGAGCGGCTCGGCGCGACCCGGGAGGGCGTGCTGCGGCGGCACACCCGCCGCGAGGACGGCAGCTTCCGCGACACCGTCGTCTTCAGCGTGATCGCCGACGACTGGCCCGACGTTCGGGACCAGCTGCTGGCCCGGATCGAAGCTGCCCCGCAGCTGGGCTGAAATCGGGGACAGGTCCCATTCCCGTTCACCCCGGCGGACTGAACGGGAATGGGACCTGTCCCCGGCGACTGCCGATCAGCTGGAGAAGAACAGGCCGGCGAAGCCGCCACGGCGGTAGCGCTGGTTGCCGTGGCTGCCCCAGGCCGGGCCGTAGCCGGGAGCCGGCGGCGGCTGCGCGACGAACCGGCTCTCCAGCTGGGTGAGGTGCTCGAGTTCGCCGAAGTCGAGGAACACCCCGCGGCAGCCCGCGCACTGCTCGAGGTGGATGCCGTTGCGCTCGTAGGTGCGCATCGGGGCCCCGCACTTGGGGCAGGTCAGGGTTCCGGCCGGGTGCCGCGGCGCGGCGTAGGGCTCGTATCGCGGCGGGTCAGTCGGTTGGGTCATGCTCTCAAGCTTGCATGCGCCGACAAGCCGCCAGCAGTCCGGTCGCTGTGTCCTCGCTGTGCGGTGTCCGGACGGCCTGCACCGCCGCGACGAGGACGGCCGCCCGCGCGGGCAGGTCGAGCGCGGGCCACGGGTCACCGTCCGCCGGCACCGCGGGGCCGCCGGTGTCCCGGTAGGCGGCGAGGAACGTGTGCCAGGCGTCGTCGGCCAGGAAGCCCGCAGCCCAGAAACCGGCCGGACGGGCGAGATCCCAGGCGGGATCGCCGACGCCGAAGTCGTCCACGTCCAGCAGCTTCCAGCTGCGGCGCAGCGGGGTGTGGCCGAGCTGGCCGAGGTGGAAGTCGCCGTGGGCCAGGGTGGTGCGGACGGGGTCCTGTAGTCGGTCGGCGAGGTCGTCCCCCAGGTCGGCGAGCCACGCGAGCTCCGTCCCTCCCGAGGCCCGCAGCCAGGCGATTGCCCTGGCCAGCCGCGAATGGCCGCCGAGCCGGGGCGGGTCGTCCGTGATCGGCATCTGGTGCAGCCGGGCCAGCAGACGTCCGGCGTCCGCCCATGGCGGCACGTCGACGGTGGCCAACACGGTGACCCGCGGCCAGATCGTCGCCAGCCGGTCGCCCGGCGCGACGCGGGCGGCAGGGACGAGGGGCTGGATCCACAGCCGGTCCAGGTCCGGGGCGCCGATCGCGTGCAGCCGGCGCGCCAGCCGTCCCGGGTCGGTGCCGTGGCCGTGCAGCTTCACGATCACGCCCGCGCACAGGTACACCTGCGAGTGCTCGGGGGCGACCGGACGGGTGGGCAGCCCCCGGGTGACCAGGGGCACGACCGGGGTGTTCCCGCCGACCCTGGGGTCCTGGGTGGCGGCGAATTCCCGCACCCACTGCTCGAGTTCGGGGCCGGGGACGGGAGCCATGGTCAGGCGGCCTCAGTCACCTCGGAGCGGATGACCGTCCGGGCGCGCAGCTGCCGCACCTCGGGGAACGCCAGCGCGAACACCGTGGTGGCCAGGCTGATCACCCCGGTGCCGATCAGGGCGAGGTGCGGCCCGAAGATCGTGGCGGCCGGCCCGGCCAGCAGCAGGCCGATCGGCCCCAGCATCAGCGAGCCCAGCGCGTCGTAGGACGCCACCCGGGACAGCGACTCGGGCGGGACCTCGCGCTGCATCGTGGTCATCCACAGCACGCCGAACAGGTCGAAGCCGATCCCCATGCAGAAGGCCGCGGCCACGACCACCCACAGCGGGGCGCTGACGCCCAGCAGCAGCTGCGGAGCGGCTGCGGTGAAGGTGAGCAGGGTGGCGACGAGGATCGGCCGCCGCGGGTGCCAGGCCAGCGCGATGGCCACGCCGAGGACCGCGCCCAGCGCCTCGCCGGCGAGCACGAGCGTCCAGCCGGAGGCGCCGCCGAGCTCGGCCTTGGCGACCACCGGTCCGAGCACGCCCTGGGACGCCTGCAGCACCATCAGCATGACCGCCCACTGCAGCACGCAGACGAACAGCCACTGCCGGCTGCGGAACTCTCCCCAGCCCTCCCGCAACTGCGTGAGCGGGCTGTCCTCGGGCTGGGCGAGGGTGCCGCCGCGGGGCAGCAGGCTCGACAGCCCGGACGCGACCAGGTACAGCCCGCCGGCGACCACCATCGCCCAGCCGCCGCCGAGCCAGACCACGACCGCACCGCTGGCGACGAGACCGATGAACCGGGCCGCGCTGGCGCCCATCGACAGCCAGGCGTTGCCCTTCTGCAGCAGGTGGGTCGGCACGAGGTCGGGGATGATGCCGCTGAGCGCGGGGTAGACGGTCGCGCCGGACATGCCGGCGAACGCGGCGGCGAGGCAGAGCAGCCACAGGGGCGTGAAGCCGGTGAGCAGCATGACGCCGATCGCGCTCCAGGCCGCGGCGGCGATCAGCTGTCCCCAGCCGAGGACGAGCGCCCGCGGGAACCGGTCGGCGATCACACCGCCGACAAGCATGAACACGACCAGCGGGATGGTTTGGGCCGCGAGCACCACCGAGAGCGTGCCGGCGTCCGCGCCGGGGAGGCCGAGGATGCCGAACGCCAGCGCGACCGGCGCGAACGCCATGCCGAGCATCGAGATCGTGCGTGCGCCGAGCAGCACCAGGTACGGTGCGTCCGCGAGCAACTCGCGGGTCTGGCTGGACGCGGGCATGACGAACTCCGGATGGTGGAACGGGGACAGCCGTCCATGCTCCCACCGCGGACGCCGCAGCGCAATCCGCGCGATGATGGACGCATGCTGATCGTGCACGTGTTCGTTCATGTCCTTCCGGAGACAGTGGCCGCGTTCATCGATGCGACGAGGGCGAACGCCGCGGCGTCCGTCCAGGAGCCCGGAATCGCCCGCTTCGACGTGGTGCAGGAGCTCGACGATCCGACCCGGTTCGTCCTCGTCGAGGCCTACCGCACCGAGGAGGCGTCCGCCGCCCACAAGGAGACCGCCCACTACGCGACCTGGCGCGACACCGTCGCGGAGATGATGGCCGAACCCCGGCGCGCCGTGAAGTACCGCGACATCGCCTACCCCGACTGACCGGGGACAGGTCCCATTCCCGTTCACTCCCCGGAGGATGAACGGGAATGGGACCTGTCCCCGGTTGTCAGGTGAACAGGGACTGGCCGACGTACTCGCCCTCGCGGACGCCGCGGGGCACCAGGAAGACGGACGAGGACGTGGTCTTCAGGTACTCCACGAACATGTCGTCGCGGGCCATGTTGGTGTGCACGGCGGCGAAGCGCTCGGGGGCCTTCACGAAGCCGATGAAGAACAGGCCCGCGTCGAGGCGTCCGGCCTGGTCGTTGCCGTCGACGAAGTTGTAGCCGCGGCGCAGCATCGCGATCCCGCCGTTGTTCTCCGGCGCCGACCGGGCGACGTGCGAGCGGGGGTCGATCAGCTGGGCGCCGTCGCCGTCCGTCTTGGCGAAGTCCGGCGCGGTGAACTCGTCGCCGCCCGACAGCGGCGCGCCGGTGGCCTTGTCCCGGCCGAGGACGCGGTTCTGCTCCTGCAGCTGGACGCTGTCCCAGGTCTCGATCATCATCGAGATCCGCCGGGCCACCAGGTACGAGCCGCCGCGCGCCCAGTCCGGACCGTCGTCGATCCAGACGTTGCCGGCGAGCCGGTCGGGCTCCTCGGCCTTGATGTTGCGGGTGCCGTCCTTCTGGCCGAACAGGTTGCGCGGCGTCTTCTGGGAGGTCGAGGTGGACGACGTCCGCCCGAACCCGAGCTGCGACCACTTCAGCGTGGACCGGCCGAAGCCGATCCGGGTGAGGTTGCGGATCGCGTGCACCGCGACCTGCGGGTCGTTCGCGCACGCCTGGATGCACAGGTCGCCGCCGGACCGCGCCGGCTCGATGAAGTCGTTCACCATCTTGGGCAGGGCCGTGAACGGCTCCGGCAGCCGGCCGGCGAGGCCGAACCGGTCGCGGCCGTCGTCCGTGGTGAACAGCGACCGGCCGAAGCCGAACGTGATCGTCAGCCCGGACGGGCCCAGGTCGGCCGCCTCGCCGGTGTCGTCCGGGGGCAGGTAGGGCCCGCCCTCGAACGCCCCGCGGGCGCTCACGCCGAGCCCCATCACCATCCGGCTGGCGGCGTAGGTCCAGTCCTGCAGCAGTTCGACCAGGTCCTCGCGGGTGACGTCGTCGCGCAGGTCGTACGCGGCGAAGTGCATCCGGTCCTGGGCCGGGGTGACGATGCCCGCCTGGTGGTCGCCGAAGTACGGGTACTCCAGGTGGTCGACCGTGCTGCTGGTGCCCGAGCTGAATGCCCCGGACGCCGCCACCGCACCCCCGGCGACCGCGCCGACGGCGAGGCCGACGCCGCCGCTGAGGGCGAGCAGTCCCCGCCGGGACAGCCCGTGCGGGTGTCCCGGCGCAGCCTCCGGCGCGGTGGTCGCGTCGGGAGGCTCAGCCGTGGTGGGCGCGTCCGGCTCGGGCACCATCGCCGGTCACTCCAGGCCGAGGACGGCGCCGGTCAGCCTCGACAACGGCTCGCGGGTGGCGTCGATCTGGTCGACGAGCTCGCGCTGCTGGTCGCGATTGACCTTGTCGTAGGTGACATAGCCGTCCTTGAGGCTGCCATAGGTGTCGAGCAGCGACTGCAGCTTCGCGAACTCGCTCTGCAGCGTTGCCACGAGCTTCTTGCCCTCGTCGCTCTTGCGCTCGGCGATCGGCGCGACCAGGTCGAACGCGATCTTCGAGCCCTGCAGGTTGGCCTGGAAGTCCCACAGGTCGGTGTGCGACCACCAGTCCTCCTCGCCGGTCACCTTGCCCTTGGCGATCTCCTCCAGCAGGGACGACGCCCCGTTCGAGACGGACGCGATGTCCAGCTTCTGCGTGGCGATGAAGTCGGTGGCGTGGACGGTGTCGTACAGCTTGCCGATGTCGGCGACGAGCGTGTCGGCGATCACGGTGCGCTGCGCCGGCGTGGACGGCTGCCAGCCGTCCCACGCGGACGTCCCGTCCGGCTGCACGGCGTTCTTGGCCGGCACCCAGAGGTCCTTCTCCATCCGGTGGAAGCCCAGCCACTCGGTGAAGGTCGGGTCGTCGGACGCCAGCGCCTTGGCCTCGGCGAGGTAGTCGATCTCGCGGTAGTCGATCCGCGGGTCGAGCACGCCCAGGGCCTCCGCGATCGGCTCGATCCGCTCGTAGCTGACCCGGGTGGTCGCGAACAGGCTGCGCGCGGTCTCGTCGTCGCCGTCGGCGTAGGCCTTCGCGAACTTCTCCACGTTGGGCTGTAGCTCCGCGACCTCGTTCTTCACGAAGTTCACGTAGTCGACCACCGCGGCGTCGAACAGTTCGGCGTCCTCACCGGAGAGCTGGATCGGCTCGCCGGTGACGGTGAAGGCCGCCTCACCCACGTTCTCGCCGCGCATGCCGGGCTTGCAGGCGGTGAAGTAGCTGCCGGGCTGCAGGGCGACCGACAGGTCGGCGGACGAACCCGGCGCGATGTTCTCGCGCTCCGCGACGATCCGCAGGCCGTCGTCGCCGAGCAGGTAGAACTCAGTGGTCGCCTCGCCGTTGTTGGTCACGGTGAACGTGGTGTTGCCGCTCTTCGCGGTGGCCGCTGAGACGGTGCAGGCGTCCGCGGTCGAGGAGACGGTGAGCACTCCGTCCGCGGCCGCCGCGGCGCCGCTGGTCGTCGGCGCGGGCTGGTTGACGGTGCAGCCGGCGAGAAGGAGCGCGGACGCTCCTCCGGCAACGATCCATCGGCGGGTGGTGCCGGTCATGCGGGTTTCCTTTCATCGGCGAGGACCAGGCGCGGAGCGGCCTGTGGTTCCAGGACAGGAGGGGACGCGGCCGGAGTGGCCGCTGCGGACGCTGCCGCAGCCTCGCGGGCAGCTTTCGCGGCGCGCTGCGCGATCCGGTTCTTGCGGACGCGGACGAGGAAGCGCGGCAGCACGACCGCAAGGTAGATCGCCCAGGCGGTGACCTCGAGCCAGCTCATCAGGGGGGTGAAGCCGACCGTCCCCTTCAGCAGGGTGGCGGCCAGCCCGGTCGGATCGAGGCTGCCGGTGAGGTCGAAGGCCCAGCCGAAGGGGAACGCGGCCAGCCAGAACGGCCCGTCCGTCAGCCCGACCAGCACCTCTCCGGTGCGCAGGTCGGTCGGTGTGATCGGATGGCCGGAGAACGGACCCGGCAGGACCGCGGCCTCCTGCAGGTCGTGGATGCCGTAGGCGAGGATGCCGGCCGCGACGACGATCAGGAACGCGCCGGTCCAGGCGAAGAACGTGCCGAGGTTGATCCGGACCATGCCGCGGTACAGGAGGTAGCCGATGCCGACGGCGATGCAGATCCCGACCAGCGCGCCGAGCAGTGCCGCCGGCTGGCCGACCCATCCCCAGAGGATGAGCGTGGTCTCGATGCCCTCGCGTCCGACGGAGATCAGGGCGATCCAGGCCAGCGCCCAGCCGGAGCCGACCGCCAGTGCGCTGTCGGCCTCGCCCTCGAGTTCCGCCTTCAGCCGGTGGCCGGTCTTCATCATCCAGAAGACCATCCAGGTGACCATGCCCACCGCGAGCAGGGACATCAGGCCGCCGACGATCTCCTGGCCCTGGAAGCTCAGCCCGTAGGCCCCGAAGGTGAGGATCGCGCCCAGCGCGAGCGCGATCAGGACGGCCAGCCCGACCCCCCACCAGATCCGGGGGAGGACGTCGGAGCGATCCCGCTTGCGGACGTACGCAACGAGGATGCCCACGATCAGCGCTGCTTCCAGCCCTTCACGCAGGCCGATCAGCAGGGACGCGAGGAACAACGCGCTGACCCCTCTCGAACTTAGGCAAGTCTTACCTAATCTGATTTAGCAACGCCGACCTTAGCAAAATAGCCGCGGAGTCGGCACGCCGCCCACCAGACGACCGCCGCCGCGTCCAAGCCTGGGTAGGGCCCTCGCCCCCGCTCACCCCAAAGGCTGCCGAAAGTTGCCCCGGCTGCCGAAGGTTCGCCAGCCTCGGCGACTTTCGGCAGCTTCTGTGGCGACGGCGACGGCGACGGCGGGGGCGGTGGGGCCGGGGGTTGGGTGGGGTCGGGGTCCGTGGGGACGGGGGTCAGGCGCGGCGGGTGGGGGCGGAGTGGCCGCAGCAGTACCAGTCGGCGCCGAGGGCGCGCAGGCGGGCGAGGTCGGCGTGGCCCTGACGGACGTCGGTCATCAGCACGGCCGCCATCGGCTCGAGGCGTCCGTGCCGGGCCGTGGCGGAGTCGCCGGCGAAGAGGACGCGGCCGGCGCGGAAGGCGTGATGGCCGGGGGTGTGCCCGGGGGTGTGCAGGGCGACCACACCCGGCCAGAGCTCGGTGTCGCCGTCCAGCAGCTGGAGGTTTCCCGGCAGTTCGGGCCGGCCGATGCTCGCGGTCAGCCGCCGGAACGGCGTGGCCGGGGTCAGCGCGCCGGTGAGCACCGCCGCGTCCGCCGCCCCGATCCAGGTGCGGGCACCGGTGCGCCGCTGCCACTCGGCCGCGGCCCCGGCGTGGTCGGCGTCGGCGTGGGTGAGCAGGATGTCCGTGACCTCGTAGGGAGAGCGTCCGGCGTCCCGCAGTTCCCGGGCGACCCGGTTGAGGCCGAGCTTCAGCCCCGGGTCGACGATCGCCACCCGGTCACCGGCGTCCAGCCAGTAGCAGTGGGCGCCGATCGCGCGGGTCAGCCAGAAGACATCGGTGGTGAGTTGCCGCATCGGTCCTCCCGTCATCTGCAGCCCGAGTCTACGAGTGCCGGCCGGCGTGCTAGCTTCTCGGTGATGTCGGTCTGGTGACGGGGGTCGAGGTGCAGGAGCCGAGTGGCCGCGATTCGGCGACGAAGGGGCTGTCCGACCGGTTGCGGCAGCTGATCACGACCGACCTCGTGCCCGGTGCGCGGCTCCCGTCCGAACCGGAGCTCGCCATCCAGTACGGCGTCTCCCGCTCCTCGATCAGGGAGGCCCTCAAGGCGCTCGAACAGGACGGGCTGGTCTACTCGGTGCGGGGCCGGGGCAGGTTCGTCTCTCCGATGGGCTCGGTCAGCGTGGAGCGCCCGGTCACCCGCTACGAGTCCACGACCGCCATGCTCGAGTCCCTCGGCTTCGCGGTGACGACGGTCGTCCTGGATGTGCAGGAGGCGCAGGCGGAACCGCGCGCCGCGGAGATGCTGGACCTCGCCGCCGGGGACCCGGTGATCGCGCTCACCCGGCTGCGCGTCTCCGGGGACCAGCCGCTGGTCTTCTCCCAGAACGTGCTGCCGAGGGACGCCCTGCCGGGCCCCGTCCGCTACCGCGATTGGTCGGTGTCGCTGACGTCCGCGCTCGCCGCCCACGGCCACCACCTCACCTCCTCCGCCGCCAGGATCACCGCCGCCACGCTCCCGGACGAGCCCGCCACCCGCTACCACCTCGAGGGCCTGGACCCCTGGCTGCTGATCGAGGAGACCTCCTTCACCAGGGACGGCCACCGTGTGCTCTACTCCCGCGACTACCACCGCGGCGACCTCATCGGCTTCAACGTGCTGCGCACCAGCTGACCTCTGCCCGATCGGATACCGGAGTTGTCCGGGAAACCTCGCGCGCCCGCGCCCACCTGTGGTAGGACATCATCTAGAGTTGTCCGACAACAGGAGGAATCGCCATGCTCAACATCGATCCCAGACACCATCTCGACACCCAGGGCCTTGCCGTGGCCGCCGTGGCTGCGATCCGCAGCGCCGCTGCCGACGAGGTCGCCCGCGGCCTCGACAACGTGTTCTTCGCCAGCGCGGGAGGCGTCGCCCTGCTCACCTACCCTGCGGCCAAGCTGTTGCAGCAGCGCTCGGGACTGCCGGTGTTCATCGAGCGGGCCGCCGAACTCGTGGCCGCGGACAACGCCAGTCTCGGCCCCCGGTCGCTGGTGGTGCTGTGCTCGGTCTCCGGCACCACGAAGGAGGCCGTCGCCGTTCTCGAGTTCGCCCAGTCGAAGGGTGCGCGGGTGATGGCCTTCACCGGTACGCCGGGCACACCGCTGGCCGAGTTGTCGGACATCAACATCGCCACTCCGGCAGCCGACGACACGTCCAGCGAGACGTATCTGATCCAGACCCTCGTGCTGGCGCTGTCCGTGATGGAAGCGCGCGGTGAGCTCACCGGCCTCGACGAGATCGTCGCCGACCTGGGTCACCTCCCGGCCGCGCTCGTCGCCGCGAAGGAGCAGTTCGAGCCACAGGCCGCGAGCCTCGCCGAGGCGCTCGTCGGCCGCGACCGTCCGATCATGTTCACCGGCGCGGGTGGCGCGTGGTACGAGGCCTGGTACTTCGCGATGTGCATCCTGGAGGAGATGCAGTGGATCTGGACCCGGCCGATCCACGCGTCCGACTTCTTCCACGGCACGTTCGAGCTCGTCGAGAAGGACGTGGCCGTGGTGCTGCTCGCCGGCGAGGACGCGGGTCGTCCGCTGGCCGAGCGGGTCAGGGCGTTCGTGCCCGGCGTCGGCGGCGACCTCTTCGTCATCGACACCAGTGAGTTCGAACTGGCCGGCGTCGGCGCGGCGACGCGCGCACTGGTCTCCCCGGTGGTGCTGGCGACCGTGCTGGAGCGGCTCAGCGTGCACATCGAGGCCCTGACCGGGCACCCGCTGACCACGCGCCGCTACTACAAGCGCATGGAGTACTAGGCCAGGTTGCGGATCGATCCGCGCTCGACCCAGGTGGTCGGCAGCACGTGGGTGTGGCGCGGAGCGTCGGGGGCCTGGATGCGGCGCAGCAGCGCCTGCGCCGCACAGGCCCCGAGGTCGTAGGCCGGCTGGGCGATCACCGAGAGGGGCGGACGGACGACGGTCGTCCACTCGGTGTCGTCGAAGCCGAAGATCGAGACCTGTTGGGGGACCTCCAGGTCGCAGGCGTACACGGCGTCGATGATGCCCAGCGTGAAGCTGTCGTCCAGGCCGAACACCGCGGTCGGCCGGTCGGCGCGGCTGAGCATCTCGGTGGTGACCGCGCGCACCTCGGCGCGGCCGTGCGCCCCGGGCGCGTAGGCCCCGGGCACCGCGAGCCCGGCCTCGGCCATCGCGTCGCGGTAGCCCTGGTGGCGTTCCAGCATGGTCGAGATGAGGTTCGCCCGCCCGTCCGGGCCCTTCGTCCGCAGGATCGGTGCGGCGATCCGGGTGTGACCCGCGGCGATGACCCGCTGCACGGCCCGGTAGCCGGCCTCGTAGTTGTCGACGACCACCACATCGGTGTCGAGGCCGGGGACGAACCGGTCGACCTGCACCAGCGCCTGGCCGCGTTCGAGGGCGGTGACGAGGTGCTCGCCGGCCTCCTCACTCGCCGGGGCGACCAGGATGCCGTCCACCCGCTTCTCGGTGAGCAGCTTCAGGCCGTGCACCTCCGTGTCGACGGTCTCGTCCGTGTTGACCAGGACGACGTCGTAGCCCGCCCCCCTGGCGCCGTCGGTGAAGCCGCGGATGACCCGGGCGAAGAACGGGTTGGAGACGTCGGCGATCAACGCGCCGAGGGTCATGGTCTGTCCGGTGACCATCGAGCGGGCCACCGAGTTCACCGAGTAGCCCAGCCGCTCGGCGGCGGCCTCGACCCGTCGCCGGGCCTCCTCGCTCACCGAGCCGTACCCGCCGAGCGCGCGTGCAGCGGTGGCTCGGGACACGCCGGCCTCACGGGCCACATCGAAGATCGAGCTTCCCTGGGCGGGAACAGATGGTTGCACGTCGGGCAGCATAACGGCGAACGGCTTGGCATCGGAACATCACGTTCTTGACACAAATTCAGCGAGGGTGTTGACAGCGGCCAGCCGCGAGTGAGAACGTGCTCAACAGAGAGAATGAGCACGTGCTCAAACCCGAGCTCGAAGCCATCGACACGGCCAGCGTGGGCCGCGAAGAGCGGACCCGGCGGTGGCCGGAAGAAAGTGGTGCCCGGGCATCCCTCTGTCCGTGTAATGGAAAAGGAGTCACCCAAGTCATGGCCGTCGAAACGTTGCCGCTGTCGCCGATCGAGGCAGATCTCGAAGCCAATCTGGAGAAGACTGTCGGCTACTACGACAGTATCCGGACGTTCGTGGACGAGTGCGTCCACACCGGACTGAGGAACGTCTATCTCGTGGGAGCAGGTGGTTCCCTGATCGCGTCGTTCCCGGCCTTCTACCTGCTGCACCGCATGGTGGAGATCCCGGTGTTCCAGATCCAGAGCGACGAGTTCAACTACGGGCGTCCCCGCGCCCTCGGCCCCGGGTCGCTGGTGATCATCGCGTCCTACACCGGCACCACCAAGGAGACGGTCGCCGCGGCGAGGTACGCCCGGGAGGCCGGCGCGACGGTGTTCGCGGCCTGCCGCGCGCACAGCCCGCTGGCCGAGGCCGCCACCTTCGCCATCGAGGGTGGTTCGGACATCCTGGAGTTGATGGCCGCCTACGCGCTGTGCGAGGCACTCGGCGTCGAACTGGACTACGCCGCCGTCCGCGAGGCGTTCGCCGCGCTGCCCGCAGCCTTCCGGGCGGCGGTCGAGGGCGCCGAGCCGAAGGTCCACGACATCGCCGTGGCGCTGAAGGACGAGCCGATCACCTACGTGCTGGGGTCCGGCCCCTCCCACGGCTGGGCGTACGGCCTGGCCATGTGCTACCTGCAGGAGATGCAGTGGAAGCACGCCGTGTCGTTCAACGCCGGCGAGTTCTTCCAGGGCGCGTTCGAGGTCGTGCGCGAGGACACCCCGGTCGTGCTGCTGCTGGGCGAGGACCCGTCGCGTCCGATCGCGGAGCGCGCGCAGCGCTTCCTCGACACCTACACGAAGCGGGCGCACTACCTGGACGTCAGGGACTTCGACCTGCCCGGCCTCACCCCGGAGGGGCGTGCCATCGTCTCCCCGCTCATCCTGCCGAAGGTGATCGGCCGGCTGGCCAAGCACTACGAGGCGGTGCGCGGCCACAACCTCGACCAGCGTCGCTACATGTTCCGCACCGTCTACTGATCGGGTGGAGGACGCCAAGCCATGAAGGTCGTAGCCATCGGTGACAATTGTCTCGACTGGTATCTGGATCGCCAGATGGTGCACCCCGGCGGGAATGCGCTGAATGTCGCGGTCTATTCACACCGTCTGGGTGCCGAGTCCGCCTACATCGGGCAATTCGGCACCGACTGGGCCGGGGACGTGATGATTC
The DNA here is from genome assembly GCF_029975155.1 of Propionicimonas sp. Taxonomy (GTDB): domain Bacteria; phylum Actinomycetota; class Actinomycetes; order Propionibacteriales; family Propionibacteriaceae; genus Propionicimonas. Next base: position 19,428 of record NZ_JARKPQ010000054.1, on the reverse strand, counting down.
ACGCGCTCGAGGCCGAGGGTGTCGATATCAGCAGAATTCGCCGGGCTCCGGGAACCAGCGGATACGCCACCATCGAGACCGTCCAGGGGGACCGCGTCTTCCGCGGTTCGTCGAACGGAGTGGTGGCATTCCGCCCGGATCCGGAGGACTACGCCCTCATGGCCGGCGCCGACGTGATCCACACCGGGGACTCGTCCTTCCTCGAGGAACACGTGGCTGATTTCGCGACCGTCGCGCCGGTCAGTTTCGACTTCTCGATCAAACCGGACGAGTACTGCGCGCGCCTGCTGCCGTACGTCACCTACGCCACCTTCTCGCGTCCCGGCCTCACTCCCGACGAGGTCGAGAAGCTGATCGGATGGGCCCGCGGGCTCGGGGCGGCCGAGGTCTTCGTCACCCAGGGCGAGGCCGGCTCCTGGTCCTGGGTGGACGGCAGGCTGCACCACGAACCCGCGACTGCCGCGACCCGGATCGTCGACACCCTCGGAGCCGGGGACTCGTTCATCGCGGGCATGCTCGTCGCGCGTCTCGACGGTGCTCCCCTCGAAGCGGCCGCTGCCCGAGCCAGCGCGTTCGCCGCCCAGTCCTGCGGCACGCTCGGTGCCTTCGGCTACGCCGAGTCCGCGGAGCGGATGACCGTGGCCCCCGACCATTGCTTCGCCTCCTAGTGGCTCAACCGACAACAACCAGAAAGGAAAGCCCGGTGAAGAAGAGATCCATCGTTGGCATCGCCGCCGTGATGGTCTTTGCGCTCCTCAGCGCAGGCTGCAGCGGACCAAGTCAGAGCGAGAGTGCTGGGGCGACCAGCACCGGTGAACTCAAGGGCAAGATCTCGTTCCTCGAGAAGTGGCCCGATCCCAAGTACAAGGTCTACTTCGACAAGGTGGTGGCCGACTACGTGGCCGCGCACCCCGGCGTGGAGATCGACCACCAGGCCGTCGGCGACCAGCCGATCAAGGACCAGCTCCGGGTGCTGACCAGCGCCAACGAGCTGCCCGACATCTACTTCGCCTGGCCCGGTGACTTCGCGAACAAGTTCATCCGGGGCGGCTTCGCGGCCGACCTCACCCCGTACCTGGACGGCACCGACTGGGGCAAGAGCCTCGCAGCGTCCGCGCTGGGCGCCTACCAGTACGAGGGCAAGTACTACGGCGTGCCGATCAACATCAACGGCAAGGTGTTCGCCTACTCCACCGAAGCCTTCAAGAAGGCGGGCGTGAGCGTCCCGACCACCCTCGCCGAGCTCAAGACGAGCTGCGCGGCGCTGTCGAAGGCCGGCTACACCCCGATCGCCTTCGGCAACCAGTACGGCTGGCCGGCGATCCACTACATCACGCAGTTCAACGCCCAGTTCGTGCCCGCCGACGTCCGTAACAAGGACTACGCGCCGACCGGCGGCGAGTTCACCGATGCGGGCTACGAACAGGCCCTGACCGCCTTCAAGGACCTGATCGACACGTGCGCGAAGAAGGGCAGCAACGGCATCTCCCACGAGACGGCCCAGGCCGAGCTCACCAACGGCAAGGCCGCCATGCAGTACATCGAGGTCCTCGAGTTCGTGAACCTGGAGGACAAGAGCACGGTTCCCGAGGCCTTCATCGGCAACTGGGACCAGTTCGTGATGCCCGCCGTCGAGGGTGCCGCCGGCAACCAGACCGCGATCACCGGGGCACCGGACGGCTTCCTGGTGAACGCGCAGTCCGAGCACGTCGACATCGCGGTGGACTTCCTGAAGTTCCTGACCAGCAAGGAGAACGCCGCGGAACTGACCAAGGTGATCGGCTGGCCGAGCCCGGTGTCCGGGGCCACCACGGCCGACAACGCCTCGGCCGCGACGGTGAAGGCCGTCGGTGAGATCCAGGCGGCCAGCGAACTGGCGATCTGGCTCGATACGATCGCCAGCGCGGAGGTGGCCCAGGCCTACCTGTCGGGTGTCGAGGGACTCCTCAACGGTGACGAGACCCCAGCCTCAGTGATGGAGAAGGTCCGGACGGCAGCGGCCAAGGTCAGGGCCGAGGCCTAGCCGCCGCTCCTGGTCCAACGCTGGTCGGAGCCGGGGACGGGGCCGCCTCCCCGTCCCCGGGATCCGATCGCAGAGAGAGGGAAGATGAAAGGACAACTGGCGCGGCGGACTGTCGGGTACGCGTGGATCCTCCCCGCCCTCGTGCTGCTGCTCGTGTTCGTGTACTACCCCATCATCGAGAACTTCCGGCTCAGCCTGTACAGCTGGAACGCGTTCCGTCCGGTGCCCAAGTTCGTGGGGCTCAACAACTACCAGCGGGTCTTCGCCGACCCGGTGTTCTGGACGTCGATCGTCAACAACATCTGGTACGCCGTGGTCTCGGTCCTGTTCCAGGTGGGCATCGCGCTCGTCCTCGCCGCCCTGCTCGAAGGAGTGGTCGCGCCCCGGCTGCGCGGCTTCCTGCGGACGGTGTACTTCATCCCGGCCACGATCTCGATCACGATCGTCGGCCTGCTCTTCCGGATCATCTACCAGCCCGAAGGCCTGCTGAACGCCTTCCTCGGCCTGTTCGGCGTGGAGTCGTCCCGAGCATGGCTCGGCGAGCAGGAGACCGCCATCGGGTCGGTGATCGCGATGAGCCAGTGGCAGAACCTCGGCTACACCACCATGCTCTTCGTGGTCGCCATCCAGCGGATCCCCAAGGAGTACTACGAGGCGGCCCTCGTGGACGGGGCCGGCGCGATCCGCACCTTCTTCTCCGTGACCGTGCCGCTGGTCCGGGAGATGACCACGCTGTTGATGATCGTCACGATCTCCGGCGCCTTCCTGGTCTTCAACGAGATCATGGCCACCACCCAGGGCGGACCCAACAACTCCAGCCAGGTGCTGGGCACGTGGCTGTACCAGTCGGCCTTCAAGAACGACGACATGGGCTACGCGACCGTGGTGGCCGTCGTCATCTTCGTCTTCACCTTCACCGCTGCGCTGCTGCAGCTGGGCTACTCGAGACTCCGGAGGGTTGAGCAATGAGCGTCACGAAGCTGTCGGCGGGCCCGGCCGCCACCGGCGTCGCCGTGCGGCACCGGCGGATGCGGGTGACTCCGCTGCGAGTGGTGATCGGCCTCGTCCTGGCGGCGTTGGCGGTGGTCGTGCTCTATCCGCTGCTGTGGATGGCCATGTCCGGCTTCAAGACCAACGCCGAGCTGTTCGGGGACGCCTGGGGGCTGCCCGCGGAGTGGCGGTTCGGCAACTACGTGCAGGCCTGGGACTACGGGGTCGTCCACTACATCCTGAACTCGCTGGTCGTGACGGTCGGCTCGATCATCCTGGTGACGCTGGTCTCCAGCTTCGCGGCGTTCGCGCTGGTGCAGGTGCGGATCCCGCTCGGCCAGCCGGTGCTGATGCTCATCCTCGGTGGCCTGATGCTGTCCGAGACGGTCGCGCTCGTGCCGCTGTTCCGGATCATGCGTTCGCTGGACCTGTACAACACCCTGATCGGCATCATCATCCTCTACACGGCCTTCCGGATCCCCTTCACCACCTTCCTGATCCGGGCCTACATGATCGACCTGCCCACCGAGTTGCGGGACGCGGCGATCGTGGACGGCGCGTCGCTGTGGCAGATGTTCTGGCGGGTGACGTTGCCGCTGTGCTACCCGATCCTGATCTCCGCGGCGATCCTGCAGGCCCTGTTCTCGTGGAACGAGTTCGTCTTCGCCCTGGTCTTCATCAAGGACGACGCCCTCAAGACCATGCCGGTCGGCCTGATGGCGTTGCAGTCGAAACTCACCACCAACTGGCCGGTGGTGTTCGCGGGCCTGACGATCTCGGCGATCCCGATGGTGCTCGCCTTCCTGTTCGGCCAGCGCCACTTCGTCCGAGGGATCACCGAGGGCCTGGGCAAGTAATCGGGTCGGCCGCCCCGCCGGGCGGCGACCGTCGCAGTGACAACGGGAGAGTTGAGGCGTGCCTGAATGCGCTGGGTGCGTTTGTTCGTGTCCTCTGACGTGCTGGTCGGGGAGCCGCGGGACGTCGTCCTGATCGAGGCGGTGCTGGCGGCGTCCAAGCTGTCGATCCCGTTCCTCACGCTCTACCTGGTCCAGACCCGCGGCGTGGACTACACCACGGCGGGCCTGTTCGTCGCCGTCCGCGGCCTCGGCGGGCTGGTGGCGGTGATGCTGGCGGGGGCGATCGCCGACCGGTTCGGCGAGAAGCCGGTGGTGCTGACCCTGCTCGGCGGGGCTGCCCTGAGCGCCGCGGCGATCCCGCACCTGCACAGCCTGACGTCGCTGATGGTCGGCTTCTTCCTGCTCGGCGCCTTCGTCAACGCCGTCCAGCCGGTCTTCTCCGCCCTGGTCGTGCGGACGATCCCGGTGCGCCAGTGGACGGAGGTGTACGCCGCGGAGTACTGGGCGCTGAATGTCGGCTTCGCGTTCACCGCGCTGGTCGGCGGACGGGTGGCCGTGCTCGCCTTCGACTGGGTGTTCCACCTCGAGGCGGCCGGGACGCTGCTCGCGCTCGTCCTGGTCGCGCGGATCCTGCCGGCCTCCCGTCCCCCGAACCGGACGCCGCTGCCGGCCACCGCCGACTGTGGGCTGCTCGCGAGGGCGAGGGACGCGCTGGCCGCGGTGTCACTGGCGGCCCGGGACCGGCTGGCGGTCGCCCTGATCAGTTCCACGCTGCTGTTCGCGATGTGCCTGTCGCAGATGACCGGCACCCTTCCGCTGGACATGGAGGCCAGCGGCTACAGCCCCGACCTCTACGGCTACGTCATCTTCTGGAACGGTGCCCTGTTGACGCTCTTCCAGATCAGGGCCGGACGGGCGATCGCCCGCCGCCGCGGGATGCGCGTCCTGGCCCGCGCGGCCGCCGTCGCAGCGCTCGGCTACGGCATGCTCGCGTTCCTGCACCAGCACCTGGCGCTGATCCTGCTGTGCCTGACCGTGTGGACGGTCGGCGAGATGATGGACGCCCCGGTGCGCAACGCCGTGATGAGCACGCTGGCGAAGCCCGGCTCCCGTGCACGGTACCTGGGGCTGGTGTCGGCTGCCCTCACCGTCGGCTACTGCGTCGGTCCCTGGATCGGCGGCTGGGTGCTCCAGACCGCGGGCCGGGAGGTGCTGTGGCTGGGTACCGCCGCGTGCGCCCTGCTGTGCGGACTGATCCGGCTCGCCATCACCCCGCGGGTGGAGCGCCGAATGGCTCCGTTGCCTCACGCCCCCGCCGTCTGACCGGCGAACCACCGGGGACAGGTCCCATTCCCGTTCACGTGCGGGGTGAACGGGAATGGGACCTGTCCCCAGTCGGTCAGCAGCTCACACGATGGTGAGCGTCAGCACCTTCAGGACGGTCGGCTCCGCGTTGCTGGAGGAGACCAGCTTGGCGGTCGCGACCACCGTGCCCCTGCCGTAGCGGCGCAGGTCACCCCTGGTGAGGGTGAGCTTCTTCGTACCGCGGTCGCGGGCGCGCAGGGTGGCCTTCGCCACGACCCGGGTGCCGATGTACACCTTGACCGTCCCGGTCGGCCAGAAGCCGTCGCCGAGCGCGGCGGTGCGGACGCGGAACGTGACCGCCTTGCCGCGCTTCACCGTCCGGGCCTCGTCCTTGTCGATCACCGTGACGGTGCCCTTGCCGATGCTCACCGGCACGCGCACGACCGTCCTGGACGGGTAGGCCGTGATCACGACCGCGCCACGGTTCGGCAGCTTCACGGCCACCGTCGCCGCGCCGTCGGTCACCGGGACGTTCCGCGCCACGGTCTTGCCGCCGACGGTCACCTTCAGCCAGGTGTTCGCCGGCGCACCGAGCGAGTTCAGGTTCAGGCCCGAGACCGCGATCTCGTAGCGCTGGCCGAGCTTCGCCGTCGGAGCGGCCTCCACCGCCACGCCGTGGGTGACGTACGACGGGCTGACCGGGGACTTCGCCCTCAGGTAGTCGATCCACGCCTCGTAGTCGACCAGGCCGGAGTCCAGGGTGTGCGTTCCCTTGGCGAACGTCGTGAAGTTGTCGCCACCGGCCAGCAGGAAGCTGAACGAGCCGATCCGGTAGGTGGCGGTGCTCTTCACAGCCTTGCCGTTCACCCAGATGCCGGTGATGTGCGAGCCGCGGTCGGCGTCCGGGTCATAGGTGTAGCGGACGTTGTCCGACAGCCCCAGCTGCAGGTACGGACGGGACGAGCCGTCCGGCTGCCATTGCTCCTCGAGCACGGATTTCAGCTGTGCGCCGGTGAGCGTCGTGGTCCACAGGTTGTTCACGAACGGCAGGACGGAGTTCGCCTCGGCCCGCGTGACGATGCCCGGCTTCTTCTCACTGCCGGACGCGGCGTGGTACAGCTCCGCCCTCAGTCCTCCGGGGTTCACCACGCCGATCTGGGCTCCGCCGCGGGCCTTCGACTTCAGGGTCTTGAGCAGGGCGTCCGCCACCAGGTTGCCCAGCGTGGACTCCTTGGCCCGGTCGTCCCGGTCGGCGACGGCGGCGGTGTAGCGGCCGCCGACGTAGGTGCCGTTCTTGAACGCGGTGGTGACGTCGGCGGTGATCTTGCCGACCTTCACCTCACCGACCGTCGTCGCGTGGTCGAGCGCAGCGTTGGTCAGGTCGTCCACCTTCGCGGCCCGCGGGTAGGTGGCGACCAGCGAGGCCACGGTGTCCGTGCTGCGTGTGATCAGCGACTGGCTGTGGTCGACGACGCTCCCGGTCGCGGGGTCGACGCTGAGCACGACCTGGCCGATGTGGCTGGCGTACGAGCCGGCCTGCACCACGGCGCGCGTGCCGCCGGTGACCGGTGCGGACCAGGCGTAGGTCTGGTGGGTGTGGGCGTTGAAGATCACGTCCACCTTGGCCGAGGTGTCCTCGACGATGGACGCGAACGCCCCGCCCGCCGCGACGGCCGCCGGGAGGTCGACGGACGAGGACGCGCTCAGCGCGGAGCCCTCGTGGTACTCGGCCACGAGCACCTGCGCCTCCCCGTTGGCCGGGTTGCCGTCACTCAGCTGCTCGGCCACCCGGTTGACCGCTGCCACCGGGTCGCCGAAGGTGAGCCCCTTGATGCCGATCGACGAGACCAGCGACGGCGTCTCCTGGGTGACCGCGCCGATCACGCCGACCGTCACGCCCGCCACCGTGTACACCTGGTACTCCGGCAGGACGGGCGTGGTGGTGCCGGTCTTGTAGACGTTGGCGCCCAGGTAGTCCCAGGCGGCGTTGCGGGTGGCGCCGGCGCCGATCACCCGATCGGTGAGGTCGGCGAAGCCCTTGTCGAACTCGTGGTTGCCGACCGCGGACGCCTTCACCTCGAGCGCGTTCAGCACGTCGATCGTGGGCTGGTCGGCCTGGGTGGCGGACGGGAACAGCGACGCCCCGATGTTGTCCCCACCGGACAACAGCAGGGTGTGGCTCTCGCCGTACTCCGCGCGCGACTTCTCGATCGTGCCGGCGAACTGGACAGTGAGGTCCTTGGCGATCCGGCCGTGGAAGTCGTTGAAGTTGAGCAGGTTGATCGTGACCGCGTCGGCGGCGTGGGCAGGCGGCGCGGTGAATGGGGCGAGGCCCAGGCCCACGCCGAGGATGGTGGCGAGGATCAGCCTGGAGCCGAGGGATGGTCTGGTCAACGTTTCTCCTTGTCAAGAGAGGGTCGATGGTGAACCAGAAGGCTCATCGCTTCGTTGCGGGAGCCCAGGATCTCAACGTAGCCCAGAGGGGTGACAGGCGTGAGCGGATTGCGACTTTCCGTGATCAGCGACGGTATCCGGACGGGCCGCCGCGGCTCCGCCCCGAGCCCAGCGGGGCGATCGGCCGGCCGTCGTCCGTGGGGGCGACGCCGGACTGGCAGGTGGGGCAGTAGAACATCGCCCGCTCGCGGGTGGGCGGACCGATCGGGGCGACGCGGACGGTGCTGCCGCAGCGCCGGCAGGGACGTCCGGAGCGGCCGTGGACCCAGGTGTTCTCCCCCGCGCGACGGCTGCCCGTCGAGCTGGGGACGGCGTGCGGCAGGCCGGCCCGCATCAGCAGCCGGGCGCGCTCGACCAGAGCGGTGAGCTGGGCCTCCCCGACGTCCTGGGACCAGGGGTTCAGCCGCTGGAGGAACAGTGCCTCGCAGGCCCACATGGTGCCGATGCCGGCGAGGTTGCGCTGGTCGAGCAGCGCCGCGCCGACCGTGGTGCCGCTCGCGGCGAGGTTGGTGACGGCCAGGGCGAGGTCGAAGTCGTCGTCGAGGATGTCCGGCCCGAGGTGGCCGACGAGGGTGTGCTCCTCGCTGGTCCGGACGAGGTCGAGCTGGCCCAGCTGGATCCCGATGGCCGTCCATTCCCCGGTGGTCAGGATCGCGCGGATGTGCGGGTTGTGGGGCGCCCTTCGTGACGCGTCGCCCTTCGCACGCTCAGGGCGACGCTCCTCAGGGACCGATCCTCGGCCCTCCGTGCGCTCGATCCGCCACTGGCCCTCCATCTTCAGGTGGGAGTGCAGCGTCCAGCCCTCCTCGAAGCGGACGAGGATGTGCTTGCCGCGCGGCACGACCTCCCGGACGGTCATGCCGGCCAGCCGTGCGGTGGACAGGCCCGGCCAGCGCAGCTCGGCCGCCAGCAGCACCGAGCCGGCGAGCGCCTCGTGCAGGCGGGCGCAGGTGCGGAAGACGGTGTCGCCCTCAGGCATGGCCTACCGCCGCAGCCTGAGCCCGCGCGGGGTCAGTCCGAAACCGGCGGACGCGAGCGCCCGGGCCAGCGGATGATCGGAACCGAGCACCGACTCGCCGTCCACGCGCTCGACGGTGAGCTTGCCCAGCGCGCCCGCGTGCACGGCGCCGGCGAGCGCGACCGCCGCCGGTTCCAGCAGCGCCGGGTCGTCGGACCACGACAGCAGCGTGCGGCCACCACGCTCGACGTAGAGCACCAGCCGCCCGTCGAGCAGCACCACCAGCGCACCGGACTTGCGGCCCGGCAGATGACCGTGGCCGTCGCCGGTCTCCGGCCGCGGCGGCCAGGCCAGTGCGGCGCCGTAGGGGTTGGCCGGGTCGGCGGCCGCGAGCACCAGGGCCGATCCGCCCACCGGTGCCCCCTCGAGCGGACGGGCCTGCGACCGCAGCCGGTCCACCGCGCCGACGCCGCCGAACTGGGCCGCGCCGAGCCCCTCGACGAAGTAGCCGCGGCGGACCCGCCCGGACTCCTCCGCCGTCGCCAGCACCCGGTACACCGCGCTGAAGCCGCCGGCGGCGTCCTCGGCCATCACGCTGCCGCGGGTGACCACGCCGTAGCGATCCAGCAGCACCTCGGCCCTCGCCACGGCGCGGGCCGCCGCGTCTGGTTCGGGGGCCGGCAGCGCGGACCAGCGTCCGGCTGTCTCGGGAGGACCGGTGCGCAGCGGCAGTGGCGCGCGCGGCAGACTGGGCCGGCCTCCGCCGAGTCGGCCGTAGCGGCCACGGGCGGGGGCCTGGGGACGGCTGCGGTGGGTCGTCCGGCCCTGGCCGAGCAGTGCCCGCAGGGGAGCGAGCGTGTCGTTGCCGAGCCGGCCGGCCCAGACCAGGTCCCAGATCGCTGCGGAGAGTTCGTCGTCCGCCACCCCCAACTGAGCGGCGAGCGGACGGAAGAAGTAGCCACCGGCACCGATCGTCTCCAGCACGGCGGCGCCGAGCCCGTCCGGCACCGGCTGCGGATCCGCCAGCGTCAGCGGGGCGAGCTCCGCCGGGTGCAGCGACACCCAGCCGTCCGTGCCGGCCAGCGCGCCATGGCCCTGCCAGACCACCTCGCCGGACGACATCAGTTCGTCGAGCAGGCTGGAGTGGTAGTCCCGCACCCGGACCGGCAGGATCAGTGACTCCAGCGCGCTCGCCGGCACCGGCACCCCGGCCAGTTGCTCCACCGCGCGGAGCACGCCGTCCACGCCACGCAGCTCGCCCACGCCCTGCCAGCCCGGCAGGAAGCGCGCGTAGTCGAGCGCGCCGACCGGCTCGACCGCCTCGCGGAGCGCGGCCAGCGATCGGCGCCGGAGCAGCCGCAGCACCTGCGCGTCGCAGAACGGGGGCTCGTCGGTGGCGCTCTGGGTGGCCGCCCTTCGTGACGCCGGCTCGTTCTGGGTCCTGAGGAGCTGTCCTGAGCTTGCGAAGGACCACGCGTCGCGAAGGGCGGCGTCCTCCGACGGTGGCAGCCAGCCCGGCGGGCGCAGGTCGCCCTCCACGAGCCGGCCCGAGGCGACGAGCCGGCGCAGCACGTCCCGGGCAACGGACCCGCCGATCCCGAGCCAGACCGCGGCCTCTCCGGCGGTGAACACCGTGTGGCTGCGGGCGTAGCGGGCGAGCAGGTCGCCCAGGGGGTCGGGCACGGGCGCCAGCAGGGCTTCGGGCACCCCGACCGGAAGAGCGACGCCCAGCGCGTCCCGGAGCCGGCCGGCGTCCTCGATCACCGCCCAGCGGGAGCCGTGGACACCGGGCAGTTCCAGCACTCGCCGTTGCCGGACGAGCTCCGCCAGCCAGGTCGCGGCCGCTGCCGGTTCCGCGCACCGCGCCTGCACGGCAACCGTGGTCAGCGGACCGATCTGGCGCAGCACGTCGCTGAGGTCGTCCGCATCGCGTGCTCTGCGCCCGTCCACGAGATGTTGCAGCTCCCGCTCGGTGCGGGTGAGGGCGTCCGGGTCGAGCAGCTCGGCGAGGCTCAGGCCTTCGGTGGTGCCGAGCAGTTCGGCGAGCAGGGACGGGTCGAGCGACAGCGCGGCGGCCCGGCGCTCGGCCAGCGGCGAGTCGCCCTCGTACAGGAACTGGGCGACGTAGCCGAACATCAGCGAGGACGCGAACGGCGAGGGGTGCGGCGTCTCGACCGCCACCGTCGCGATCGTGCGCGACCGGACGCCGCGCAGCAGGTCCACCAATCCGGGCACGTCGAACACGTCGTTCACGCACTCCCGCACGGCCTCCAGCACGATCGGGAAGCTCGGGTACTGGCTCGCCACCTCCAGCAACTGGGACGCGCGCAGCCGCTGCTGCCACAACGCCTGCCGCCGGTCGGGACGCCGCTTGGGCAGCAGCAGCGCTCGTCCCGCACACTCGCGGAACCGGGACGCGAACAGCGCCGACCCCCCGATCTGCTCGGTGACAGCAGCGGCGACCTCGTCCGGGTCGGGGAAGATCAGCTCGAGCAGTGCGTCACGAAGGGCCTCTGCACCGATCTCGATCGACTCGCCGGCGAGCCAGTCGGTGTCGGGCAGGCAGAACACCAGGCCGTCGTCCGCGTGCATGGCCTGCACGTCGACGCCGTAGCGTTCGCGCAGCCGGGCGGCGACGACCAGCGACCAGGGGGCGTGCACCTGGGCGCCGAACGGGGAGTGCACGACCACCCGCCAGTCGCCGATCTCGTCGCGGAACCGCTCGACGACGATCTGCCGGTCGTGCGGCAGCCGTCCGACCGCCTCGGACTGCTCGGCCAGGTAGCCCAGCAGGTTGTCGCTCGCCCACTCGTCCAGCCCGGCCGCCTGTACCCGGGCGCGGGCTTCGGCCGGCGGCAGGCCGCCCACCTCGCGGACGAAGGCGCCGACCGCGGCACCCAGCTCGGCCGGGCGGCCCAGCGAGTCGCCCTTCCAGAAGGGCAGCCGTGCGGGCGCGCCCGGTGCGGGGGTGACCAGGACCCGGTCGTGGGTGATGTCCTCGATCCGCCACGTCGAGGTGCCGAGCGCGAACACGTCGCCCACCCGCGACTCGTACACCATCTCCTCGTCGAGCTCGCCGACCCGGCGCCCCCCGCTGGCTGAGCCCGTCGATGTCTCACCGGCGAGGAACACCCCGTACAGCCCCCGGTCGGGGATGGTCCCGCCGCTGGTCACGGCCAGCCGCTGGGCGCCCCGCCGCCCGGTGAGGGTGTCGGTGGTGCGGTCCCAGACGAGGCGGGGACGCAGTTCCGCGAACTCGTCGGACGGGTAGCGTCCGCTGAGCATGTCGAGCACGGACTCCAGCACGCCGCGGGTGAGTCCGGAGAACGGGGCTGCCCGGCGGACCAGCGCCTCGAGATCGGTGACCGTCCAGTCGTCGAGCGCGACCATCGCCACGATCTGCTGGGCGAGCACGTCGAGCGGGTTGGCCGGGATGCGCAGCGCCTCGATCGCACCGGACCGCATCCGCTCGACGATCACCGCCGTCTGGACGAGGTCGCCGCGGAACTTCGGGAACAGCACACCGTGGGACACCGCCCCCACCTGGTGTCCCGCGCGGCCCACCCGCTGGAGCCCGGATGCGACCGACGGCGGCGCCTCCACCTGCACGACGAGGTCGACCGCACCCATGTCGATGCCCAGTTCGAGGGAGGACGTCGCGACGACGGCCGGCAGCCGCCCGGCCTTCAGGTCCTCCTCGGTCAGCTGACGCTGTTCGCGGCTGACCGAGCCGTGGTGTGCCCTGGCCAGCACCGGCGGTGCGCCGTGGGCGATCGCCGACTGCGCCATCACCTGCGCGGGGGCGCGGGTCGTGGTGGGTGATGCCGGGGCGCTCTGCTCCAGGCGCTCGATCCAGATCTCGTTCAGCCGGGCGGTGAGGCGCTCGGCGAGACGGCGGGAGTTGACGAAGACCAGCGTCGAGGAGTGTTCGGCGATCGCCTCGACGATCCGTTCCTCGACGTGGGGCCAGATCGAGCTGCGTTCCGGGTCGCCGGCCGCCGGCCCGGAGAGGTCTCCGGTGGGTTGGCCGACGGCACCGAGGTCGGGCACAGGGACGACGACCTCGAGGCTCCACCTCTTCTCGCTGGGCGGAGCGACGATGGCGACGTCGCGTCCGCCGGCCAGGAAGCGGGCGACCTCCTCGACCGGCCGGACGGTGGCGGACAGGCCGATCCGCTGGGCGGGCCGGTCGAGCAGCGCGTCCAGTCGCTCCAGGCTGAGCGCCAGGTGCGCGCCGCGTTTGGTGCCGGCGACGGCGTGCACCTCGTCGATGATCACCGTTTCCACGTTGCGGAGTGCGTCGCGGGCCGCCGAGGTGAGCAGCAGGAACAGCGATTCCGGGGTGGTGATCAGGATGTCCGCGGGCTCGCGCGCGAAGGCGCGCCGCTCGTCCGCGGGGGTGTCCCCGGAGCGGACGGCCACCCGGACGTCCGGCTTCGGCAGCCCCAGCCGCGCAGCCGCGTGGCCGATCCCGACCAGTGGCGATCGCAAGTTCCGTTCCACGTCGACCGCAAGGGCCTTCAGCGGCGAGATGTACAGCACCCGGCAGCGTCTGGCCTTCTCAGGAGGGGATTCGGTGGCCAGCCGATCGAGTGCCCAGAGAAAGGCCGACAGCGTCTTGCCAGATCCGGTCGGCGCGACGACGAGCGTGTGCCGGCCGGAAGAGATCGCGTCCCACGCGCCGGCCTGTGCTGCGGTGGGCGCGGCGAAGTTGCTCCGGAACCACTCCCTGGTGGCCACGGAGAACCGTTCGAGCACCTCCGCTGTCATCGTGCGACCACTCTGCCACGGCCCTCTGACATCGCGAGCCGGGCCGAGCGTCGTCGTCGAGGCGGCGACGGACCTGACCGGCGCATCCCCTTGCCTCGCCACTGGTTGGAAGTCATACTGTTTGAAATCCAACTAACAGGTGGTCCTGTGTCCGAGAGCGTGCATCCGGCTGATCGGCTGCACGCTGCCTTCCACGGCTTCATGCGCTACTACATGGCGCACATCAATCCCGTGCTGCATCGCACGAAGTACTACGGGCGCACCTATTCCGAGCACGAGATCATCGTGGTGATGGCACTCAGCCTCGTGGGCCCGCAGCGGCCGTCCCAGCTGAGCCGCGGGCTGGACATCGACAAGGGCACCCTGACGGCCGTGATCCGCCGGCTGCTCGGCGTGGGCATTCTCGAGCGCGAGGACGTCCCCACTGATGCGCGCGGCTATCTGGTGTCGCTGACCGCGGCAGGACATGCCCTGGTCGATCACCTGACCGGCCAGGCGCGCAGCGGGTTTCGCCGGCTGTTCGACTCGATGGACCCGGCCGACGTCGAGGCGGCCGCCGATGGCCTCGACCTGATCGCAGACCACCTCAGGCAGCGAGAGGCTGCCACCCGCAGAGGACCCGGATCGGAGGACAACGATGTCACTGCTCACCCGGAATAGGCGTCCGGACGTCGACTGGAGGGCCGCGGCCACCACCGAGCAGCTTCGCGAGTACGACGCGTTCGGCCCGTGGATCGACGAGGTGACCTCGCCGGAACTCATGCCGCCGCGGTTTCGGCCGTTCCACGACGAGTTGGGCGCCGCGCAACTCGCCCTCAAGTTCCCGCGCCCGGTGGAACGCGCCCGCGTCCGCCCGGGCCAGGACCTGTACGCAGCCGTGCTGGCGATCCAGCCCGATCGGCTGACCCTGCTGCAGTTGCCGGCGGCGCCCGGTGACGCCGTGATCCGCCGCGTCGTCGAGATCCAGGATGTGGTGGCGGTTGCCTCCCTGGTGAATCTGCTCGTCGGACGGTGGTCGCTGCTGCTCCGCGACGGGTCACGGCTCGATCTGGAGCACCCCACGCTCTCCCAGTACCGCGTCGATGCCGCCACCGACCTGGTGCGCGGCCTGTGCGCACCAGGGGCGACCACGTCGAGCGTCCCGCCGATGCCGCCGGTCGAGGTGACCGAGATCGCGCTGCGCAACGCGCTGACCGGCCTGCGTCCCCGCTGCGCCGAGCCGCCGGTGCCCCTGCACTTCGAACCGCGCAATGTCCTGCGCCGGGACGCCCGCGGGCGTTTCGTGCTGACGTCGGCCCTGGTGCTGGCCGATGCAGGCGGGGAGCTGGTGGTCGTTCACGGCGGTGCGCCGCGGCGTCCCTGGCGCGGACCGGGTTACGCCTGGACGACGGTCTTCGTCGGCTACGGCAACCTCACCTCGTACAGCGTGGTCGAACCGACGCGGCCCCGGCAGCTGCACGAACTCGTGCTCACCGCCGGCGAGCAGGTGATCCGGGTGCCCTGCGCATCCCGTCCCGACGCCGTGCTGGACGTCCTGGCAGCCCGAGGAGTGCCGGCAGCGCGGCCGCTCGATGCCATGGTGTGAGTTTGTCCACCGTCAGAGGTGGACAAACTCACACCATGGGCTCAGGCCTCACGGGTGCGGCCGCGGCCTTCCGCTCCGCGCGCTTCCGGGCCCGGTTCTCCCGCCAGGTCTCCAGCAGGTCGTAGAGCACGGGCACGAGGACCAGCGTCAGCAGCGTGGACGAGATCAGCCCGCCGATCACCACGATCGCCAGCGGCTTGGAGATGAACACGCCGCCACCGGTGAGTCCCAGGGCCATCGGCACCAGGGCGAACACCGTGGCCAGCGCGGTCATGATGATCGGGCGCACCCGCAGCCGCGCCCCCGCCTGGATGGACGCCGGCACGCTCGCCCCTGACTTCCGCTTCTGGTTGATCAGGTCGATCAGCACGATCGCGTTCGTCACCACGATGCCGATCAGCATCAGCAGGCCGATCATGCTCGGCACGCCGAGCGCGGTATCGGTGAGCAGGGACAGGCCCAGCGCGCCGGTGGCGGCGAACGGGATCGACACCAGCAGGATCAGCGGCTGCAGCAGTGAGCCGAAGGTCGCCACCATGATCAGGTAGACCACGAAGATCGCGATCAGCATGGCCAGCCCCAGCTGCTGGAACGACTCGGTCTGTTGCTGGGACACGCCGCCGATCCGGGTGGTGACTCCGTCCGGGAGGTCGAGGGACGCCAGTCCCGCGGTGATCTCCGCGGTCGTCGCGCCGAGGTCGGACGACTCCGAACTGGCGGTCAGCGTGGCCGCGCGGACACCGTCCACGCGGGTGATCATGGCCGGCGCCTCCACGAGCTTGACGCTGGCCACCGCACTCAGCGGGATCGCGTCCGCGGTCGCCTCCTGGGCGTCCTTGGACGCGTCCGTGATCGACTGCTGCTTGTCCTGCGCCTCCAGCGACT
Source organism: Propionicimonas sp. (assembly GCF_029975155.1). GTDB lineage: Bacteria > Actinomycetota > Actinomycetes > Propionibacteriales > Propionibacteriaceae > Propionicimonas. The sequence goes on along the minus strand of NZ_JARKPQ010000054.1, from coordinate 3,601 downwards.
TCTGCCGCGACTCGGCCAGCGCATCCAGCTGCTTGTCCAGGGCGGTCACCGAGCCCTTGGTGGACGCCGCCGCCGCGCTCAGCTGGGCCACCGCCGACGCCGCGCCCGCGACCTGCTGGCTCAGCTGGTAGACCGTCACCGAGACGGCGGGATCGTTGGGGTCGGGGTTCGCCATCGCCTGTCGCAGGGCGGCCTGCGCCTTCGCCAGCTGGTTCTTCGCCTTCGCCAGCTGCTTGTTCAGCGTCTTGACGGCCTTCTGGGCCTTGACCCGGTTCTGCTTCAGCGAGCGGAGCTGCTCGTTGTAGGCGTCGGTGGCGGCGGCCGTCTGCTCGTCTTGCAGCGCCTCCGAGCGCTCCTGCACCTTGTCGGCCGCGTCCTTCTTGGCGTTGGCGTTCATCAGCTGGGTGACCGGCAGCTTGATGGCCCGCAGCTCGTCGATGTCCTTCACCGGCGTCTGCGAGCGCAGGTAGACGTTCAGCGTGGTGTCGCCCTGCGCGAGCGTGCCGATCTGCTGGCCGCGGACGGCCCGGGCCACCGCCTGCCCGATCGAGGCCTGGGTCATCCCCTTGTCGGCCGCCTTCTGCTCGTTGACGTTCACCGACAGCATCTCGCGGGCGTCGCTGAGGTCACTGGTGACGTTCGTCAGCCCGGGGACGGTCTTCATCATCTCGAGCACCCGGTCGTTGGCCGTGGTCAGCAGTTCGGAGTCGGAGCTCTCCACGTACACCACGACGCCGGACGTGCCACTGGAGCCCGCCCCGATCGAGACCTCCACCTGGCCCACGTCGGGACCCAGGTCGGCGATGCTCTGCCGCAACCGGGCAGCGGTGTCGGTGGCGGAGGCGCCGGGCTTCAGCGGCACCGTGAACGACGCCTGGTTGGTATCGGCCTGGCTGCCCAGGAACACCATGGTCGAACTGCCCCCGATGCTCGTGGAGTAGGTCTGGACGGACGGGTCGGACGAGAGCAGGCCCTCGATCCGCTTCGCCGCCTCGTCGGTCTGGGTCAGCCCCGTCCCGGACGGCAGCTTCTGTGAGATCGCCAGGCTCTCGGTGCCCATGTTGCCGATGAAGTCGGTCTTCAGCTGCGGCGCCAGCGCGAGCGTCCCGGCGAACACGCCCAACGCCAGCAACAGCGTGATCCAGCGGTGCCGCAGCGCCCAGCCGAGGACGGGCAGATAGCCCTTCTGCAGCCAGGTGTCCTTCTCCTCCGAGGCCTGCGCGGCCCGGATCTTCTCCGCCTGCTTCGCGGTCGGCCGCATGAACCAGGACGCGAACACCGGCACCACGGTCAGCGCCACGAACAGCGAAGCCAGCAGCGAGACCGTGACCGCGACCGCGAAGGGACGGAAGATCTCGCCGGCCTGACCACCGACCAGGCCGATCGGCAGGAACACCGCGACCGTGGTGAAGGTCGAGCTGGTGACCGCGCCGGCGACCTCCTTGACCGCGTTGATGATCGAGTGCCGGCCGAACTCGCCGTAGCCCTGGTGGCGTTTGATGTTCTCGATCACCACGATCGAGTCGTCGACCACCCGTCCGATCGCGACGGTGAGCGCGCCGAGGGTGAGGATGTTCAGCGTGTAGCCGCCCACCCACAGCCCGATCAGCGCGATCAGCAGCGACAGCGGGATCGAGACGGCCGTGATCAGCGTGGGCCGGATCGAGCCGAGGAAGATCATGATCACCAGCACGGCCATGGCCAGGCCGATGCCGCCCTCGGTGCTCAGGTCGCGGATCGAGTCCTCGATGTAGGGCGCCTGGTCGAACACCGTCTGGAAGCCGGCGCCGTTGCCCAGCTGGCGGGCCAGCCCGTCCAGCTGTTCGGTGACGCCGTGGGCGACGTCGACCGTGTTGGCGTCCGGGGTCTTGGTGACCGAGAGGGTGAGCGAGGTCTTGCCGCCGACCCGGGAGATGCTGGTGGTCTCGACCGGCTGCTCCTTCACGGTCGCGACCTCGCTGAGCTTCACCGGCCCGTCCGTCCCCTGCAGCATCAGGTTCTCGATGTCGGCCGCGCTCGAGTAGGTGGTGCCGGTCTGGACGTCGTAGTTCGCGCTGTCGGTGCGCATCGTGCCGGACGGGATCGCGGTGCTGTTCGCCGCGAACAGCTGACCGATCAGGCTCGGGTCGATGCCGTACTTCTCGATCTGCTTCTGCTTGTAGGTGATGACGATCTCGTGCTGTTCCTGGCCGGCCACGGAGACGTCGCGCACGCCGGGCACCGTCCGCAGCGCGGGGGCCACCACGTCGGTGACCTTGTTCGAGAGCGCGGTCAGGTCGTCGTTGGAGGAGAGCGCCAGCACGACCACCGGGATGTCGTCGGTGCCGCCGGTCATCACGGTCGGGTCGACGTTGCTGGGCAGGGACGTGGAGATCGAGTCGATCGCGCTGCGGAGCTTGTCGGCCATGTCGTCCGCGCCGAGTCCGTAGTCCCACTGGACGGTGACCTGGGAGACGCCGCTCGAGCTGGAGGACGTGACCGAGGTGACGCCGTCGACGGCCTTCACCGCGGTCTCGATCGGCTTGGAGAGCTGCGCCTCGACCACGTCCGGGCTGGCGCCGGCGTAGATCGTCAGCACGCTGCCGCGGGGCACGTCGATGGACGGGATCAGCTCCTGCTTCAACGCGCCCGCCGCGTAGACACCCAGACCGATGGTCAGCAGGCTCAACAGCAGCACCACGGTGCGGTGCGCGAGGCTGCCCTTGGTCAGACGAACCACTGCTTCTCCCCTTCGCGGGCGACGAGACGTGGCCCCCGATGGGCCGCATCAGTTAGCATAGCTCTAACTATTTCTGACAGCGAAAGTGATTCTGCGGTGCATCCGTTCCCGGAGCTGGAGCTCGACGACGAGCGTGCGGCGCTGGTCCAGGAGCTGTTCGACCTGAACTCGCAGGTGCATGATCGCGCCGTCGGGCTGGTCGGGCCGATGCCGGTACCGCCCGACCTCACCATGCAGCAGGTGCGCGTGCTGGGGCACGTGGTGAAGGAGCCGGGGATCGCCGGTCACGAGCTGGGCGAGCGGCTCGGGGTGAGCGCCCCCACCGCCAGCGGCCTGGTCGAACGACTGGTCGAGAAGGGACTGATCGTCCGCAGCGATGATCCGGACGATCGCCGCGTCCGCCGCCTGCACCCCACCGACACCGGCCGCGACGTGATCCGGCAGATGGACTCGATGTTCGGCCGCGCCCTCGGTGTGGTGATCCAGCTGCTGTCCTTGGACGACCTGGACCTGCTGCGCCGCGGCTCCCGGGCCATGCTCGACGCCCTTGAGCGTGCCGGTCAGCTTGCCGATGCCTCCTCGGCTCCCTGAGCCCGTCTGGGGTGTCGCGGGTCCTCCGCTCCGTCGCAAGGTGGACTGAAACCGTCGTGGTCGGCGGTCTTGGTCCACCTTGCGGTGATGGTGGGTGTTCCCGGGCGGGTCCGGTGGTCGAGCGTGTCGGGATCTCGGGTTGCTGGGGTGGGTGGGTGTGGTCCGTCTGGTCACGGTGGTCACGCGACACGCCGACGACACGCCGATGCTGCCGAAATTGATCGAAGAAGTTCTGGAAAACCTCTTGCTAAAGGGTTTGTTCAGGACTAGGAATGTGCCTACCAAATCACT
>NZ_JARKPQ010000326.1 GCF_029975155.1 Propionicimonas sp. | reverse complement strand
CGTTCCCAGTAGTCGCGCCAGACCTCGTTATAGGAACGGGTAGTCGCGGATGGCTCAAGGTGGGTGAAGGCATCGCTCACGTAGCGCAACTGGTCGTGCGCAGCACCGCTGGTTGAGACCTCGACCAGGGCGAGCCGGTGCCGGTCGCCCTGGGTCTGGGCGAAGGTGATCTCGTTCGTGGTGATGGTGAAGGTGTCGGAACCTTCGATGCGACCCTTGACCTCGATGTAGTGGACGAAGCCGCTCTGGTCGGTGGACTGGATGTCATAGCCGGGGTTGTTGCGCGGCATCTCGACAGGTTCACGTCCGAGTGCCCGCTCGGCGGCAAGCACGGCTTCGACTGCTCGTCGCTCGACTTCCTGGGTCTGGCGGGCGAAGGTCTGAGCTTCGGGCTCGGCGGCGGTCGCGAGCAGAGCGCTGGGGATGACGAGGGCGGCGCCGCGGATGACGGCAGGTACGGCGACAAGGTTGGTGGCCTCATCGAGCTGTTCGAGCCGGTGACTCAGCCGCTCATCGAGCTGCCGAGCGCGAACGCGTGCGGTCTCGGCGCGGAGCCTGCCGACGGTGCCTCCCCGTTCGAGGGCTTCGAGGCGGTTGTGTTCGCGATCCCAGTGGTTGATCTCCGCGAGCAGGCGATCCTTCACCTGTGCTCGGGTCCGTGCGGTCTCGATGTCGAGGCGGGTCTTGATCTCGTCCATGCGGGGCTGGAGCCCTTCACGGTAGGCCCAAGAGCGCACGAGCTTCTCGTGGTTCTGCCGCGCCCAGTCGCTGCCTGCGATCTCAGCGATGGCTTCGGTCTCGGTCGAGTCGGGGCGGTCGTAGTCGAGGTACGGAGGTGCTGCGGACACGGTGACGGTGCCGTCTTGTTCGAGGAGTGGGTAGTCGAAGTGGTGAGAGACGGTGTCGGCGTCGGCTGCGGTGTTCTCGATGCGCTGCTCGACGCTGAACATCAGCATCGGCGCATCTGTCTGCTTGCTCCGCCGATCGACCAGCACGGTGCCTTGCTTGAGGGTGGGGCCGAGGTCGTCGATGGTGGCCTCGATCACTGCGTGCAGCAGCGGGTGGCCCGGTGCGACGAGGGAGGCCTCGGCGAGCCCGTCGGGGTGCCTGCGTGAGAGTTCGAAGGTGGTGCGCTCGTACTGTTCAGCGACGGGTGCCCATCGGTTGAGGCGACGTGCGGTGTCGATGACGCGGGCCGGGACACGGGTGATCTCATAGCGTCCGTTCTCTCGCTTGCGGATGCGCCCGCCGAGCCGTGTGAGCGCGGGGAGGAAGAAGGCTGCAATGTAGCCGGGCTGGAGGCGTCGCTCTCGGGCCTTCTCCATGCGTGCCCGGACTTCGTCGAGGTTGAGCGCGGAGAACATTTCGGGGTGGAGCGCGCGCTCGGCGAGCATCTCGTCGAGGCCGTGGGAGACGCCGGCGTCGATGATCCGGTCGAGTTTGGCCTTGACCTGGGGCTGGTCGCCGTAGCGGATGGCCTCGATCAGCAGGTCACGCAGCGAACGCTCTTGGAAGGCGTCGGCGTCACCGAGCACGTTGAACAGGTTGCCGTTGTAGGCGATCGACATCTGCTCGATCTTCGCCAGCAGCCGGGTGAACACGTCGCCCTCGCGGGTGTCTCGGGCGACCATGTTCCAAAGGTGGCAGACCTCGCGCTGGCCGATGCGGTGGATGCGGCCGAAGCGCTGCTCGATGCGGTTCGGGTTCCACGGCAGGTCGTAGTTCACCATCAGGTGCGCGCGTTGAAGGTTCAGGCCTTCGCCGGCGGCGTCCGTGGCGAGCAGGACCACGGTGTCGGGGTTGTGGGTGAAGCGTTCGCGGGCGAGCTTGCGGTCTTCGCGGCGGGTGCCACCGTGGATCGTGATGACCGAATCGGCGCGGCCGAACTGGGCGGTGATCTTGGCTTGCAGGTAGTCGAGGGTGTCGCGGTGCTCGGTGAAGATGATGATCTTGCGCGGAGTACCCGAACCGTCCTTCGCCAGCAACTGCTCATCGAGGATCGTGCGCAGCTCCACCCACTTCTTGTCATGATCCTGAAGACGCACACGCCGCGCAGTGCGC
>NZ_JARKPQ010000323.1 GCF_029975155.1 Propionicimonas sp. | reverse complement strand
GATCATTCCGGCATCATCGTGCTGCCTGCGATTGGCGAGCAGGGCGTCGAGCTGCAACCCGGCGATGACCCGTCTGCCGAGCTGGTCTTGCACGACGATGTCCTCGACATCGACGTGAGCCCGGACCTGGGTTACTGCCTGAGTATCCGTGGCTTGGCGCGGGAGGCCGGCCAAAGTCTGGGCCTTCGATTCACCGATGTGGTGAACCGAGCAACGCCGCCGGCACGGAGCGAGGGATACCCGGTCGTGCTGAGCGACCCGGCGTGTCCGTTGTTCGTGGCATTGTCGGTGACCGGCATTGACCCGAGTCGTCCGACTCCGCGCTGGATGGCGCGCCGGCTCGTGATGTCGGGCATGCGCTCGATCTCACTGGCTGTCGACATCACCAACTACGTGATGCTGGAGACCGGCCAGCCGCTGCACGCCTACGACGCGTCCCTGCTGACGGGGGCGATCGTGGTGCGCAAGGCCGCCGCGGGCGAGCGGCTGGTGACCCTGGACGACGTCACCCGCAGCCTCGATCCCGACGATCTGCTGATCACCGACGACACCGGCCCGATCGGGCTGGCCGGCGTGATGGGCGGGCAGTCCACTGAACTGCGCGAGACCACCACCGACGTGGTGATCGAGGCGGCCAACTTCGAGCCGACCACGATCTCGCGCACGCTGCGCCGGCACAACCTGCCTTCGGAGGCGTCCCGGCGGTTCCACCGCGGTGTCGACCCGAACGCCGCCTACAGCGCAGCGCAGCTGGCCGCGAAGCTCCTGGTCGAGCTCGCCGGTGGCACGCTCTCGGCGGCGGAGACCGTCGTCGGCGCGGTGCCCGCGATGCCCGTGCAGGCGATCGACGCCGACCTGCCGTCCCGGATCCTCGGCGTGGACGTGGCGTCCGACCGCGTGGTGGAGATCCTGCGGGCGAGCGGTTGTGACGTGGAGATCGACCCTTCGACAGGCTCAGGGCAGGCTCGGCTGAGCCTGGTCCCGCCGACCTGGCGGCCGGATCTCTGCGATCCGTACGACTACGTCGAGGAGGTGGGCCGCAAGGTCGGGTTCGACACGCTGCCGTCGGTGGTGCCGCCGGCACCGGTGGGACGTGGCCTCACGGTCGGCCAGCGCGCTCGCAGGGCGGTCGGTGCGGCGCTCGCGCACGCCGGCTTCGTTGAGGTGCTCACCTTCCCGTTCGCGAGCGTCGAGGACCTCGACCGGATGGCCGTGCCGGCGGACGACGAGCGCCGCGCGCTCGTCCGGCTGGCGAACCCTCTGGCCGAGACCGCCCCGTTCCTGCGCACGTCGATCCTGCCGGGACTCTTCGCAGCGGTCGGACGCAACACGTCCCGCGGCAACGACGACCTGGCGCTCTTCGAGGCCGGCAGCGTCTTCTTCGCCGGCTCTGGCGACGCCGCACCGATCCCGTCCGTCGACGGCCGTCCCTCGGCGGAGGAGCTCGCCGCGATCGAGGCCGCCCTTCCCCGGCAACCGCGGTACCTGGCGGGCGTCGTGTGCGGGCAGTGGCGCCGGCCCGGGTGGCAGGACGCCGGTGTCGCGGCAGGGTGGCAGCAGGCCTTCGCGTTCGCCGACGTGGCCGCGGCCACGGTCGGCGCGACCGTGGAGCGGCGGCCGGCGCAGCGCGAGCCGTGGCACCCCGGACGGTGCGCGGAACTCGTCGTCGCCGGCGAGGCGATCGGCTGTGCCGGCGAACTGCACCCCGACGTCGTCCGTGCATTCGGTCTTCCCGAGCGCACGGCCGCCGTGGAACTCGACCTGGACGCGCTCGTCCGGCTGGCGCCCGGTGCGGGCTCGATCGCGCCGGTCTCCGGGCATCCGGTCGCGAAGGAGGACGTGGCCCTCGTCGTCCCGCCGGGCGTGGGTGTCGGCGAGGTACGGCAGGCCCTGCGGGACGGAGCCGGCGATCTGCTGGAGTCGGTCAGCCTGTTCGACGTGTACACCGGCGGTCAGGTGCCGCCGGGCCACCGCTCGCTGGCCTTCGCGCTGCGGTTCCGGGCACCCGACCGGACGCTCACGGACGCCGAGACGGCCGCGGCGCGGGAGGCCGCGGTCGCGGTCGCCGCGCAACGGTGCCGAGCGGTGCTGCGCTCTTTCTGAAACACTTCGCACCAAAGCTGCCGAAATGTCCCCCTATGGGGGACATTTCGGCATTTTGGGCGACGTCCCAATATGGGTGACGAAGCGCTCATACTCAGTCCCACAACGGGTGACGAAAGGACCACCCGGCCGGGTGACATTGATTTGCCTGCGGTTAACCTGCGTATAGCGTTGCGCCGGAAAGGCCGTATCCGGTTAATCAAAGACGACGAAACCTACGTATTTTCGCTACTGTCGGGACTGCCCGATGCGGGCATGAGGGACAGCCAACGGAGGGGGAGTCGCGTGACCGCCATCACGCCTGAACCGGGTCGCACCTAGCCGTAGCGACCGACGGGTGCCCGAACGGGCACACACAGAGTGCATGCCATCGTCGGCGTGCAGTTCTGCCGCGCATCGACGTGGCCGACGCGCCGCAGAGCCGTCCAGTACGTGTGCTGGCTGCTCGGCGTGCCCAAATCTCAGCGAAACGCACATCCGCGACACAGAAAGACACTATTCGTGACCGCCAACACACCCATCCATTCGCCGCAGACCCGCGGCCGCCGAAAGCTCGCCGCACTGCTCGCGGGCGGCCTGGTCGCCAGCGTCGGTGTCATTTCGACGCTGGCCTCGTGGAACGACTCCGAGTTTGCCGGAGCCACCTTCACCGCCGGCCACTTCGACCTCGAGGGCAGTACGGACGGAGGGCTTACCTACGCCCAGCACCCCACGGTGGACGAGCCTGGCGTCCTCACCTTCGAGGCCCCCGCCGAGAACCTGAGCCCGGGCGACTGGGCGGGCGGTGAGTTCACGGTGCGACTGGCCAAGGGCACCACCCACAACGCCCTGGTGCGCGTCGAGGGCGCCGGCACGACCGGTGCGCTCACCGGGGTCGCCGTGTACCTCTGGCGCGACCTGGAAGGCAGTTGCGCCGGGAAGCCGTACGACGTCGACAACTCCATGGGCTTCTCGATGGACGGCGCCACCTACCGGGGTCCGAAGGTCGGCCTGTCGAAGGGTGCGACGGTGGACGAGGCCGGCGAGGAGCTCACGCTCTGCTTCGCCGTCAGTGGCGGCGACCGGCTGCCGCAGGGCCAGACCGGCTCCTACCTGTGGAAGCTCTCCGCCGAGTCCGTCGCCGACTGATCGCACTCCGCCGGTCCGGACGTCTCCGGCAGCCGGCGACCAGACCTACTGAACACCACATCCAGCAGTACTCATCCAGCACATCAGAGGGGAAACCAGCATGACCACGAACACCCACCCGTCCGAGCGGAAGAACTCCCGCAAGATCGCAGCCGTCCTGGCCGGCGGCCTCGTTCTCGGCATCGGCACGATGGCCACCCTGGCATCGTGGAACGACAGCGAGTACGCGTCCGCCACCTTCAGCTCCGGCACCTTCAGGCTGCAGGGCTCGACCGACGGCGTGGCCTTCGCCGACCACGCCACCAGCGGGGACGCCGCGAGCCTGACGTTCACCGCGCCGTTCGACAACCTGACGCCGAGCGACACGATCTACGCGCCCTACGCGCTGCGGCTCACCGCGGACACCACCAACGACGCCACGGTGGCGGTGACCAATCCGGTGACCGCCGGCGACGCCAGCCACCTCAGCTACCGGCTCATCCAGACCGACTCGTTCGGCTGCGACGCCGGCAGCACCGGCACGGAACTCGTCGCGACCGGCCCGGTCGGGACGGCGTCCGACGCCCAGACCTTCGAACTCGCGAAGGGCGAGGGCGGCGCGGACGGCCAGGCCGTCAACCTGTGCTTCGTGGTGACCGCGGGCAGCGACCTCGCCCAGGACCAGGCCGGGTCGTCGACCTGGCAGTTCACGGCGACCTCGAAGTAGCCGGTGCAGGCCGTGCAGGCGGGATCCGCCGGAGGGGTCCGGATCCCGCCCGCACGTGGCCGCCGCCACATTGTCACATCGTTTCCCAAACGTCCCCGAATGGGTGACATTCTGTAATCCGCAGCGTCCCCCAATGGGTGACAAGTGGTGTTCGGGGTACGTCCCTAACCGGGTGACAAATGGCTTTTCGCAAATGTCCTCCGCATGGGTGACGATGACCCTGCGCGGGTGACTCTCATGCGGGTGACAAGGGGTTTCAGCTCCTCAGCTGCGCTCACGCTCAGCCCCTTAACCAAGATTAAGCGAGGCCTCCCCGAGACCCATCGAGGTTCATCGGAGACTTGTTTTAAAATGTGTCTCTGGCTATTCTCAAGCTACTCATCCGTCCAATTGGGGCCGACAAGAAAGGCACAGCAGTGACCGACACCACCGAGACCAGGCGGCAGAGGGGCCGCAAGGTCGCCGCCATCCTCGCCGGAGGACTCGTCCTCGGCGTGGGCACCATGGCCACCCTGGCCGCATGGAATGACACCGAGGTCGCCACCGGCACCTTCACCGCCGGCCGGTTCAACATGGAGGGCAGCGCGGACAAGGGCGCCAACTGGGGCGACCACACCACGTCGCCGGGCGCGGCGCTCTCGTTCAGCACCCCGTTCAACAACCTGCAGCCGGGCAGCACCGTCTACTCGACCTACCAGGTGCGCCTCGCGGCCAACACCACCAACAACGCGACGGTCGCGCTCTCCGCGTCCTCGGATGGCTCGGTCGCCGGCCTCACCTACCAGCTGGCCACCGTCGCGACCGCGACGTGCGACGACGCCGCGCTCGCCGCCGGCACCAACCTGGTTCCCGCGGGCACGACCATCGGCTCGGCCAGCGCCAGCACGTTCACGCTGAGCAAGGGCACGCCGACCACCAGCGCCGGCGCCACCGTCAATCTGTGCTTCAAGGTGACCGCGGGCGCCATCACCCAGGGCCAGACCGGCAGCGGCACGTGGACCTTCACGGCGACCTCGACCGCCAGCTGACCTGACCGATCCCCCGGCTCCCGGCCAGGCTCACACGGGCCCGGCCGGGGCTTCGGATCATAGGAGACCCCCCATGGCCAGTTCACGACCCCGCAGGGCCGTCGACGACGTTCCGGCACGCGCCGGGCGTCACGACGGCCTGCGCGCGTTCCGGCAGCGCGTCGTCGACGTGCTGCTGTGGACGCTCGGCGGGCTCGGGCTGGTCAGCCTCGGCGCCGCGGTGGCCGCGCACGTGTGGGGCTTCTCCGTCATCCTGTTCTCCACCGGCTCGATGTCGCCGACGATCCCCGCGGGGTCGGCGGCTCTGGTCCGGTTGCAGCCGGCCAGCGAGTTCAAGGTGGGCGACATCACCACCGTGGAGCGTCCCGGACAGCTCCCGATCACCCACCGGATCACGTCGATCGCGCCGCTGCCCGGCGCTCCGTCCACCCGGGTGATCACCATGCGCGGCGACGCGAACACCTCCGAGGACCTCCAGCCCTACGTGATCTCCGAGGCTCGCCTCGTGGTGGCGTCCGTGCCCGGTGTGGCCGGCTACTTCGTGGGTCTGCGGGACCCGCGGCTGATGGGCGTGCTCACGCTGCTGGCCGGAGTGCTGGTCACCTGGGCGTTCTGGCCCCGGCAGGCGCGCAGGGCGACCGTGATCGCCGCCGCGACCGTGGTCGCGGGGTCCTCGCTGCTGGGCAGCACGGAGGCCAAGGCCGCGGAGACCGAGCGGCAGATCGTGGGGGACCACCTGGTCCTCACCGTCGTCTCGGACGAGGCGGCGATGTCCGGCATGACGCCCGCCGAGCCGGTGCTCTGGCAGGTCGGTGTGGCGACCAGGGGTGAGGAGGAGGGTGCGGTGCACGTGGGCCTCGGCCTCGCGGCCGGCTCGGCCAACGCCGACGCCCTCACCGTGGACGTGGCCGCCTGCCCCGAGCGGTGGCAGGCCGGGACGTGCGCGCCGGGCGCGCAGCAGTGGGTCACGGCCACACCCCTGGACCAGGCCTTCCTGCCGGCGACACATGACGACACCCGCGAACTGGGCGTCACCGAGGCCGGCGTCCCGATCTGGGTGCAGGTGCGGGCGACGCTCAACCGCGAGGACTCGGACGTGCATGCGAATCTCAAGCTCGCGGCCTGGGGCGCCGGAGAGCTCGTCGACGCGGTCAGCGACGGGGACGGGGACGGCTCGGGTTCGAGCGACGACCTCGCCCACACCGGCGCCGGCGGCGTCACTCAGACCCTGGCACTGGCCGGGGCCGCAATCGGTACCGGACTGGTGGTGGTCCGGCTCGCCGGCGGGCGCCGGCGGGACACCGGCCGGGAGGTGGCGCAGTGAGGAGGGGTCTGCGCTACCTTCCGGTACCCCGCACGGGTCGCCGCCGGCTCGGCCTGCTCGGTGTGGGAGTCATCGCCGCGATGAGCCTGGTCTGGCAGCAGCAGGCGACCCTGGCGAGCTTCGTCGACACCGAGAAGGCCACGGCGACCTTCACTGCCGCCACCCTGAAGGCGATCACGCCCACCACGAGCACCACGGCCGCCACCGCGACGGTCGACTGGACGGCGGCGTCCGGCTCCTGGGCGACACCGCAGTACGTGGTCACCGGGGCCACGTCGTCCGGCGGCGCCAACGCGGCCACCATCTACACCGGTCCGGCCACGAGCTACACCCAGACGGTGGGCTCGGCGACGACCACGGCCGGCCTGAACCTCACCCAGATCAGCGCGGGCGGGACCCATGCCTGCGGCATCTCCCGTGGCCAGCTGTACTGCTGGGGCAGCAGCGACAACGGCGCCCTCGGCCTCGGCACGACCACGAGCACCAGCACGCCGACGCTCGTGCCGGGCCTTTCGGGCAAGGTCGTCACCGACGTCAGCGCGGGCACCGACCACACCTGCGCGGTGGCGAACGGCGCGGCCTGGTGCTGGGGCAACGGCGGCAGTGGCCGGACGGGCCTCAACGGCACCGGTAACACCTCGACGCCGACGGCCGTGACCGCTGCCTCCGGCATGCTGTCCGGCAAGACGGTCACCGCGATCACCGCCGGTGACCAGCACAGCTGCGCGATCGCCAACTCGGCGGCGTACTGCTGGGGGAACAACGGCAACGGCCGACTCGGCAACAGCTTGACCACCAACTCCTCCGTGCCGGTCGCGGTCACCACGGCCAGCGGCATCCTGTCCGGCCGGACCGTGACCGCGATCTCCGCCGGCACGTCCCACACCTGTGCGGTCGCCGACGGCCTGGCGTTCTGCTGGGGCCTGAACACCAACGGGCGCCTGGGTGACGGTTCCACGACCCAGCGCACCGTCCCGGTGGCCGTGACCACTGCCTCCGGTCTCCTCGACGGGCGGACCGTGACGTCGGTCTCGGCCGGCGCCTCGCACTCCTGCGCGGCGGCCGATGGCCTGGCGTTCTGCTGGGGCCTGAACACCAACGGACGTCTGGGCGACGGCTCCACGACGCAGCGCACCGCCCCGGTCGCGGTGACCACGGCGTCCGGCGTGCTCTCCGGCCGGACGGTGACCGCGGTCTCGGCTGGCGCTTCGCACTCCTGCGCGGTGGCCGACGGCCTGGCGTTCTGCTGGGGCCTGAACGACGACGGGCGGCTGGGCGACGGCACCACGACGCAGCGCACCGCGCCCGTGGCCGTCCGGGCGACCGGCGTGCTGAACGGCCGGACGCTGACGTCGATCAGTGCGGGAAGCACGTTCTCCTGCGCGACCGGCAACACCCCGGGTTCCTGCTGGGGCCGGGGCTCCAGCAGCCAGCTGGGCAACCAGGCGTCCTCCAGCAGCAGCGTCCCGGTCGACGCCGCGGTGACCGGCGCGACCTGCCCGGACGGCGCCGTCCGCGTCGGCGGCGGCGACTGCTCGCTGGTCCAGGGCACCGACTACTACGCGCGGCTGGGCTACAGCATCGGCACGTGGACCGCTCCGAACAGTGGCTGGGTGAAGGCGACCACCGACACCCGGTCGGCCGTGAGCCCGTCCGCGTCCTCGAAGACGAAGACCTCGCTCACGCTGGGCTGGTCGGCCGTCAGCGAGCTGGCCGACTCCTACGCCGAGTACACCCTGCAGCGTTCGCTGAGCTCCAGCGGCTCCAGCCCGACCACCGTGTACCAGGGCCCGCTCCGCAGCGCGACGGACGCCGGCGGCCTCGCGCGGCGGACGTCGAATCTCGCGGTCAGCCAGATCGCTGCCGGCACCGGCTCCAGCTGCGCCGTCCTCGAGGGCGCGGCCTACTGCTGGGGCGACAACTCCGACGGCCAGCTCGGCAACAACTCGACCACCAGCAGCTCGGTGCCGACCCCGGTGCTCGCCACCGGCGTGCTCGCGGACAAGACCGTCACCGCGGTCGTCCCGGGGATGGAGGCGACGAGCAATGGCGAGGGCCAGCACACCTGCGCGATCGCCGATGGCGGCGTGTACTGCTGGGGCAACAACAGCCATGGCGAGCTGGGCAACGGCACCACGACCAACAGCCGCGTCCCCGTCACGGCCGGAACACTGGCTGACGTCACCGCGGTGGCCAGTGGCTACATGCACACCTGCGCCCTGACCGGCGGCAAGGTCTACTGCTGGGGCGACAACTCCCGCGGCCAGATCGGCGACGGCTCGACCACCACCCGCACGTCGCCGGTCCTGGTCCAGGGCGTGCTGAACGGCAAGACCGTGACCGCGATCGCCACCGGCGCCGCGCACACCTGTGCCGTGGCCGCGGGTGCCGTGTACTGCTGGGGCTCGAACGTCTCCGGCCAGCTGGGCATCAACTCCAGCGGCGCCACGACCAACAGCTCGGTGCCGGTCGCCGCGGTCGCCACCGGGGTGCTGGGCGGGCAGACCGTCACCGCGGTCGCGGCCGGCGAGGCGCACACCTGCGTGATCGCGTCCGCGAAGGTGTACTGCTGGGGCTACAACGCCTCCGGCCAGCTCGGCAACAACACCACGACGAACACCACCGTCCCGGTCGCGGTCACCTCGCTTCCCTGGAGCACGGGCAGCGCGCTGAGCAGCCTCACCGCAGGGCTGTACCACACCTGCGTGATCGCCGCGGGCAAGGCGTACTGCTGGGGCGAGGCCGGCAACCACCAGCTGGGCAACGGCAGCACCACCGACCGCTCGACCCCGGTGGCGGTGACCACGTCCGGCGTGCTGTCCGGCACCGTCGACCAGATCAACACCGGCACCTACCACACCTGCGCGGTCTCCGGGGACGCGGCGTACTGCTGGGGCCTGAACACGAACGGACGGCTCGGCGACGGCACGACCACCCAGCGCACCACCCCGGTCGCCGTCCAGGCGGTCGCCGGGCTGGCGTGCGCAACGGGTGCGTCGCTGATCACGCCGACGACCTGCTCGCTCGCCCCGGGCACGACCTACTACTACAAGCTGACCTACACCGTGGACGGCAACAGCCGCACCGGCAGCGGCTGGGTGGCGGTCAAGACCTCGAGCTAGCGGCGGCGCGGGCTGCGGCAGGCAGGGCAGCGACGATCCGATCGAGGACCGCGTCGTCGTGGACCGCGGAGAGGAACCACGCCTCGTACGCGGACGGTGGCAGTGCCACGCCGGCGTCCAGCATCGAGTGGAAGAACGCGCGGTAGGCGCCGGCGTCCTGACGTTGGGCGGAGGCATAGTCGCGCACCGGCGCGTCCACGCCCCAGAACACGCTGAACAGGGACGCCGCGGACTGCAGGACGTGCGGCACGCCCGCTGCGGTGAGCGCCGCGGTCACCTCGGAGGCCAACCGGGTCGCCGCCGCGTCCACCCGGGCGTAGACGTCGCCGTCCGCGAGCCGCAGGGTGGCGATGCCGGCCGCGGTGGCCAGCGGGTTCCCGGACAGCGTGCCGGCCTGGTAGACCGGTCCGACGGGGGCCAGCAGGTCGAGCAGCTCGGCCCGGCCACCGATCGCGGCGAGGGGCATGCCGCCACCGACCACCTTGCCGAAGGTGAACAGATCGGGTGCGACGGCCCGTCCCTCGTGACCCCACCAGCCCGCGGGCGATACCCGGAAGCCGGTGAGCACCTCGTCGTAGACCAGCAGGGCGCCGTGCGCGGCGGTCAGCTCGCGCAGCAGCTCGTTGAAGCCGGGCGCCGGCGGCACGACGCCCATGTTGGCTGCCGCGGGCTCGGTGATCACGGCCGCGATCTCGGCGCCGCGCCGGTCGAAGACCTCGCGGATCGCGTCCGGGTCGTTGTAGGGCACCACCAGGGTCTGTGCGGTCGCTGCGGCGGGCACGCCCGCCGAACCGGGCAGGCCGGCGGTGGCCAGGCCGGAGCCGGCGGCGGCCAGCAGGGCGTCGGAGTGACCGTGGTAGCAGCCGGCGAACTTCACCACGAGGTCGCGTCCGGTCGCACCCCGGGCCAGCCGGACGGCGGTCATGCACGCCTCCGTGCCGGTGGAGACGAACCGCACCTTCCGGGCCAGCGGCACCCGGTCCCTGACCAGCTCCGCCAGCTCGGCCTCCGCCAGCGTGGGGGCGCCGAAGGACAGCCCGTGCGCCGCCGCGGCCTGGACGGCGGCGACCACCTCCGGGTGGGCGTGACCGAGGATCGCCGGTCCCCACGAGCCGACGACGTCGACGTACTCGCGGCCGGCGACGTCGTACAGGTGCGCGCCGTCCGCGCGGGCGACGAAGACCGGGGTCCCGCCGACGGAGCCGAACGCGCGCACCGGCGAGGACACCCCGCCGGGGATCACGGCGCGAGCCCGGTCGAAAGCCTCGGAGTTGCTGGTCATCGCAGCCACCCCGCGAGGTCGAGGGCGGCGTAGGTCAGCACGATGTCTGCGCCGGCCCGGACGATCGCGGTCGTGGCCTCGGTGAGCGCTGCCTGCCGGTCGATCCAGCCACGCTCGGCCGCGGCGGCGATCATCGCGTACTCGCCGGAGACCTGGTACGCCGCGACCGGGACGGCCGCGCGGGCAGCGACGTCGGCGAGCACGTCGAGGTAGTGGCTGGCGGGCTTCACCATCACGATGTCGGCACCCTCGAGCTCGTCGAGGGCCGCCTCGAGGCGACCCTCGCGGCGGTTGGCCGGGTCCTGCTGGTAGGTGCGCCGGTCGCCGACGAGGGAGGAGCCGACGGCTTCGCGGAACGGCCCGTAGAAGGCCGAGGCGTACTTCACGGCGTAGGCGAGGATGCCGACGTCCTCGTGGCCGGCGAGGTCTAGTCCGGAGCGGATCGCGGCGACCTGGCCGTCCATCATTCCGGAGGGGGAGACGAGGTGGGCTCCGGCCTCGGCCTGGGACACCGCCTGGCGGACGTACAGCTCCACGGTGGCGTCGTTGTCGACGGTCCCGTCCTCGGCCAGCACACCGCAGTGACCGTGGTCGGTGAACTCGTCCAGGCAGGTGTCGGCGATCACGACGAGATCGTCGCCGACCTCGTGGCGGACGGCGGCGACGGCGCGGTTCAGGATGCCGTCCGCGGCCCACCCGACCGAGCCCGAGGCGTCCTTGTCGTCCGGCTCCGGCACGCCGAACAGCACGATGCCGCCGACACCCGCGGCGGCGGCCCGGGACGCCTCCGCCCGCACGGAGTCGAGGGTGTGCTGCACCAGTCCGGGCAACGAGCTGATCGGCCGGGGCTCGCTGATTCCGTCCGCGACGAACACCGGCAGCAGCAGCTGCGCGGGATGGACGCGGGTCTCCGCCACCAGCCGGCGGATCGCCGGAGTGGTCCGCAGCCGCCGCGGACGTCGGACGGGTGAGCTCATGCCTGGACTCCTTCTTGCCGTAGGACCACATTCTCGCCCATCCCCACCCCTCCACCGCTCATCGCGCGTCACCGGCCGCTCGTTCCACTTCGTCACCGCTCACCGAGCCCCACTACCGCTCATCGCGCCCCACTACCGCTCGTCCCCACCCCACTACCGCTCATCGAGCTTGTCGAGATGCCGCCTCGCGTGCCGTCCGACTCACGGGAATGAAAGACTTGGGCCATGCCGAACCGGAACGTCCGCGACATCGAATGCTTCCTCACCGACATGGACGGCGTGCTGGTGCACGAGGAGGAGCCGATCCCCGGGGCGGTGGAGCTGCTGCAGCGCTGGGTGGACACCTCCCGCCGGTTCCTGGTGCTGACCAACAACTCCACCTACACGCCGCGGGACCTGGCCGCCCGGCTGGCGCGCTCGGGGCTGCCGGTGCCCGAGCAGAACCTGTGGACGTCGGCGATGGCCACCGGCGCCTTCCTGAAGGGCCAGCCGGGGGAGAAGACCGCGTTCGTGATCGGCGAGGCGGGGATCACCACCGCGCTGCACGACGCCGGGTTCGTGCTGACCGACGCGAACCCCGCCTACGTGGTGCTGGGAGAGACCCGCAACTACTCGTTCGAGGCGATCACCAACGCGATCCGGCTGATCAACGCCGGCGCCCGGTTCATCGTGACGAATCCCGACACGACCGGCCCGTCACCGACCGGTCTGCTCCCGGCGACCGGTGCCGTGGCGGCGATGATCACCGCGGCCACCAACCGGCAGCCGTATGTGGTCGGCAAGCCCAACCCGATGATGTTCCGCTCGGCGATGAACCGGATCGAGGCGCACTCGGAGACCACGGCCATGATCGGCGACCGGATGGACACCGACATCGTCGCCGGCATGGAGGCCGGCCTGCTGACCGTCCTGGTGCTGTCCGGCGTGACCGCCCGCGAAGAGGTCGAGCTCTACCCCTACCGTCCGAGCATCGTCCTGGACTCCGTCGCCGACCTGGTGCCGATGCTGTAACCCAACGTCCTCTGAGCGGCGTCACGAAGGGCGCCTTCTTGTCATCCCGGGCTTGACCCGGGATCCCTGCGGTGACGTAGCCAGGCCGGTGCGGGGGTGGATCGAGGGTGAGCAGCCGCGGCGCCGATGTCGCGATTTGGCCGTGCTGGGCGTCCCGCCGGTCACACCAGTCACGCACCGAGCGCAGAGTGGCCGGATCACGCCAGGGCGCCGGATCATCGCGCTGCGGCCAGGACTGTCGTGATCCGGCCACGCCAGTGCTCGGCTGTGACAGGAGAGCCAGGTGGGAGACACAGGGTGGCTGAATCGCGCCAGGATGCGGCTCCGGGTCAGCCAGGCGCCGTTCGACGAGGTCGGTTGCCGGCTGATGACCGCTGTCGGAGCCCGTCGCTAGGCTGCCCGGCGTGACCGCATCGTTGACCGCCGCCCAGGCCCGCCGGATCATGCTCGCTGCCCAGGGCCTCGGACGGCGGCCCGCGGCGGAACCGACGATGCGGCAGGTGCAGCAGGTGGTGAGCCGGCTCGGCCAGCTCCAGATCGACTCGGTGAACGTCTGCGTCCGCGCACACTACATGCCGCTGTTCGCCCGGCTCGGCCCCTACGACCGCGGCCTGCTCGACCGGGCGGCGAATTCCGCGCCGCGGCGGGTCTACGAGTTCTGGGGGCACGCCGCCTGCCTGATCGACGTGCAGCTGCAGCCCGCGCTGCGCTGGCGGGCGGAGTCCCACCGGCAGCGACGGGAGGGGTGGAGTCAGCGCCTGCTGGCCGAGCACCCGGGCCTCATCGAGAAGGTGTACGACCAGGTGTCGGAGCGCGGGCCGCTCACGGCCCGTCAGGTCGAGCACGAGGAGACCCGGGTACGGGGCAGCTGGTGGAACTGGTCGGCGGTGAAGCACGCGTGCGAGTGGCTGTTCTACGTCGGCGAGCTGACCAGCGCGGGGCGGAACACCCAGTTCGAGCGCCGCTACGACCTGCCGTCCCGGGTGCTGCCGAAGGCTGTCTTCGAGACCCCCACACCGACCGGGGACGAGGCCCGGCTGGCGCTGGCCCGGCGGGCTGCGTCCGCGCTGGGCGTGTTCACCGAGCGCTGGCTCGCCGAGTACTTCTACACCGACCGGGCGGCCACCAAGGCCGCGCTCGACGTGCTGGTCCGGACGGGCGAGGTCGAGCTGGTGAGCGTGAAGGGCTGGTCCGCGCCGGCCTACCTGTGGTCAGCCGCGTCCCGTCCCCGCCGGGTGAGCGTGGACGCCCTGGTGGCACCGTTCGACACCCTCGTCTTCGACCGTGACCGGCTGCGGGACACCTTCGGCACCCACTACCGGATCGGGCTGTACACGCCGAAGCACGAGCGCGTGCACGGCTACTACGTCTACCTGTTCGTGATGGACGATGCCATCGCCGCCCGCGTCGACCTCAAGGCCGACCGGAAGGCGTCCGCGCTGCTCGTCCAGTCGGCCTGGCTGGAGGACGGCGCGGCCGAGCCCGAGACCGCCGTCCGGCTGGCTGCCGAGCTGCGCCGCCTCGCCGACTGGCTGGGCCTGGACGACGTGGTCGTCGTGGGCGCCGGCACGCTGGCGGCGAGCCTGGCTGCGGTTATGGCCTGATCCCGGTCAGCCGCCGCCCGGCGTGCTGTGGTACCAGTTGGCCGCCGGGATCTCGCCTTCGCCGTCCTTGTCGGGACGTCGCTTGTGCCGTTCGGCGTAGGCGCGGTCCTCGTCGCCCGCGTGGACGTGGGTGGGGTCCAGCACGCGAGCGAGGAACGTCCGCGTCCGCTCCTCCTTCGGGTTGCCGATGACCTCGTCGGGCGTGCCCTCCTCGACGACCACGCCACCGTCCATGAAGATGACGCGGTCGGCCACGTCGCGGGCGAAGGCCATCTCGTGGGTCACGACCATCATCGTCATGCCGCCGTCGGCCAGCTCGCGCATGACCGAGAGCACGTCGCCGACGAGCTCCGGGTCGAGCGCGGAGGTCGGCTCGTCGAACAGCATCATCTCCGGGTCCATGCTGAGCGCGCGGGCGATCGCCACCCGCTGCTGCTGGCCACCGGACAACTGCGCGGGGTAGGAGCCGCCGCGGTCACCGAGGCCCACCTTCTCCAGGTTCTCCTGCGCGATCCGCCGGGCCTCCGCCGGGTCCTTGCCGAGCACGCGGATCAGCGCGATCGTGCAGTTCTGCAGCGCGGTGAGGTGCGGGAACAGGTTGAACGACTGGAAGACCATGCCCATCAGCGTGCGCAGCCGGTCGACGTCGGCGTCGGGATCGGTGATCTCCTCGTTGAGGATGAAGATCCGGCCGCTGGTGGGCTGCTCGAGCAGGTTCACGCAGCGCAGCAGCGTGGACTTGCCCGATCCGGACGGGCCGATCACACAGACCACCTCGCCGCGGTGGATCGTCGTGGTGATGCCCTGCAGCACCTCGAGGTCGCCGAAGCTCTTGTGCAGGTCGTAGATCTGGATCTCGTCGTTGCGGTCGCCGGTGGGGATCTGGGTCATCGGGTCGCCTTCCGTTGCCGGTTCTCCATCCGCCTGACCAGGTAGCTCAGCGGGACGGTGAGCACGAGGTAGCAGAAGCCTGCCACCATCAGCGGGGTGATGTTCGCGGTGGTGTTCGCCAGGTCCCGGCCGAACTTGGTGAGCTCGTACCCGGCGGTGGTGAGGCCGATCACGTAGACCAGGGAGGAGTCCTTGGTGAGCAGCACCAGTTCGTTGGTCAGCGGCGGCGTGATGATCCGGAACGCCTGCGGCAGGATGATCCGCTGCATGGCCATGCCCGACGGCATGCCGAGCGAGCGGGCGGCCTCGATCTGCCCCTTGGGCACCGCCTGGATCCCGGCGCGGATCGTCTCGGACATGTAGGCGGCGGACACCATGCCCAGCGCGATCCACACGGTTCCGTACGGCGGGAAGGGGAAGCCGGTGAAGCCCGGCAGCGCGGTGCCCAGCAGGCTGAACGCGAGGAAGACGATGATCGCGGGCAGGCCGCGGAAGAACTCGGTGTAGATGGTGGCGAGCCACCGGTACGGGCCGATCTGGGACAGCTTCATCAACGCGAGCACGGTGCCGAGGGCGAGGCCGAGCACGAAGGCTCCCGCCGTGTAGATGATCGTGTTGAGGAAGGCCATGCCGAGAGCGGGGCCGATCGTCCGGGCGATCAGGTCGGGACGGAAGAACACCTGCTGGATCGCACGCCCGTCGATGGTCACTGCCGCGAGAACCACCAGCAGGGCCAGCACCACGTACTGGACGATCCGGATTCGCCGGGCGCGCTTGCGCGGGGACAGCTTCTTCTTGGGTGGGGCAGCAGTGGCTGCGCTGACTGACATGGTTCCTCCGTCCTCGCAACGGCCGGGAACCGTCCTGTCGTGGTCGGTCCCGGCCGGCTGGTGTGCGTCAGGTCAGGACTTCTTCACCAGCAGTGCCTGCGTGGCGTCGAAGTACGGATCGGTGAACGGAGCGGCGGCGTTGCGCTCCTCCGTGATCGTGATCGCCGCGGCGCCCAGGTCGCACTTCTTGGCCGGGAAGACCGCACCGGAGGTGATCTGGCCGAACTCGATGTCGATGATCTTCTGGGTCACGCCCAGCTTCTTGGCGATGACGTCGACCAGGTCCACGTCGAAGCCGATGATCGTGGTGTTGTCCTCGTCGAGGTACTGGAACGGCCGGTAGGCCAGGTGGGTGCACACGGTCAGCGACTTCGGGTCGACCAGAGTCGGCTTGGCGTCGCCGGAGGTGGTCGGCGTGTTGTTGTCGAGGACGTCCTTCGGCGCGTCCGTGCCGAACCACTTCTGGTAGATGGTGTTGTACGTGCCGTCCTTCTTGGCCTCGGCGAGCGCTTCGTTGGCCGCGTTCAGCAGGCCCTGGTTGGTCTTGCCGACGTTGAAGCCGTACTGCTCGCCGGTCGCGAACTCCTTGACCACCTCGGTGGTGGGGTTCTGCTTGGCGAAGTCGTAGAGGACGCCGTTGTCGTTGATCGCGGCGTCGGCGGTGCCGGCCAGGACGGCGTTGGCGGTGCCGGGCAGGTCGTCGAACACCTTGATCTCGTAGCCGAACTCTGCCTTGTGGTCCTCGGCGTACTTCTGGCCCGTGGTGTCGGTCTGCACAGCGAGGGTCTTGCCCTTCAGATCGGCCAGGTCCTTGATCTGGGTCGCAGGGGCGGCGCCGGACGGCTGGGAGTAGTTGGCGCAGCCAGTGAGCATCAGCGCCACGGCGGACGCGGCCGCGGCGAAGCCGAGCAGTCGCTTCATGGGAGTCCTTTCTCAATGGTGATTGGGGAATCCTCCCACTGGTTTGTTTCGGTGATAAGTCTGATCCGCACCTCAGACGGCCTCGATGCGGGCTGCGGTGACCTCCGGATTGGCCGCAGCCCGTAGGATAGGGCGGGTGCGCCGCGAGGATCGCACCGCAATCAACCGAGACAGGAAGCACGGTCGCCGTGGGTCTACTGGACAAGATGCTGCACATGGGCGAGGGCCGGCAGCTGAAGAAGCTGAGGGTCGTCTCGGCGCAGGTGAACTTGATCGAACCCGACTTCGAGGCCATGTCGGACGACGAGCTGCGCGGCCAGACCGCGGCGTTCCGGGAGCGCCTGGAGAACGGTGAACCGCTCGACGATCTGATGCCGGAGGCGTTCGCCACCGTCCGCGAGGCGTCGAAGCGGGTGCTGGGCAAGCGGCACTTCGACGTCCAGATCGAGGGCGCCGCCGCACTGCACTGGTGCAACATCGCCGAGATGAAGACCGGCGAGGGCAAGACCCTCGTCGCGGTGCTCGCGTCCTACCTGAACGCGCTGTCCGGCAAGGGCGTCCACGTCGTCACCGTGAACGACTACCTGGCCCAGTTCCAGTCGGAGCAGATGGGCCGCATCCACCACTTCCTGGGGCTGAGGGTCGGCGCGATCCTGTCGGCGATGACGCCGGCCGAGCGGCGCGAGGCGTACGCCTGCGACATCACCTACGGCACGAACAACGAGTTCGGCTTCGACTACCTGCGCGACAACATGGCGCTGTCCATCGACGACTGCGTGCAGCGCGGCCATCACTACGCCATCGTGGACGAGGTCGACTCGATCCTGGTCGACGAGGCCCGGACGCCGCTGATCATCTCCGGCCCGTCGGAGGACAACTCGTCCTGGTACCCCGAGTTCGCCAAGCTCGTCCGCAGCCTCAAGCGCGACACCCACTACGAGGTGGACGAGAAGAAGCGGACGGTCTCGGTGCTCGAGGACGGGATCACCGCCGTCGAGGACCGGCTGGGCATCGAGAACCTGTACGAGTCCGCGAACACGCCGCTGATCTCCTACCTGAACAACGCGATCAAGGCCAAGGAGCTGTTCAAGCGCGACAAGGACTACGTGATCATGGACGGCGAGGTGCTCATCGTCGACGAGCACACCGGACGCACCCTGATCGGCCGGCGCTACAACGAAGGTCTGCACCAGGCGCTGGAGGCCAAGGAGGGCGTGGAGATCAAGGACGAGTACCAGACGCTCGCCACGATTACCCTCCAGAACTACTTCCGCATGTACGACAAGCTCGCGGGCATGACCGGCACGGCCAAGACCGAGGAGTCGGAGTTTCAGAAGATCTACGGCCTCGGCGTCCTGCCGATCGACACCAACAAGCCGATGATCCGGGTCGACCAGTCCGACCTGATCTACCGCACCGAGGAGGCGAAGTTCGCCGCGATCGTCGAGGACGTGGTGCCCCGGCACCAGGCGGGTCAGCCGATCCTGCTGGGCACCGCGAGCGTCGCGAAGTCCGAGGTGCTCAGCCGGCTGCTCAAGCAGGCCGGGGTGAAGCACGAGGTGCTGAACGCGAAGAACCACGCGCGTGAGGCGGCGATCGTCGCGCTCGCCGGCCGCAAGGGCGCGGTCACCGTGGCCACGAACATGGCCGGCCGCGGTACGGACATCATCCTGGGCGGCAACCCCGAGTTCCTGGCCGACCAGGTGCTGCGCGGCAAGGGCCTCGACCCGGTCGAGCACGCCGAGGAGTACGAGGCCGCCTGGCCCGAGGCGCTGAGCGCGATCGAGCAGCAGGTGGCGGAGGAACACGACGAGGTCGTCGAGCTGGGCGGGCTGTACGTGATCGGCTCGGAGCGGCACGAGTCCCGCCGGATCGACAACCAGCTGCGTGGCCGCTCCGGCCGTCAGGGCGACCCGGGCGAGAGCCGGTTCTACCTGTCGCTGGGCGACGACCTGATGCGGCTGTTCAAGTCGGACATCATCGACTGGGTGCTGCAGACCCTGAAGGTGCCCGACGACATGCCGATCGAGAACAACCGGGTCAGCAAGTCGGTGCAGCAGGCGCAGGAGCAGGTCGAGGCGATGAACTTCGAGATGCGCAAGAACGTGCTGAAGTACGACGACGTGATGAACCGGCAGCGGCACGCGATCTACTCGGACCGGCGGCGCGTCCTGGAGGGCGCGGACGTCGAGGAGCAGCTGCGCGGCACCGTGAACACCGTGGTCGAGCAGTACGTCCGCGGTCTCACCGAGGGCTTCGTCGAGGACTGGGATCTCGAGGCGCTGTGGACGCAGCTGCGCACGCTGTACCCGGTCAGCCTCGACATCGCCGACTACGCCGGGCGGGCCGACCTGACCGTCGAGCAGCTGGTCGAGGACTTCCAGGCCGACGCGCAGGCCGCCTACGACGCCCGGACCGAGGCGCTCGGCGAGGAGACCATGCGGGAGTTCGAGCGGCAGGTGCTGCTGACCGTGCTGGACCGCAAGTGGCGCGAGCATCTGTACGAGATGGACTACCTGCGCGAGGGCATCGGCCTGCGCGCGATGGCGCAGCGCGATCCGCTGGTCGAGTACCAGCGCGAGGGCGGCGACATGTTCAACGCCATGATGGAAGCCTTCATGGAGGAGGTCGTCGGCTACCTCTACAACCTGCAGGTGCAGGTCGAGCCGGCGCCCCAGGTGGGCCTGGTCGCGGGGTCGAACGGACGCCCGGTGACCGCGGGCGACCTGCTGGCCTCCGGCCCGGACGACGACATCCCCGACCTCGGCACCGAGAGCATCGAGCAGCACCACGTGCCGCTGCCCGAGGAACCGGCGCTGACGAAGCGTCCGACGTTGAAGGCCAAGGGCCTGCAGCCCCGGGCTGCCCGGGCGATGGCGTACTCCGCCCCGAGCGAGACCGGCGAGGCCACGAAGCAGGGCCCGGCCGCCTCGGACACCGACCCGTACGCCGGCGTCGGCCGCAACGCCCCCTGCCCCTGCGGCTCCGGCAAGAAGTTCAAGATGTGCCACGGCAGGTCCGCCTGACCGGCCGTCCCACGGTCCCTGAGGAGCGTCCGAGGAACGAGGACGCGTCACGAAGGGCCCTCAGTCCCCGAACGGGTTGACCCACCCCGCACGGTGCACAACCCGCGGACGCAGGGCGATCACCAGGTGGGTGGCCACCCAGCGGCCGCGCCGCCGGCTGATCCGCAGCGCCGCTGCCCGGGACGCATCCCCCTGGGCCAGATGAGCTGACACCTCCAGGGCCGTCGCGGACGGTGCCTGCACCCGGACGGACCGCAGCCTGATCCCGTCACCGTCGCGAGCCCGGCGCAGGTGTTCGAGCAGACTGAGCACGTCCGGCACGACCCAGAGCTCAAGCTGCTGGGTGGAGCGACGTCCCGCGAGGACTTCCACCAGACCGGCCATCAGCGATGCCGCGAGCTGGCGCAACTCGGGATCGACTGGTGCCTCGGTGGCCTCGACCACCTCAGGCACGAGCGTGAGCGGCAGGACGGGCTGTGCCGGCTCGTCGAACCAGAGGGGTTCGCGCAGCGGCAGTGCCGGCGGCCGCGACGGCGGCGCCGCCCGGCAGGTCGCAAAGGCTGGATCCATCGTTGTCTCCTGGGGTGAGGCCCCCAACCTGCTCCCCGCGGCCCGTACCGCGCCAGCCCCTCGGCGAAATCTGTGGATAACTTCTTCCGCCCGCCGCCACAGACCCCCAAGGAACGGTCCCTGAGGAGGTCCCGTGAGGAACGAGCGAGACCGTCACGAAGGGCCCCCACCCTCAAATCGCCCGCCCCCAACCGCTCGTCGAGCCTGTCGAGACGCCCCCGCCCCCACCAACAAGATTTCCCAGAAACGTCTGACAGACCCGCAACAGCCGTGCTTGGATGTGCGCACCAGCTTTCACCCCCGGCCTGCGACCTATGGAGCGCAGGCCCCTGCTGAAGGGCGACTCAATGTTGCGTTTGCCGATGTCCCGTGCCGGTGTTGCGCTACCACGCTGGCTGGTCCTGTTCCTGACCGGCGTGTTGTCGATCGCCTTGTGCTTCGGCAGTGAGGTGCCGATGGCGAACGCGGAGTCGCCGGAACCGACGCCGTCCCCGTCGGAGGCCCCGAGCGCGGTGGCGGCGGCCGACTCCGATGGCGACGGGGTGCCGGATCGTCCGGACGTGGTGTCGGCGGGCGTGACCGCGCGAATGCTGGACGTGGCGGCGGAGGATCTTTCTCAGCGGACGGGGCAGGTTCGGGTCTTGGTGAACCCGGACGGCACCGTGGAGCAGGAGTCCCACGCGGCGCCGGTGTGGGTGCAGAACGCCGACGGGAAGTGGATCGACGTCGACTACAGCCTGGTCGAGCGGGCCAAGGGCGGTTTCGCGCCGAAGGCGTCCCCGTCGTCGGTGGTGATCGACGGCGGTGGCGCGCGGGAGTTCGCCCGGCTGGACCTGCCCGGCGGAGGTTCGACGATCTGGTCCTGGCCGGAGGCGCTGCCCACGCCTTCGGTGGACGGCCCGACCGCCACCTACGCCGTGAGCGAGGGCGTGGATCTGCTGGTCACAGCGACGGTTCTGGGGGTGTCGACCCGGATTCGGATCAACACCGCGGACGCCGTGGTGCCGGAGTTCACCGTGAGTGTGCGCACCGAGGGCGTGGAGTTGTCCCAGACCGATGAGGGCCAGTTGGTGTTCAGTGACGGCAATGACGCCGCCGGGCACACCGCGTCGTTGCTGGCGTGGGACGGGCGCCTGGACAAGTGGGGTGACCCGATCGAGGTCGTGCCGGTCGAGGCGACCGTGGAGGAGACCGCCACGAAGGGTGACCGGGTCGATCAGGACGTCACGCTCACGACGCCGAGCGAGCTGGTGGACGACCCCGACGTGGTCTACCCGATCATCGTCGATCCTGAGCTGTCGCCGATGTCTCCGTCCCAGGACACCTGGGTGCGGCGCGACACCACCTGGATCGAGAACGGCTACCGGCTGATGACCGGTCGGCTGGACGGAAGCCCGAACGACAATCCCACGATCAGCTACTTGCAGTGGCCCAACGGCCAGATCGCCGGACGTACGATCCTGTCGGCCAAGATGTTCCTGTTCCAGTACGCCTCGGGATCGTGCTCGTCGCGGACGATGAACATCCACCTGTTGCGGGATGCCTGGAGCGATACCACGACGCTGTACTCGAACAAGCCGGTCGCGCTGAGCACGTCGGGCCTGTCCTCGACGCTGACCAAGAACGTCGGTGGAGACGGCTGCAGTGCGCCGAACGGCTATGTGTCTGCTGATGTGACCAGGATGGTGCAGGCGTGGGCGGATGGCCCCGCGGCCGGTGGTTACGCGAACAACGGCTTCCAGTTGAATGTGCCTTCGGAGAAGGCCCCCGATGTCAGCTATGAGCGTCGATTCTGCTCGGTGAACCCCGACCCGTCCCACACCAGCTGTGTCTCGACGGCTCAGACGCCGTATCTCACGCTGACCTACAACAGCGCCCCGCAGACCGCGGCTGTTCCTTCGGTGAGCGGGTCGCGCACGTTCGACGGCAAGATCTGGACCGCACAGGCGTCGCCGACCCTGACCACGTCGGCGGCTGACGCCGAGGCGTCGAAGGTGGCCTACAGCTTCGAGGTCCGCACGTCCGCCGCCGCGACCGCGAATGTCGCCACCTGCGCGACCGCCCAGGTCGCGGCTGGCGCGAGTGCCGGTTGCCAGGTGAGCAGTGCGCTGACCAATGGGTCGTCCTACGTGGTCCGGGCACGGGCCACGGACGAGCACGGACTGGCGGGGGAGTGGTCGGCGTGGACCGCGATGGGCGTGGACGTGAGCGCGCCGACGACGCCGTCCATCACGTGTGTCGGCTACGGGAACGACACCTGGCTGGCCAGCCGGGTGTCGGCCTCGACGACCTGTACGTTCGCCGCCTCCGGAGTGGCCGATTTCGAGTGGCGCCGCACCAACGCCGGAACCGTGGAGGACCAGCCGGCGGTGGTCGCTTCGGCGGGCAGTGGCACGACGAGCGCGATTCCGGTGCCAGTCAACGGCGTGGTCCGGGTCGAGGCCAGGGCACGGAACCGGGCCGGCGTGCCGAG
The DNA here is from genome assembly GCF_029975155.1 of Propionicimonas sp. Classification (GTDB taxonomy): domain Bacteria; phylum Actinomycetota; class Actinomycetes; order Propionibacteriales; family Propionibacteriaceae; genus Propionicimonas. The sequence continues at coordinate 3,805 of NZ_JARKPQ010000323.1, read as the reverse complement.
CGGCTGGAGGACGTTCACCTTCGGCATCGGTACCGCTGCGGTCACTCAGCCGATGCTGGACGACCGGTCCACGTCGACCTTCCCGGTGCAGGCGATCGCGGCCGGTGGTGCGACGAGCGCGCGAGTGGAATGGCGGTATGCCCCGAATGTCGAGGGCGACACCTCCACCGGCTGGACGGCCGCGTCCAAGCTCCAGCTGAAGTCCACCGGCGCGACCTGGACGGGCACGCTCCAGGCCACCAGCCCGCTGTCCCAGATCCCCCTGCTGACCTGGACGCCGAGCAAGGAGACCGGCATCAGCGTGCCGTCGACGGTGCAGCTCCGCGTGGTGTTCACCTATCCCGGCAACGTGACGATGCCCTCGCCGCTACAGCGCGTGGTGTTGATCCCGCACGCGTTCGGCGGTTCGTACCCGACCCAGGAGGTGGGGGCGGGCACGCTGGCGCTGTTCACCGGAGAGTTCCAGGTGTCCGAGACCGACGTGTCGGTGCCGGGGACCGGCGGGAACCTGACGGTCGGCCGGACCCACGGGACACTCACCGGTGACCTGGCCGGCCCGGCGGGCGTGTTCGGGCCCGGCTGGACCGCAGACTTCGCCGGGGAGGGCGCCGGCGTCGCGGGCTATGTGGTCACCGACAACACGGGCATCGACGGCACGATCATTCTCACTTCTCCCGATGGCGACGCTGAGGTCTATGCCCATTCCTCCGGCACCAAGGGGTCGCTGAAGGTCGGGAACTACCTCGGGGTCGGCGAGACTGCGCTCAACCTCGACACGCTGAAGCTGGCCACAGGTGGCGGCACCGGGATCAGTCACACGCTCACCCTCACCGAGCAGGACGGCACCGTCACCGAGTTCCAGCGCACCACCGCGGGTGTCTGGTCCACCCACAAGACCGTCGAGCCCGAGAACAACTCCACCGTCCAGTTCATCCGGGACGGCAACGGGCTGGTCACCTGGGTTCTGGCGCCGGCCCCGACCGGAGTGACCTGTACGGCCGCCACCCAGGCCAAGGGATGCCGCGCGCTCAAGTTCACCTACGCCACCATCAACGGCGGAGCCCGGCTGACGAAGGTCCAGTACGTCGCGTGGGACCCCAAGCCGGGTAGCGACGGGAAACCAGGCTCGGGTGCGGCCATGGCCACCATCGACGTGGCTGGGTACGGCTATGACGCGCAGGGCCGGCTGACCGAGTCGTGGGAGCCGAACGCTGCCGGCGACGCGGGCGCGGGTCGCAAGACGCTGTACGAGTACACGACGATCAACTCCAAGACCGTGGTGACCAAGGTCACCGATCCCGGCCTGGTGCCGTGGCGGTTCGGCTACGACCAGGTCGGCCGCCTGGCCACCGTGAAGCGGGCACAGGATCCCGGTGCGGGCAGCGGGGACGCCACCTGGACGGTCGCCTACGATGTGCCGCTGTCCGGCGCCGGCCTGCCCGACCTGACCTCGGGCTCGGTCGTCACCTGGGGCCAGTTGGCCGCCGATGCACCCACCGGCGCCACCGCGGTGTTCGAACCCGACCGGGTGCCGGCCGCGACACCGACGGACGCCGACTGGCCGTGGGCGAGCATCTCCTACTTCTCGCAGGCGGGCCGCACGACGAACGCCGCCCAGTACGGCGCCGGCCAGTGGCTGGTCGACTCCACCCGCTACGACGCCCAGGGCAACACCACATGGTCGCTGTCGGCAGCCGGTCGGGCCCTTGCCCTGACCGAGCCCTACCCCGCAGCAGCAGCCGACAAGTACGCCACCATCACTGTCTACAACGACACCGGCACCAGGGTCGAAGAGACCTACACCCCGATGCGACAGGTGGTGCTGGAGAACGGCACGTCGGTGATGGCCCGTACCGTCACCAGCACGGTCTACGACGACGAGGCGGAGGCCTCACTGATGCCGGGTCGGCCTACCAGTGGGGTGCCGATGGGCGGGTACCAGCTTGCCGTCGAGCAGCGGGTCGCGGTCACCGACCGCATCTTCCCCAAGGCCACCGGCAACACCTGGGACACCAAGAAGCTCCGCTTCCGGTACGACCCGGTGAAGTCCGGTGACCCGTCCGGCTGGACACTGAGGGTGCCGACCCGCACCCTCACCCAGGACGGCTCCGGCTGGGCCACCGCGATCACCCGGTACGACGCTGAGGGTCGCGTGGTGGAGACCCGCACCCCTGGCGGCACGGCGATCACCGACGGCTCGGCCAACGACACCTACTCCACCAAGACCGTCTACTACACCGCAGACGCCAGCGCCGAGATCAGCGCCTGCCGATCCAAGCCGGAATGGGCCGGCAACACCTGTGTGGTGAAGACCGCCGGCGACCCGGCCTCCGGCTACCCGATCCCCGCCAAGACCACGACGGGCTACAGCGTGCTCGGTGCCACCACCCGCCTGGAGGAGGCGTCCTCCACCTGGACCCGCGCCAGCGTGACCGGCTATGACTACCGGGGCCGCGAGACGAGCAGCAGCGTCGCTCTGACCGACCACGCCACGATCAGCGGCACAACCAGCTATCACGCCACCACCGGTGCGGTCACCAGCACCACCGGCAACGGGGTGACCGAGGCATTCACCTACGACACGTGGGGACGGCTGCTCACCGGCACTGACGGCACCGGGAACACCGCCATCACCACCTACGACCCGGTCGGGCGCACCAAGATCTTCAACGACGGCAAGGGCACCTACACCTACACCTATGACGGCACCGACAACCAGGGCAAGGCGGAGCGCCGCGGCCTGACCACCCGGGTCGACCTGGGCTATGCCAGTGGTGACACCGACGTGGTGACCGGCGCCTACGATGCCGCCGGTGGCCTGATCCGGCAGGTGCTGCCGGGTGGCTATGCCATGAGCTGGGTACGCAACCTCGCCGGGCAGCCGACCAGCCTGGCCTTTTCGCAGACGGTCGGTAGCGTCACCACGCCGGTGATGGGCTTCTCCCAGACCTATGACCATCTGGGCCGCGTGGTCACCGCCACGGGTCCGGGCGATACCCAGCGGTACAGCTACGACGACCGGGCACGACTCTCCAAGGCCGAGGACATCGGTCCGGCCGGCTGTCTGACCCGCAGCTACAGCTTCACCGGCGACAGCAACCGCACCAGCCTGAAGACCTACAACCCCGGCAGCGGGGGCGCCTGTCAGACTTCTACGGCGGCCTCCACACTGTCCTACAGCTACGACACCGCGGACCGGATCACCAACGCCGGCTACGTCTACGACCGGCTGGGCAGGACGACGACGGTGCCGCGGGCGCACACCAGCAAGGCCGGGGTGTCCGTGGCCGGCGACCTGAGCGTGACCTATGCCGCCAACGACATGGTCGCCAGCCTGCAACAAGCCGTGCCCGACGACGCGTCAGGGGTGGTGAAGACCCGCAAGCAGACGTTCAGCCTGGACGGTTCGGACCGTGTGTCGACGATCAAGACGTTCACCGACACGGTGCAGCTGGTCGAGACGCTGAACCACTACGATTCCGACGCTGACAGCCCGGCCTGGACGTTGACCAAGACCCGTCCGGACGCCTCCGCCGCCTGGACGACCCTGTGGGAGCGGTACGTCTCAGACCTCACCGGAGGCCTGGCGATCGAGGTCAACAACGACAGCGAAGTGTCGCTGCAACTGGCGAATCTGCACGGCGACATCGTGGCCACCACCACGCTCGGCCAAGCCGGAATCGACAGCTACACCGAGACCGACGAGTACGGCCAACCGAAGAGTGGCGGTTCGGGCAGTCGGTATGGCTGGCTCGGGGTGCACCAGCGCGACACCAACACCGTCGGTGGCATGGTGCTCATGGGA